>CANIBQ010000053.1 GCA_947465645.1 Acidobacteriota bacterium | reverse complement strand
TTGTGCGTGAACCAGCGACACGAGCAGCAGCACGAGGACGGCGGAGACGATGGGGGCTGCAGCTCTCAATGCCCCCATCATACCCACTCGTTAGTTGAGCTGCGCTAGGTGAGATCGTCGCCGCCTGGCATCAGCTCGTCGTTCAGCATCATCTCGTCGCGGTCAATGGCACCGCCGCCAGCGGTGCGGGCGCCGAGGGGTAACGACTTCTTCCGGGCCGGAGTCGCCGTGGGACTGACCCGATTCGATGCGCGGTTGGCTGGAATTGCCACAGCCGCGGAGATCCTAGCCGGTGCCGATCCAGTTGTCTCGCATATCATCCTGTCGTGCCGTCTCGCATGTTCCGGATATTTCCAGACCTGCCGCGCCCCCGCCGGGCGGGGGGTCGAAAGGCGTCGAACACTCCGAGGCTGCGCTAAGCTACTGGCTGCCTCGTTCGATCTGTCAGGAGGGCGCCTGTGACACGAACACTGCTCAGCCTGGTGACAGGGACGGCGATCCCCCGTTTCGCGCATCATGCTTTCGCGGCCTATTACCACGGAAGCCAGTCGATCTCGCTCGAAGGCACCGTCCACGAGTTCCGGCTGCGTCGCGGTGACGTCGTCGTCGTGACCGGCAGCCACGGGCGCCGGTAGCGGCGGCGGACGTGGCGTATCGCTGGGTGATCCTCGCGTTCGGCGTCCTGGCGTACGCCTCGAGCCAGTTCGCGCGGCAGAACTACACCGGCATCCAGAAATTCATCGCCGCCGATTTCGAGCTCGACAAGGGCGCGCTCGGCCTGCTCGGGTCGGCCTTCTTCTATTCCTATGCGCTCTGCCAGATGCCGTGGGGCATCGCGTCCGACCGGTTCGGCAGCCGCGGCGTGACCGCGCTCGGCATCCTCCTGTCGGCCGGCGCCCTGTCGGGATTTGCCACCAGCCAGAGCGAAGCCGGATTGATCTTCTGGCGCGTGATGGCGGGCGTCACCGGCGCCGCGGTGTATGTCGCGATGACCGGCGGCATGGCCCGGTGGTTTCCTCCAGGGGAGCGCGGCTTCAGCCAGGCGACGTTCGGCGGCGTGGGCGGCGCGCTCGGCGAAGCCGCGGCGTTCTTCCTGCTGCCCGTGGTCTCGATCTATCTCGCATCGGGATGGCGGCGCGGCACGCATCTCCTCGCGCTCGGGCTCGCCGCGATGGCGGTGATGTGCTGGACCTTTCTCCGGTCGGACCCCGACCCGCGACACGTCGGCGTGAAAAAGCCCTTCGACTGGCGCCTGCTGCGCGACCCCCGGCTCTGGTCGTTCACGCTGCTCTTTTCCGGGTTCATCATCGCCGTCCGCAACATGCAGGCGTGGACGGCGGTCTACGTCACCGACGTCTACATCGCGACGCAGGGATTTGACGTGAACGCGGCCGTCGTCGCGGGCGGCCTGCTCGTCACCCTCGCCTACTCGCTGTTCGGACGCGGGCTGGGCGTGCCGCTGGCCGGGCGGTTGGCGGACGCGCTCTTCAAGCGCGGGTGGCCGCGCATGGTACCGGTGATCGCCTCGCTGGTGCTGACGATTGTCCTCTTCCAGCTGTTGTCCACGCTGGTCACAGCGGTGTGGCTGCTGGTCGTGGTGATCGTCCTGCTCGGCGTCGCGGTCAACTGCTACCCGCTGATTGCCGCCGCGGTCTCCGATACCTACGGACCGCGGAAGACCGCGTCGGTGATGGGCTTCGTCAACATGGTGGCCCAACTGGTCGGCGCGACATCGCTGGCGGCGAGCGGATATCTCGGAATCGCCTTGAGCGGTCCCGGGGGAAATTCGCTGGACGAGTATCAGGGTATCTGGCTGTCTGGCATGGGCGCCATCGGCCTGATGACGGCGCTCGGCGCGGGGATGTATTTCGCACAGCGGCACCGGCCGGTTCGACTGATAGCCGAGGAGTCGCCCACATGAATTGTCCGTGCGGGCGGCTGGGCTTGTGGGGTATAAAATGTGGGCACTGGAGACACATCAGATGAGAAATTGGCTTTTCGCTCTCGTTCTCGTTGCCGTGGCGCAGGCGAGCGCGGCTCCACTCTTTGCGCATCATTCATTCACGGCGGAGTTCGACGACAAGAAACCCATCACCCTCAAGGGCACGATCACGAAGGTCCAGCTCACCAATCCCCACGGGTGGGTGTTCCTGAACGTCAAGGACAAGGACGGCAAGGTCGAGAACTGGGCGGTGGAAACCGGTGCGCCGTTGCAGTTGGTTCGCCGAGGCGGCGACAAGAAGTCGCTGGCGATCGGCACCGAGCTCATCGTCGACGGCTGGATGTCCCGCGACGGTTCGAAGATGATCAACGGCCGCGCGATCAAGTTTGGCGACGGCCGTGAAATCCTGGCAGGCAGCTCGAACAATGCCGCGAACTAGCGCCGTCGCGTCGGTCGTGATGTTGGTCGGGGCGCTGGCCCTTCCGTCGGCGGCCGCGGCGCAGGCACCGCAGGGAGGCATGCGGGGCGCCGGCGCCGGGCAGACGGCCAAGCCGATGCCCCCGATCCCGCGGATGCCCGATGGCACCCCCAATCTGTCTTGGTCCGATCCCGCGTACAAGGGCGTCTGGAGACCCACGCAGCACCGCGATTTTGCCGTGGAGCTGATCGAGCGCAAGGAAGAGGGCATTCCCTTCCAGCCCTGGGCCAAGGCGCTCTACGAATACCGGATCAAGACGCTGCAGAAGGACGATCCCGAAGGTTTCTGCCTTCCCACCAGCGGACCGTCGCTCACCGCGAACCGGACGCAGACTCCGTGGGAGTTCCTGCAGTTGCCGCACCAGAAGCGCATCGTCCGGATCTTCGAGGGGCACGCTCACATGTGGCAGCCGATCTACCTGGATGGCCGGGAGCATCCCCCCGAAGCGTTTGTCCTTCCCACGTGGATGGGACACTCCACCGGCCGCTGGGATGGAGACACGCTTGTCGTCGATACGGTCGGCTTCAACGAGGGGAACTGGCTGTCGGTGTGGGGCGCGGTGCAGACGAGCCAACTGCACCTGATCGAGCGCTTTACGCGTGTGGACTACAACACCCTGCGCTACGAAGCCACGGTCGACGACCCGGGGGCGTACACGAGGCCCTTCAAGATCGGCTGGAACCTTTCGTGGGCCATGGGCGCCGAGCTCGTCGAAAACGTCTGCGTGGAGAACAACCGGTACCCGGCTCTCTATCCAACAGACGAAAGCCATTTTTTCAAGCCGTAGTATCTGGAGATGACCATGAGAACGGTTCTTCTGGCCTGCCTGCTGGCATGCCTCGCAATTGGCGGCCCGGCGGCAGCGCAGACGGCGATGAACGAAGGGCAGGGACATCCGCTGAAGGGGACGTGGCTGGGTGACTGGGGTCCGAACAAGACCAACCGGACCCAGGTGTTGATCGACATGGACTGGGACGGCAAGGCCGTCACCGCCATCCTGAGCCCGGGCGAGGGGCCCATTCGCTTCACGAAGGCGGATCTCGATCACACCAACTGGACCGTGCACTTCGAAGCGCAATCAGGCGGCGTCCGCTACGTCGCCAAAGGCAAGATCGAAAACCTCGGGCTGGCGAGCCGTTCGATCGTCGGCACCTGGGAGCAGGGCAACCAGAAAGGTGATTTCAAAATCACCAGGCAGTAGATCCCTCCCGCCGACGGTTGTCAGTTGTCGGTTGTCAGTTGTCAGACTGCGACGAGCTAATTAGCTCGAGGCCTTCCGACAACCGACAACCGACAACTAGTACGCGAACCTATCGCCCCAGACGACCTGGTCACCCCAGACAATCTGGTCGTCGTCCAGATCGCCCCAGACGATCTGCTGGGCGCTCAGATCGCCCCATACGATCTGCTGGCCGACGGACGTGACGAGGCTTTCGCCCCACACGACGACCGAGTTCCAGAGACTGAATGAAGAGGCCACCACGTTCGTCTCGAACAGCAGGGCGTCTCCCCAGACGATCTGATCGCCCCACACGATTTGCTGGGACCACGCCACCTGGTTGCGCATGACGGAGTCGCCCCAGACGATCTGATCGCCCCAGACGATTTGCTGCGCCCATGGGTAGGTCACGCGCGCGATGGCCGTCGAGGGGGAGACCTGGAGTTCCATCCATCCCGCGCCCGGCGCCGCACCGGGCTCGATGACGCGCGCGAGCGTCGTCGCACCGCCCGCGTTCAGGCTGCCGGCCCCTTGCTCCAGGACCGCCGGAATCCCGGTGGCGCTTCCACCAACCGCCAGGGCAGAGAACTGCAGCAGGGCCTTGACCGTATTCGGCGTGAGCACCTTGCCCGGGCCTTCGTCGAGGCGGTTCGCCTCGATCATCAGGGCGACGATGCTGCTGGCCACGGCCGCGGCCATGCTGGTCCCGCTCAGCGAGAGATAGCCCGGGAGCGGCCCTTTGAGCTTCGGGTTCTGGTACAACTTCGCGTCGGTCTTCGACGTCGCGATCAGGCTCTCGCCGACGGTGACGAAATCGGGTTTGATCAGGCCGTCGTGCCACGTTGGGCCTCGTGAGCTGAACGCCGCCACCGCGTCATCGCCGTGATCGATCGTGCCCTTCGTCATGACCGCGCCCACGGTGAGCGCGGATCTGGCGTTGGCGGGCGAGGTGATCCCCGCCGACCCCACCTTCCCCGTGGCGGGGTTGATCCCATAGTTGCCGGCCGACGTCACGACGATGATGCCGGCGGCCGAAGCTCGTTCAACGGCCTGCACGAGCGGGTCAGTGGCCGCGGGCTCCCAGATCGGATGTCCCAGCGACAGATTGATGATGTTGATGCCCAGCCTGGCGCGGTGGGTCACGGCGAAGTCGATCGCGGCGATCACGTCGCTCGTATAGCCCTGCCCATCGCCGTCGAGTACTTTCAACGAGACCAGCCGCACGCCCTGGGCAATGCCAGCGTACTTACGTTTGGACTGGCGCCCTGAGCCGGTGATCGTGCCCGCGATGTGTGTGCCGTGCCCGTAGGGGTCGGCGGCCGGCACCAGCTTGCCGCCAGTCGTGAAGTCGTACGAGGCAATGATGCGGCCCGACAAGTCCGTCGTCGCGGCAACGCCCGAATCGATCACGGCGATCACCACGCCGGCGCCGGTGAGGCGGGTGGCGCCCAGCCCCAGGGTGTACTTGAGCATGGCGGTGTCGAGGAGCGGTTTCGGCGCTGGGGTCGGCGCGGGCGCCGGCGTGGGCGCCGGCTTCCCCGCCGGTGTCGGCACGGTCGTCGTCCGCTTGGCGGCATCCGAAAACACGCGACCGTTGGCCGAGATCCAGAGCACGTCGGGATCGAGGGCAGCGGCGTCGACGTCCTCCGGATGGAGATCAACCGAGAGCGAATCGATTTCGGAGTGGTCCTGCCTGACGCGATCGCCATGTGCCGCAAAGCGGCGGCGCAGCCGTTCGGCGGCACCTTCGCGATATCGCACGATGACACTCGAGGGCTCCCCCGCGTCGCGGGCGGCGCGAACCGCGAGGTCGATCGGAGCGTGATGCCGGGTTTTCGGCTGACCGACCGCGTCGGTGGTCGCCAGCACCAGCATGGCGGCGAGGAGGGCGGAGATTGTGATCTGAGTCATGGCTTTGACGCCGGGTGTCCTGATGTGGAGGACTGCGGCGACCATCGTTGAGCAAGGGGGAGGCCGCCCGTAAGTTGTTGTCAGTTGACGGGAAGCCGCCCCTGGTGGACGGCCGGCCGTCCGTGTCGCCTGGCCGGCGACGGCGTCGCAGGGCCGTCAATGACCCGGTTTCAGGCTCAGATTTGGGCCGACGGCCTGGTGTCGGGTTTCCGGCAGCGATTCCGGGTTTCCGGCCGCGTCGGGCCTCCGACCGTCGTCAGCGGGCGGGCAGCGGCTGCAGCGGCGTCTGTCCGCCGGGCGCTGGCTCCTGTCCGGTTTCGAGCAGCATCGCCACCGTCACGTACGTCCCGCTGACCGCGATCAGATCGACGATCTGCTGTTCGCTCATGATTGCCCTGGCACGCGCGAAGGTTGCGTCGCTCACCCTGTGCGTGGTGGACAGCTCCATGCAGAAGTCATAGACGACCGCCTCGTCTGGCTGCATCGCGCCGGGACGCCGGCCCTCCTTGAGATCATCTGCAACTGACTGTGCGAGGCCGGCCTTGAGCGCCAGCGGATAGTGCGCGACCCACTCGACCTGCGACGTCCAGAGGCGCGCCTGGATGAGGATCGCGAACTCGTTGAGCCGGCGGGGAAGCGATGTGTTGAACCGCAGATAGTCCAGCAGGCTGACCATGCGATCGGCGAGGAGGGGACTGCGCAGCAGCGGGTTATAAGGGCCGGCGATGCCGACGCTCGAGACCTTCAGGATTCTCTCGGCCACCGGCCGCTGTTGCTCGCTGAGCCGTTCCACTTGGAGTTGCGGAAATCGCTTCGAGTCTGGCGCCTGCGCGCCGGGAGCGCCGCCGATCATCGTCATCGCACCCAGGCATAACACGAACGCCTTCGAGATCGCCATACGGACCTCTGGTTGTCAGTTGTCAGTTGTCGGAACGCCTCGAGCTGCCTCGTTGCAATCTGACAACCGACAACTGACAACTGACAACTGACAACTTCGAGTCACTCACTCAGCAGTAGCGCCTCCATCAACGGCGATCACCTGGCCGGTGATGTAGTCGGATGCCGCGGCGGCAAGGAATACCGCCACACCCTTGAGCTCACTCGGCTTGCCGACGCGGCCAAGCGGTGTTCGGGCCTGGATCTGATGCGCCGACTGCGCCAGCACCCCTTCGGTCATCCGCGTGGGAAAGAAGCCTGGAGCGATCGCATTCACCGTGATGCCGTGCCGCGCCCATTTGACCGCGAGGTCCCGGGTGAACGCGATCACGCCGCCCTTGGCGGCGCTGTAGCCGATCGCATCGAGCACCTCCGGCGGCTCTCCGATGATGCCGGCGATCGACGCGATGTTGATCACCTTTCCCGACTCCCGGGCGATCATCGCGCGGCCGACGATCTGGGTGACGACGAACGTGCCCGTGAGGTTCGTGTCGATGACCTGGCGCCATTTGTCCAGCGGCATGTCCACGGTCGGCGCGCCCCAGGTGATGCCGGCGTTGTTGAACAGGATGTCGATCGCGCCGAAACGGCTGTTGACCGCCTGGCAGAGCGATTCCACCTGCGCCGGATCCGCGACATCGCACGGCAGCGCGAGCACGTCGATGCCGGCCGCCGACAGCGTTTCTTCGGCGGTGGTCAGCCACTGCTGGCGCCGCGCGGTGACCACGACCTTCGCACCGGCCTCACCCAGCCCCTCCGCCATTTCGAGACCGAGTCCCCGCGAACCGCCGGTGACGAGCGCCACGCGTCCGGAAAGATCGAAGAGTTCTTGAACGCGCATCAGCGAGAAATGCCCGCAAGGCGCTTCGCGTAGTCGCGGTACGGCGCGAGGTCGGCGTCCATGAGGATCGTGAGCTTCTGGGTTTCGAGCGACCCCTCGGCATGGATGGCGAGCAGTTCGAGATAGCCACCCAGGTCGGACGCCGTGATGTCGCGCACGAGATTGACGGCGCGCAGCCGCTCTTCCGTGCTCGCCGCCGCGCTGCCGCCCAGGTATCGCTCCATGTCGGCGCGCGTCTCCGGGTTGTGCCAGTCTTCTTCCATCGGCGCGGTCACGACCAGGCCTCCGGCGATGTCCTGCACCAGCCGCACCATCTCATGGTAGCGAGAGGCGAAGTGGTACTTCGCCGCGTTGGTGTAGACCACACCCGGAACCGCGATGCCCTGGCGGAGCTGGCACTCGAGCGCGGCAGCCTTCGTCAGGCCGCGCACCGTCTCCAGATACATGACCAGTTGCACGATCTTGTCCCGTACGTGAGCGGCCTTGGCGATGCCGTTGTAATCCGCCATCAGCGCCGCCATGCCGAGGAGCAGCTCGAGGAGCGGGGTCTTGTACGAGACAGCCGTGAAGCGGTGGAATTCGACAAACGTCTTTGCCAGGTCGCCCGCCGCCTGCCATTCGCCGGCCATGAACACCCGCTCCCACGGCACCAGCACATCGTCGAATACCGTGAGCGTCTCGACCATCTTGGTCGTCGAGCTGACCGGGTTGTCGAATGCGCTCGTCGTGCCGAAGCCGCGAGGGGCGGCGAGAAACCGGATCCCCTTGGTGTTGGGCTTGATCGCGAACGCTACGGCATAGGCCTTGTCGTCGGCGCCCATCGCGCGCGTCGGCAGCACGATCATCTCGTCGGCGTACACGGCGTTGGTCGTGTGCACCTTCGCGCCGCGGACGACGATGCCGTCCGCGCGCTCCTCGACGATGCGGAGGTAGGCGTCAGGGTTGGGCTGCCTGGACGGGCGCAGGCTGCGATCGCCTTTGACGTCGGTCTGGGCGACGGCGAGCGTCAGGTCCTGGTCGCGGCAGCGTGCATGGAAGGCGCGCACGCGCTCGCTGTATTTCTCTCCCGCGCTGCCCAATTCGCCGGTGACGACCATCAGCGCGAACATCGCGTCGGTGCCAATCTCCTTGACCAGCGGCACCGTCGTCTTTGCGGCGCGTGTGACCGATTCGATCAGTTCGCGGCGCTTGAGGAGATCCTCGCCGGTGCGCGGGATGAGGAAGTAGCGGCTGATGGTCTGCTGCGTGTCGGGGTCCAACGCCAGCATCAGGTCGCGGTGCGCCGGGTCTTCAGCGAGACGGAAGTCGATCGCCGTATGCAACGCGCCGACCCGCAGGGCGGGATGTGTCGTGACGTCAGGAACCCGTTCGCCTCGATAGAAGATCACCCGTCCGTCGCGGAGCCCTTCGAGATATTCCTGTTCGGTGCGCATCAGCGGCCGGATGGTAGCACGCGGCGAATCGTGCCCGAATGACACCTCATTTTATCGCCAGATATGACGAAATAAGTTGAATAATAGGCATTAAATCGTCATATTAGACGTGTTATGAAGATAGATTCGAGCGTTACCGATCAGGTCGTTCTCCAGGAGCTCGGCGTGCGACTCACGGCGGCCCGGCTGGCGCGCAACCTCACACAGGCGGCGCTGGCCGACGAGGCCGGCGTCTCGAAGCGGACGGTGGAGCGTCTGGAATCGGGCCAGGTGGCCACGCACCTCTCGGGGTTTCTCCGCGTGTGCCGCGCGCTGGGCCTGGTCGATCGGTTCGAGACACTCGTCCCGAGCCCGGAGCCGGGACCGGTGGCGCAGTTGAGGCTCCAGGGCAAGACCCGGAAGCGGGCGTCCCGGAAGAGCGCCGCTCCACTCACCAGGAAAGCGTGGACCTGGGATAAACGGTCGTGATTGCGGAAGTCCGCCTCTGGGGCCGGACGATCGGCGCGGTCTCCACGCGCGAGGGGCGCGACTACGCCGCCTTCCAGTACACGCCCGAGTTCGCCGCCAGCGGCATCGAGGTCGCACCGCTCGCACTGCCGCTCAGCAGTCGCGTCTACGAATTTCCCGAGCTGCCACGCCGCACCTTTCATGGGCTGCCTGGTCTGCTGGCCGATTCGCTGCCCGACGCGTTCGGCAACACGCTGATCGACGCGTGGCTCGCCACCGAGGGGCGGACGCCGGAAAGTTTCGACGCCGTTGAGCGTCTCTGCTACACCGGCATCAGAGGCATGGGCGCGCTGGAGTTTGCCCCGGCGCTCGGACCACAGCCTCGCAAGGCAACGAAGATCGCCGTCGATGCGCTCGTTCGCCTCGCCTCCGACATCCTTTCGCATCGCGGCAACCTGGCAGGCAGTTTCGCCGACGCCGCAAGGAAGAAGGCGCTTGCCGACATCCTGCGCGTGGGCACGTCTGCGGGCGGAGCCCGCGCCAAGGCCGTGATCGCGTGGAATCGCGAGACAGGAGAGGTGCGTTCGGGCCAGGTCGCCGCCGGGGATGGGTTCGAGCACTGGCTGTTGAAGTTCGGCGGCGTCGCCGGCAACAAGGACAAAGAGCTCGAAGATCCGCAGGGCTACGGCGTCATCGAATATGCCTATCACCTGATGGCGCTCGCGGCGGGCATCACCATGAGCGAATGCCGGCTGCTCGAGGAGCACGGCCGCCGCCACTTCATGACCCGGCGGTTCGATCGCCTCGCGGGCGGAGACAAGCTCCACATGCAGTCGCTCGGAGCCCTCGCCCACTTCGATTTCAATCAGCCAGGCGCCTACGCCTACGAGCAGGCGCTGCTGGCGATTCGCCAGCTTGGCCTGCCGATGCTGGCCGTCGAGGAGCAATTCCGCCGCATGGTCTTCAACATCGTCGCTCGCAATCAGGACGATCACGTCAAGAACATCGCCTTCCTGATGGACAAGCAGGGACACTGGTCGCTGGCGCCGGCCTTCGATGTCACGTACAGCTACAATCCGTCCGGCGCCTGGACCGCCACCCACCAGATGACGCTCAACGGCAAGCGGGACGGGTTTGGCATGGACGATATCCGCGCCGGAGCGAAGAGCGCGACGATGAAGCGCGGGCGTGCTGAGGCAATTGTCGAACAGGTGCGCTCGGCAGTGGCGCGCTGGCCGGAGTTCGCGGCCGCCGCACGCGTCGCCGACGATGTCCGCGACAGAATCCAGCGCGCGCATCGCCTCGACCTCGCACCCTGATATCCGGAGGCGAGATGAACACCGACAAGAGCAGCGAGTGGGACTCACGCGATCACATCCGCGTGGTCGCGCTGACGACAGCAACCGCCCTCGGCCTCTATCTCTGCTACCAGATGGCCCTGCCATTCGTGCCGGCGCTGACCTGGGCGCTGGCTCTGGCCGTGTTGTTCATGCCGGTCCACCGGTGGCTCGAGTCAACCCTGAAACACGCCAGCCTGGCGGCGTCGGTCTCCGTGCTGGGGATCGGTCTGATCGTGGTCGTGCCCGCGACGCTGGTTGGGCAACGGCTTGTCTCGGAAGCCGTGGCAGGTGCCGACGCCATCACGGTCATGGTCGAGGCGGGGGAGTGGCAGCGCGTCCTCGACGGCTACCCGCGCCTTGCGCCGATGGCCGAGCGGATCGAGCGGCAGATTGACCTGCCGGGAACCATCAGCACGATCGCTGCCTGGCTGACCAATACCATCGCGTCCTTCGTCAGGGGCTCCGTGATGCACGCGATCGGCCTGCTCCTGACGTTCTATCTGCTGTTCTACTTCCTGCGCGACCGGCGCTCGGTGCTCCTGGCGCTCTGCTCTCTCTCGCCTCTGTCGGACGCGGACATGGACAGGGTGTTCAGCCGTGTGGGCGACACGGTTCACGCCACGATCTATGGAACGTTGGCCGTTGCCGCCGTCCAGGGCACATTGGGTGGCCTGATGTTCTGGTGGCTCGGTCTGCCGGCTCCGGCGCTGTGGGGACTGGTGATGGGCGCGCTGGCGGTGGTACCGGTGCTGGGCGCGTTTATCGTCTGGATTCCGGTGGCCCTCTTTCTGGCACTCGAGGGCAGTTGGGGAGACGCGGTGATTCTCGCCGTGTGGGGCACCGTGGTGATCGGCGGGATCGACAACGTGCTCTATCCCATCCTGGTGGGGAACCGGCTGCACGTCCATACCATCCCCGCGTTCATGGCCATCGTCGGCGGCCTGATTGTGTTCGGTCCGTCCGGACTGATTCTGGGTCCCGTGACCCTGACGGTCACCGCGTTGCTCCTCGAAATCTGGCGAAGCCGAACCCCATGAAGGATCCGCGCTACACGCTCCTGAAGGAGCGTTAGGGCTGCAGCGCGACGGTCTTTGCCTGCTCGACGTACGACTGCGCGACCTGCTCCGAGAAGAATCCTGACTGGCGCAGCTCGCCGGCCGCCTTCTGCACGCAACTGACATACGCAGGCCGCGTCAGCGGCTCGCCGGTTTTGAGCAGGCCGAGGCGCTGCCACGCGGCCGACGCGGTCTCCCGGAAGTCCCACACGCCGTTCCTGTTCATGTCGATGAACACGTTGCTGCGGTCGAGCGGCTCCAGCTGCGCGCCGCCAAATGGCGCGAATGATGTGTTTCCTGCCGTGGTGTTGGGATACGGATAGTAGACGCCGAGCGGGCACGCGATTTCCGGAAACGCCAGCGCGGGGCGGTCGAGGACGCCGTCGCCGTTGGTGTCGCCGAGCGGCCCCCAATCCGATCGGCTCGGCGGCGGCGACACGCCCTGATCGGCCCACCGATCCACCATGTCGATGAAGCTCGACATCAGCTTCGACAGGTCGAGAATCTGAATCTCGCCCTGGCGGCCGTCGCGGAGCGTCTCGCCGCCCTGGTGGCTGATCCCGCGGACCTCGTAAAAACGATACTTCGGGGTCAGACCCTTCTCGCCGAGAATCACGGCGTTCTGCCGCTTATTCGCGAGGTAGCTGTCCGACAGGAACGGTGCTCTCCTGACCGGCCAGATGTTGTTGTACATCTGGTGCCAGACCTCGAGCTGCGGCACGTACGCCGCCTTCTCCGCCTCGGTCGAAAAGAGCACGTTACGGCCATCCTTCATGACGACCGGCAGCCATGTGCCCGCGGCAGGATCGTCGAGGAGGAACCCGTCGAACGCCGCTTGTCCGTCGCGCCCGCGGTTCAACCCCGGCGTGTAATTGATCCCGCGCCCGATTCGTGCCCCCGCGGAATGGCCGTAGAAATAGGTGCGCTGCGGCGCCCGTCCCAGCCGCCGCTCGAGAATCCGCCGCGCGACGTCGCCGAAGTCTTTGAGGTAGTTGGCCGAATCGTTGAGCGCCACGTAATCGACCGTGGTGCCGTCCTCGAGTGTGGCGACGATTTCGGGAGACGCCTGGGTCGAGGCGGTTCTCGGAACATCCGGGGGGGCGGCCGGGGTCGATCGGTACGTCTTGACGAGCGCGTACCCTTTGGCCAGCATCAGCCGGTCGTATTTGTCGAGGTCGCCCAGCGGATCAGCGGGGTCGAGCAGCGTGTCCCACGGCCGCATGTTGCCTTCATTGAACGAGCGTCCACGTCCGTGCGCGGTGAGCCACATCTTGCCGTTCCACGCGCTCGCGTCGCGCGGAAAGACCACCGTCATCGCGGCGCCCTTGTCGCGCTGGTAGGTCGCCACCGCGAACACCCGCGGCCCTGCGTCGGCGGCCTGGAGGAACACGAGGTCGGGCGCATTGGTCAGGTATCCCTTGTGGTCGCCGGTGGTCGGCACATACCCGTCAACGGTGCCGTCGATGCCGACGTCGAGGCGAATGAACGTGCGTCCCTCGAAAGAAAGCGTCGTCTCCTGATGCCTGCAGGACGAGGGGCCGACCTGCCGGCCGCCGGCCGTGCGCGGGGCTGGAAGGAACGCGTCGCAGGAGGCGGCACCCGTCCCTTGCGCGGTCGTCGACGGCGCAAGGGCGAATGCGCTCAACACGGCAATCACGGCGACGCCGAGGAACCGCGTACAGGATCTGTCACCTTGCCGCATCGGGCCCTCCTTGAGGATGACGCGCGAGCAGCTTACTCCCTTTGTTCTTCTTGTCAGTTGCAGTAGGCTTCGTCACGCGGAGGGACGCATGAACCGACACAGATTCTTTCTTTGTACGACGGCGCTTGTTCTCGCGGTATCCCTTGTTGACGGGCAGGGGCGCGAGGGCGGCGGCGGGGCAGCACCGGCTCCGCAAGCCAACTGGAACCAGAAGATGCCCTGGGGTCCGCTCGAAGTCGCGGTGCGCCTCCGGTGGGCGGGACTGCCGCTGACGGCCCAGAAGGTCGAGCCGTTCAAGGTGTTCGACAACATCTATTACGTCGGGATCCAGGTGGTCGGCGCGTACCTGATTACCACCAGCGCCGGCCTGATCCTGGTCGATGCGACCTACGCCGAAACCGGTCACCTCGTCGTCGAGAGCATCCGGAAGCTCGGGCTCGATCCCGCGAATATCAAGTACATCGTGGTGACACACCAGCATGCCGACCACTTTGCCGGGGTCGGGCGGGTTCTCGAGGTCGCCAAGGGTGCCCGCGTCGTCATGTCGCAGGCGGATTGGGAAGGTGTCGAGCGGCTGCAGGGCTCGGGCCCGGGCGGAAACGAGGGCAACGGGATCAAGCTGACGCGCGACCAGGTGATCAAGGATGGCGAGGCGATCACGCTTGGCGACACCACCCTGAAGGTCTACGTGACGCCGGGGCACACGCCGGGATCGCTGGCGATCGACGTCCAGGGGAAGGCGGACGGCCGAACATTCCGCTCGCTGATTCCCTGCACCGGCATCAATCCCAGTCCGGCGTTGACGCGGCCGTGGCTTGCCAGCATGGAGCGCCTCAAGCAGATGGGACCCTGGGATGCCGTTCTGCCGGTGCATGGATTCCTGGCGCAGGTCGATCTTCCGCTCGAGCCGCGGGATCTCGTGTTTGCCGCCCGGCAACCCGGACCGAGACCGAAAACCGCCCATCCGGCCGCCCTCGGTCCGGCCAGGATAAATGAGTATTTTGACGCTATGCTGAAGGTAGGACGCGACAAGCTCGCCACCGAGCAGCCGGCAGCGGCGACGTCTCTACGTTGACTGCGCAGCGGTCACGTCTTACCATGCGTCATTCGACGTGTTTTACTGGAGGTCCGCGATGACAGTTAGCCGATACATCATGACGGCAGTGGCCTGTGGAGTGCTGCTGGCAGCCACACCGCTCAGCGCTCACCACAACGCCAGCGTCAAGTACGACAGCACCAAGTCGGTCACGCTCAAGGGCACGATTACGAAGGTGGAGTGGATGAACCCGCACATCCACGTCTACGTCGATGCGCCCGACGCGTCTGGCAAGGTTGCCAACTGGACCGTGGAAGGCGCGACGCCGAACCAGTTGTACCGTCGCGGCTGGACACGCAACTCGCTCAAGATCGGCGACACGGTCACGATCGAAGGCGTCAAGGCGCGTCAGGCAGGTCTGAACCACGCCAATGCACGCAGCGTCGTGCTCGCGAACGGCAAGAAGGTGTTCAGCGGCTCGGCCGAAGATGGCCTCAACACTCCAGCGGCGGCGCCTGCTGCCAGAAACTAGGCGAGGAGCCTCAAGCATGGATACGCGCGTTTCCGCATTTCTGACGGCCGTCGTTGCGGCTGTCTTCCTCGCCGGATGCTCGTCCGGTCAGCCCGCCGAGACTGCACCGGCAGCGGAGGGTGAGAGCACAGGCATTCCGCGCACGGCTGAAGGGCACCCCGATTTTACCGGCGTCTGGAACCCGAACGGGGTCGAGAACATCACCGACACTCTCGCGCCCGGGAGCGAGATCGTACATACCGCGTACGGGGCCGAACGGTTCAAGACGGTTGACCAGGCGAACGATCCGAACGCGAAGTGCCTGCCGTGGGGACCGACGCGCATGCTGTGCTGCACGCGGATGCCGATTGGCTTCATCTTCCACAAGGACGTGATCGCGATTCTCACCGAGTCGCAGCAGACCTACCGGCTGGTGTACATGGATGGCCGCAAGGTGCCCGAGGATCTCTTTGACGAGCAGGGCAACGTCGATCCGCAGGTCGGCGGCTGGATGGGCTTCTCAACAGGCCGCTGGGACGGTGACAAGCTCATAGTCGATACCGTCGGTCCTGATTCACGCACCTGGATCGACGGCCACGGCGCCCATGAGCACAGCGACAAGATGAAGCTGACCGAGGTCTTCGAGATGGCCGATCCGAACACCATCAATCTTACGGTCACCATCGACGATCCCGTGTTCTACCAGAAGCCGTGGAGCTTCGTGAAGAAGATCGAGCGGGTGCCACCCGGCGACCGGCTCCTGTCGCACGCGTGCGCGGAGAACGAGAAGGACCTCCAGTACATGGAGCCCGGCCATCTCGTCGGCGGCGGCCGGAATTAGCCTCGCGGGTATTGCTGCTGCGAACGTCGGCGGCGGCTCTCGTCGGCTTATCGCTCATCGTGAACGCGGCATCCGCGCACCATTCGGATGCCGCGTTCGATTCCCACCAACGCATTACCCTCCAGGGCGTCGTCACCAGGTTCTCCTGGGTAAACCCCCACATCCTCGTTGACCTCGATGTTGCCGATCCGCGCGGAACGCGTGTGGCGTGGGTCGTCGAAGGCAACCCTCCGGGCAGGATCGGCGGCCGCGGGCTGAAGGATGCCCTGAAGGTCGGGGACGTCGTCACCATCAGCGCGTATCGAGCGAAGGACCCCTTGGTCCGATCTGCCAGCGGCTATGAGCTGACGCTGGCCGACGGCCGGCGATTCATCATCGGCAGCAAGATAGCGCCGCGATGAGCGCGCGCGCAGCCGTCCGTTACTGCTGTTTGTAAAACAGGTCCACGATCGTCACGCCCGACTCCGCCAGCGGGCGGGCGCCGAGTGTCAGGAGGAGAGCGGCTGTCGAGGTTCGCACGACTCGCGAGCTTTGATAGTAGGCATCCTTGCTGCCAGCGGTGATCACGGCGTTGGCGATGCTCAATGGCGTCTGCCCGTACTCGTCGAAGACCTCTGTCCGCGCGCCGTGTTCGACGAGAAGCCGGACGATGGGATCGATGCCCTTGTAGGCGGCGCCGTGCAGCGCCGTCCATCCGTGCTCTCCCGCCGCATTGACATCGCTTCCCAGTTCCACCAGCAGCTTCGTGATGTCGAAGAGATTCCGCTGCTCTTCTCCGGTCCAATCCCTGAAATAGGGATCGCCTCCCCACGTCGCCACCTGAAGAGGCGCGGTGCCGTTGTCCGTCGCGATTGACGGGTTCGCGCCGCCGGCGACGAGCGCCCGCACGGCTTCGACATTGCCCACGGCCGCGGCCAGAAACAGGGGCGTCGCCCCTTTGACGCTCACGCCGGACGTGGTGTTCGCCCGCGTATCGCGCGTGGTTCGGAGATTGGGACTTGCCCCGTGAGAGAGCAGCGCCCGTACGAGCGATGCGCCCTCCTTGTCCCTCGCGGCGTAGTGCAATGCGGTGAATCCGCTCTCATTGACAAGATTCGGATCCCCACGCTTCTCCAGCAGCAGCATCGAGAACTCGTTGTTGCCGCTGGCGGCGGCAATCAGGAGAGGCGTCATGCCGTTCCTGGCCGTGCGCTCGTTCACATCGGCGCCCGCCTGCAACAGGGCGCGGCCCGATTCGACGTTGCCTTGCTGTGCGGCGAAGAGCAGCGGAGTGAAATCATTCTTCGAGCGCGCGCGGGTGTCGGCTCCACGGTTCACGAGCAGCGTGACCAGCTCAGGGGAGCTGTTGGCCACCGCCCACATCAGGGCTGTTTGTCCGCCCTTCGTTTCTTTGGCATTCACGTTGGCGCCATGTTCCAGCAGCAGGCTCGCTGTGCTGATGTCGCCTCTGTCGACGGCCGCCATCAGCGGCGTCTCCCCAGACAGGAGCGCCGCATTCGGATCCGCGTCTGCGTCGAGGAGCAATCCGATCAGGGCCACGCTGCCGGTCGCGCAGGCCACGGAGAGCGCGGTGGCGCCGTATTCATTCGCCGCATTGACGTTCGCCCGCGCTCGTATGAGCAGGGCCGCGATCTCCGCGTCATTCCGCTCGGCCGCCAGCATCAGCGCCGTGGAGCCGTCGGGCTGACTGGTGTTGACGTCGACGCGACTCTTCAAGAGCGCCTGAACGCTGCTTCGGTCGCCCTTCAATACCGCATCGAGCAAGCGCACATCCGCGCTCGCCGCGGCAGGCATGAGCACCAAGACGAACAGCGCAAGGACGATAAGTGCGAGCGGCTTCATAGATCGAGCCTGCCCGTGCTGTCGCCAAAGCTCTCGAGGTGGATGCCCAGCTTGTCCAGCAGCGTCAGGTACAGATTCGCGATCGGCGTGTCTTCCGGATAGGCCAGGTGACGGCCACCCCGGATGCCGGTCGCGTCTCCGCCAACCAGGAGTACGGGGAGATTCTTGTACAGGTGCATGTTGCCGTCGCTCAGCGGGCTGCCGTAGACGAGCAGCGAGTGATCGAGCAGCGTGCCGTCGCCGTCGGGGATCGACCGCAGCCGTTCCAGGAAGTATCCGTACAGCTTCGTATGGAACGTGTTGATCTGGAGGACTTTCGCGATCTTGGCCGTGTCGCCCTGGTGGTGCGTCACTGAATGGTGCTGATCGCCGAAGCCCAGCTCGGGGTACGCCCGGCCGCCCATCTCGTGGCCGACCATGAAGGTGCCGACCCTCGTCATGTCTCCCTGAAACGCCAGCACCTGCAGATCCATCATCAGCTTGGCGTAATCGGAAAACTGTTCCGGGATCCCGATGGGCTTCTCCATGAACGGCAGGTCTCTCGGTGACTGCCGCTCCGCCACCTGGATCTGCTGCTCGACGCTGCGAAGCGCCTCGGAATACTGATCGAGCTTCGCGCGATCGGATTGTCCAACCGACCGCATCAGGCGCTTCAGGTCCTGGGAGACAAGGTCGAGAACGCTCTGGTTCTCCTTGCGGCGGGCGGCCCGCTCGGCCGGATCGGTGCTGTCGCCGACCAGCCGCTCGAACACCGCGCGCGGACGGTTTTCCATCGGCAGCGGCGTCGCCGGATTCTTCCACGAGAGGGTGTTGTAGTACACGCAACTGTAGGCCGACTCGCAGGCGCCCACCATCGGGATCTCCAACCCGATTTCGAGCGATGGAAGCTGGGTGCGTCGGCCGAGCTCGCCGGCGGCCACCTGGTCCACGGACACGCCGCAATGAATGTCGGCTCCCGACGTCATCTTCGGGTGGGTCGCCGTGAGGTAGGCGCTGCACGCCCGCGGGTGATCGCCGGCGATTTCGTGTTCGAGCTTGCGCGCTTCGTTGTTGGCCAGGCCGCTCAGCACCACCATGCGATCCTTGAAACCAGCCAGCGGCTCCAGCACGGGCGTCATCGAGTACTCGCCGCCGATCGCGGCGGGCGTCCACTGGTCCATGAGGATCCCGTTGGGGACCGCCAGAAACGACAGGCGCGTGGCCGTCTTCGACGCGGTTTGCGCCGGCGACGCGAACGCGGGAAACATCGCATCCAGCAGCGGCAGCGCCAATGCGGTTCCGGCGCCGCGCAGGAAGGTGCGCCGCGGAATCGATTTCCTGTACACCATCATGGCTGACGCGCTCTCCTCATTTGAAACGGCACGCTGTTGACAACGCCCGTGATGATGGACGACCAGCGGTACTCGCGAGGAGCCGTGTCCCGGACGATCGTGCGCACGGCCGGCATGTCGAAGGATTCCACGCCCCGCCCGAGCGCATAGGTCAGGAGCCGCTCCGTCGCCGTCGTGACGAACTGGTCTTTCCTGTCGAGTAACACCTTCCGCAGCCCCGCGGGGCCGTCCATTCGCGTGCCGTCTGGAAGCACTCCGGTCGAATCGACGCCGTCGCGCCACCTGCCGAGACCGTCGAAACTCTCGAGCGCAAAACCCAGCGGATCCATCCGAACGTGGCAACTGGCACAGACCGGACTCACCCTGTGCAGGTCCAATCGTTCCCGCATCGTCAGGCGGCTCACATCCGCGGCTTCTTTCAGGGACGGCACGTCGGGCGGCGGGGGAGGCGGAGGGGAGCCCAGCAGATTCTCCAGGACAAACTTCCCGCGCAGTGTGGGCGACGTTCTATTCGGATACGACGTCACCGTCAGCAGACTCCCTTTTCCGAGCAGGCCCTTGCGCTCGTCGCCCGTCAACGTCACGCGCCGGAACTCGTTGCCGTGAATGCCGGGGATCCCGTAATGCCGCGCCAGGCGCTCGTTCAGGAACGTATAGTCGGCGCGCAGGAGATCGAGAAGGCTGCGATCCTCGCGGATCATGCTCTCGAAGAAGAGGTCGGTTTCCCTGGCGAGCGCCGCCCGGAGGTTCTCATCGAAATCAGGAAACGCCACCGGATCCGGCAGTACCGCATCGACGTTGCGAAGGTACAGCCATTGCGCCACGAAATTGGTGATGAGCGTGTTGGCACGAGCATCGGCGAGCATCCGCGTGACCTGCCGTTCGAGCACGCCGCGCGCGCGCAGCGTGCCCCGCTCGCCGTGGCTGAGGAGCTCCTCGTCCGGGATGCTGCTCCAGAGGAAGAACGACAGGCGTGACGCCAGCTCCAGATCGCTGACGCGATAGGCCGAGCCTGCGACCGCCGTGGCGGGGTCGGCTTCGACGCGGAACAGAAAATCCGGTGACACGAGAATCCGTTGAAGCGCGAGCCGGATCCCGCCTTCGAACCCGCCTGTCTCCCGCGCGGACCGGTACGGAGCCATCAGCGAGGGAATCTCGTCGCTGGCGATCGGCCGGCGGTAGGCACGGCGAGCCAGCGTCGTGACGATCCTGGTGGCGCACGCCTGTTCTTCGTCGAGTCGTTGCGGCTGACAGAGGAAAATCCTGCGACGGCTTGCGGTATCGCCCGGACCTGTCGCGGCGTACGGTCCCGCAATCGAGACGCTGCCGACACCTTCGAAGAACGCCCGGTTACCGGCTCTATTCAGCACCCCTTCCGGCTTGACCGTGTCCTTGAGGAACGTCGCCGCCACGAGGTGCGATCCTGCCGGAACCTGAATCCGAACCTCCAAGCCATCGTCCATCTCGCCTGGCGCGTTGCCGGTGCCGGTGCCGTTGCCGGTGCCGGTGCCGGTGCCGGTGCCGGTGCCGGTGCCGGCGTCGGCCTGGCGTGGCCCGCCTACGGTGAACAGCTTCAGCCTGCGGCCATCCAGGCGAATATCGAGCTCGCGTTGCTCGGACGCGCCGAGAATCGTGGTGGCGTCCTTGCCTCGCTGCAAGCGGACCTTGATGACGTACTCCGCGTCGAGCGGAAAGTGATGGCGGACGGCAATGCCGCCGCGCGATCCCATCGGCAGGTCGCGGCTCTCACGTTCGGTCTGCACGGTGGCGGGCGGCACGTGAAACTCCGTGGCCGTGGACGCGAGGGACGGATCTCCGACGGCCAGCCGGCTGATCGTGGCGGCCGCGGACAGGTACTTCTCGAACAGGAGCGGCGACACCGTCAGGACGTCGCCGATATTGTCGAAACCGTATCCTGAGTCGTCGGCGGGCAGGAGGGACGCGGCGTCAACCTCCAGCGCGATCAGGTCGCGGACGGCATTGGCATATTGGAAGCGGCTGAGGCGATACACCGCGGGTCTGCCCGGGTTGGGTCTGGCCGCCGCCGCGCCATCGAGTGCCGTTTCGAGGTAGTTCGCCAGGAAGTCGTATGTCGCGCCATCGGGATGCGGCAGGCCCGCCGGCGGCATGTCGCGCGCCCGGAGCTTGCGTAACACCTTTTCCCAGACCGCGGTGTTTGTCGCCGGATGTTCGACGTCGGCTGTGTCCAGTTGCAGGGCGGCCGTACGAACCCGTGCGTTGTGGCAGCTCACGCAGTAGGTGTCGAGCACCGCTCGGGGAGAGGGCGGGGAAGGAGCGTGGGACGGCGCGGGCGACGGCAATTGCATGCCAGCCGCCTTCATGGAGAGATGGCCAGAAGCCATGACGGAACCGGCGACCCAGAGGACCACCGCCGTGCACACCAGCAGGGTTCTCCGCGTCTTCTGTGCGAGTCGTATGGGCACCGCGGTGATTATCGCTCCCCGGAAGGGGGGTGTCTAGGAATCCGCACTCCCGGCGGCGATGAGCGCCTCCTTCTTCCCGCGCGTGAATCGCTTCAATTCGTGCTCGCGCCTGAGCGCATCCGATTTGGATTCGAAGCGCTCCGAATAGATCAGCGACACCGGAAGGCGAGACGCGGTGTATCGAGCGCCACGCCCCGTGTTGTGAACCTTCTCACGCTCCCGAGGGTCGAGCGCATAGCCCGTGTACAAGCTGCCGTCCGCACAGCGAACGATGTACACGTGGTGCATGAGGGGAGTAGCCTAGCGCCGCCCCTTGAAGGCGTCGCGGAGCTTCTCGGCGAGCGACCCCATCGAGGCGTCGGACGTCGCATCGGGCCTGGCGGCGTAGTCGCGCAGCTCCGCCTGCTCACGCTGCTGCGCCACCGCTTTCTTGCTGAGGCGAATGCGACGGCCGCTGGCGTCGGCTTCGAGCACCGCCACCTCGACCTCGCTACCGACGGGAAACGCTTTCCTCAGGTCCGCGTCGCGATCCAGGCCGGTCTCGGAAGATGGCATCAGGCCGGTGCGCCCTGGTGACAGGAACACGAACACACCGAACGTTTCGTGGCGCTCGACCTTGCCGGTCAGAATGACGCCGGGGGCGAGGACGCCCGGGGCGAATGCGTCCCTTGATGCCGTGGCGCCAGCCGCGCGCGTGGATCCATCCTCGACCAGCGCGAGGCCGATGCGCTTCTTTTCGAGATCGATGCTGAGAATCTCGAACACCGCCGTCGTGCCGGCGGTGGGAGCGGACTTGGCCCAGTCGCCCGATCGGCCAGTGGGTGGGAACGTAGAGACGTGCGCCAGCCCTTCGACGCCCGGCGCCAGTTCCACGAACACGCCGAACTCCGCCACGCGCGTCACGCGGCCGTTCAGCACCTGGCCCACAGCGTAGGTAGATCCGACCGTGCTCCACGGATCTTCCTGCAGTTGCTTCAGCCCAAGCGAAATCCTGCCAGTGGCCTCGTCAACGCGCAGCACTTTGACAGTGATCGTGTCGCCTGGCGCGACCACCGCGCCGGGCGTGGTGGCGCGCGAGAAGCTCATGTCCGAAACGTGAAGCAGGCCCTGGATGCCGCCGCCCAGATCGACGAAGGCGCCGAAGTCGGGCACCGACACCACCCGGCCGGGGAGCACCGCGCCTGGGACGATCGAGGCGCGAACGGCCTCCGCGTTTGCCTGCTGCTCCTCTTCGAGCAGCTTCCGCCGCGAGACGACCATCGACTTGCCGCCGTCCTTGTACTCGATGAGGCGGAACGCGTAGGTCTTGCCGACGTGCACCGCGGGGTCGGCGGTGCGGACGCTGTCGATCTGCGAGAGCGGGCAGAAGGCGCGCTCGCGCGCGATGCGCACTTCATAGCCGCCCTTGTTGACGCTCTCGACCTTGCCTTCCACCGCGAACCCGGCCTGAAACGCGTTCTCCAGCTCGCGTTGCGTCGCGGCGTTGCGCACATTCTTGCGCGACAGCGTGATGCCGCCGCTGGTCGAGACGACGACGGCCGTGAGGCGATCGCCAATCGAGAATTCGACGTCGCCTTCCGCGTCCTTCAGCTCGTCAAGGGCGATCTGTGCCTCGCTCTTTCCGCCGACGCTGACGAGCGCCACCTCTGCACCGAGCGCGACGATGGTGCCCTCGATGGTCTGGCCCCGTTCGAATCGACGCGCCTTGACCGACGCTTCGAACATCGTTGCGAAGTCTTCTTCTTCAGGTTCACTCACTGGAGCATTATACGAGGCCACCGGGTCTCCAGACGTGACGCGGTCCTGCGGAGCATCTCCGCCCCTGAGTGTCTCGCGTATCTCGAGCCCGCGAGGCCGAACAGACTCATCACTGAGGTGCGACAATGATCGGATGAAGCGCTCGGGCATCGCCGAGAGCGCGATCCATCACTACGGGCGCGCCGCGTTCCTGTCGCGCCTCAGCGATCCTTTCCGGTTTCGGGCCTATCTCCCGGCGCTTTTCGAGGCAATTGCTTTGCCGCCCCGGCGCGAGTCACGCCACCAGGCGGGGGCGCTGTTGCCGTATCCTCATGTCATGAGCATGAACGTCCAAATCGAAGTCGATGAGCAGACTGCGGACGTGCTGCAGACACGCGCGGCGCAACTCGGCGTCACGGTGTCGGAACTGGTAGCGGAACTGGCCACGTTGGAGAGCGAGCCCACTGCCGTCGAGGCTGAAGACATCGCGGAACTCGACCGACGCTGGAAGAAGGTCGAGGCCGGCGGGCGCACGGTGCCGCACGAGCGGGTTGTGCGCTGGCTCCGCACGTGGGGCACGCCGCGATTCGAGCCGTGGCAGGGTCAATAGAGCTGCAGTGGTCGGACGACGCCCTCGCCGACCTCAATCGGTTCGCAGCCTTCCTCCAAGAGCAATCCCCTGAGCTGGCAGGGATGGTTGCCGATGCGATCATCGTCAGAACGCAGATTCTCTCTCGACATCCCAGGCTCGGCCGACCCATCGCCGGGCGCGAAGAATACCGGGCAGCTTGTCCTACAAGTGCTGGGCGATGATTACATCTTCCAGTACCGATACGACGGCACCCAAGCCGGATTGTGGCAACGCCGGCCTGAACTGGTCCGAGGAGGGGTGGTTCGTCCCGGTCTATGACTGCGCGCTCGAATCGCCCATCCGCCCGAAGGACCACATCACCGTTCTCCGTCATTTCCTTCCCTCCAAGTCCTCTCCCCTGCAAGCCAATGGTGACGGCCTGCAGTCCGTATATCTAGCGGAAGTGAGGCGCGGTACCCGCGAATCCCGAACAGGCATCGGAATTGGCTTGGTGTGGACAGAGCGGTCGGATTGACAGGCACCTTGTCGCGCTTTACGATAAAGGACGAGTATTACTAAGTAACACCATCCAATATCCCTGATGCGTTCTACTCATACCCTCACAATCTCTCTGCCGCCCGCGATGGTCGCCGAAGTTGAAAAGGTGCGTCGTGCGGAGCACCGTACACGCTCGGAACTGATCCGCGAGGCGCTGCGCGCGTACTTCGACGGGCGGTATCCGACGGCACCACCGAACAAGGCGGAACTCGCCGCCATCGGCAAAGGTCGGACGGAGATTCGCAGAGGCCAATTCGTCACCTACGACCAGCTGCTCAATGTCTTGGACGCTACGGGTCGCACACCGCGCCGAAAAGTCGCTCGCAAAAAATCCCGCTAAGGATCGGGCGCGGCTCCTTGCTGCGCTTGGCGAGATGCAGGACGACCCGTTTTCTGGCGATGTTGTGCGTCTCCAGGGCGAGGAGAATACGTGGCGCCGGCGAGTCGGTAGCTACCGGATCATCTTCGAGGTCGACATCAAGGGCCTGACCATCGACGTGTTGGACGTGGCCCGACGCACCTCGACGACCTACTAACACGCCAACCAGCTTCATCAAGGACAAGGCCGGCAAGCTCATCGGCTTCGAGAGCCTGAACTACCCCTCCATGGACTCCGATAATCGCTACTGTCGACGGCTCCGAATACCGTTGCCCGATCTTGATGCCGCCGTGATCGAGGTCGGGACCCGCGAGCAGCGACTGTTCATCGGAGACCCGTTGGCCGATCTTCCCGATCACCTCGGGGCGTTCGACGTCCTCGCCGGCGTCGATATTCGGCCGTCGCTGCGGTCGGTCGGCCTCGACCCCGACCGCGACAGGTTGTTCGTCAGGGAGGGGGATGACGTGCGAGCGCTGGATCCCGCCGACATCCACGCCGTTCGCCTGTCAGAGGCGTCGGCGGGCGTCACCGTCGGTCCAGCCCACGACTATTCCTACGACAGCCGCTCATGCACATTGAAGGTGACGCTGGACGACATCGAACCGCCGATCTGGCGACGGCTCGACGTGCCCGCGTCCGTCACACTGGCAAGACTCCACGACGTGTGTCAGGTCGCGCTCGGCTGGACCAACAGCCACCTCCACATGTTCGAGATCGGGGACCAGCGGATCGCCACCCCACGGCACCGATGACGTGCGGAGAACGCCTTTCCGACGCCTGTTGGAACCCCCGCCCGCGTCCGCGGTGTAGCGCCTTCAGTGGTTGTGCCGGGGAAGATGCGGGGGTCGTCCGGCGATTGGCAATCTTTGCCATGAGTGCTATTCTGCGTCAAGAGGAGCACGCCCAATGCCGACCCGGAATATCAACCTGACCACCGAGCAGGATGCGTTTGTCGACGAGGTCGTCGAAGCGGGTGAATACCAGAATGCCAGCGAAGCCATCCGCGACGCCCTGCGTGCACTCCAACAGCGCCGGAAGGAAGACAGCCTCAAGCTCAAGATCCTCCGTGCTCAGGTCAAGGCTGGCACCGATGCACTCGATCGCGGCGACTTCATTGAGGTCGATGGTACCGATCTGGATGGGTATCTCGAACGGTTGACGACTCCCGCTGCAAGGCGCGCGCGGTAGGACCGCATGGCGCGGTTTCGGCTCGCGCGCCCAGCGCAGCTCGATCTCGGGAGCATTCTTGCAACCAGCGCCGAGCGTTGGGGCACTGACGGCCAGCAACGATACGCGGCTGTTCTCGCCGATGCGATGCGGCAGGTTGCGGACGAGCCCCAAGGCCCGCTGACGAAGAACCGAACCGAGCTCCGTTCAGGTGTCCGGAGCTTCCACGTCCGACACGCGCGCCGCTCTGCCGACTCTGCGAAGGTCAGGAGACCGGTTCATGTTCTCTACTATCGCGTCGCCCAGGAAGGTGTCATCGAGATCGTCCGGGTGCTGCACGAACGGATGGGCCCGAGCCGTCACCTCGACGACTCGCTAAACGCGGGCGACAGCTGAATTAGGAACTCTTCGGTCGCGATCATTGCGACCGCCGCGATGACGAGGCCATAGGTCAGCGCGAGGCCAGTGTTGCGCAACAGCGTGTGATGGGGGCGCTGGTAAGCTCAGCGCGGGTGAAGCGTCCCACGGTCCTTGTTGGTCACCCACCTGGCCCGGTCAATAGGGAGTGCTGTGAACATCGGCGAAACCTGAAGACACCTGATGAACAGGGCTGCGAGGTCGCCATTCACGTTACGACGGGCCTGCAGTACGTGAAGGATAAGCGGCCAGACAACGTGCCACGACTCACGGTCACGGTGGCGTTCAACGCCGTCAGTAACTGCCTCGAATGGGTCGCTCTTCTGCCTCCCCACGAACGGGGAACTGTCCCGTAAGCGCGCGTCGGACGATCGCTTTCACCTCGTCCGAGAAATCCTTGCGCAGCACCCACTCGAGGAAGCCGCGGTCGGTGGCGGCCAGATCCGCCAGCGACGTGCCCGCCTGCGCGCCGAAGGCCACCGTCGCGACGCCCTCCCGCCACATCAGCTTCCCGTCCGCGTCAATCCGGTTCGGGTCGCGTGGATAGAGCCAGTCGTGCAGCGCGTCCACCGTCTTCGGCACGTCCGGATACGTCTTGAGCTGCGCGACCAGCACGGCGACGGTGGCCTCGACATCGCTGCGCGCATCATGTGACCGCCGGGTCGCCTGTGCCTCCTCGACCCCATAGAACCGCAAGGCATCGTCCAGGCGCCGCGGCTCCTGGCGGATGAAGATCGTGTAGGCGTCGATGACGCGCGCGCCGACCGTCGGGTCGTCGAGCCCTACGCGGCGAAACTCGGCGGCCAGCATGCGGCGGTCGAATCGTTCGACGTTGTAGCCCGTCAGGTCGCAACCCGCCAGTCGCGCCCTGACCGTCTCGGCCAGCTGCGCGAAGGTCGGCGCGTCCGCGACCATCGCGTCCGAAATCCCGTGGATGGCCGTCGTGGCCGGCGGAATCGGCTGCTCCGGGTTCACGAGCGACGACCAGGTCGAGACCGTGCCGTCCGGGGCGATTGTCGCGACCGCAATCTGAACGATGCGGTCCTGGCCCGGCCAGACGCCGGTGGCTTCCAGATCCACGCAGACCAGGGGGCGAGTGAGCAGGAGGTGAGCGGCGAGTTCGTGCGCCAGGCGTTCGATGTTCATGGATTCATGTTGCGTCGTGGGCTCTGGTGCGAAGCGTATCGCACTCCCGTCGCGGGGCGATGGATCCGCGCGCGCCGGACTTGCCCACGTGCAGTGTGAGACGATCCACCCATTCCTCGATGGCAACGGGCGTGTTGGCCGCTTGTTGATCACGTTCCTGCTCTGCCACGCGGGCGTGATTCAGGAGCCGCTGCTGTACCATCGGGGTGCGACGCTGAGTCACGCTCAGGGTCGGTAGACACGCCACAGGCAAGGACATGATCAAGACAGTTGAAGCCGTTATCGATGAGCAGGGGAATGTCAGGCTTCTCGAGCCCATCCATCCAGGTACTGCTCGCCGCGCGCTCGTGACCATCCTCGAGGAGAGCCCTGTCGAACAGGCCCCAGAGACTGCGCTTCTGAGCGAAGAGGCGCTTGGCGAGGATTGGAATCGCCCGGAAGAGGATGAGGCGTGGTCCTACCTGCAGTAGGCGCTATCGTCCTCGTCAGATTCCCGTTCTCCGACCTGTCTAAGTCCAAGTTGCGGCCTGCGGTGGTGCTCGCCGACGCCGGTCGCGGCGATCGCATCCTCTGTCAGATCACGAGCAAGCCGTACGGAGACGCAGGGGCCGTCGAATTGGATCCCACGGCAGGCAGAGCGCGAACGCGAGTGTGCTGATTCAAAGATGACCACGCCGCCGTTCGACACGAACGCCACGAGGATGGCGGCCTGCGGATACGACAACGGGACGCGTGTCGGCCCGGCAAAAGAGGTGGCCCCTGGCCGAATCGAGCTCGAAGGGGCTGTCCGGATTCTCGCCCTGAGATGAGACCGAACCCGGCATGGATCCGCGCGCCGGACGGCCGCGGGCGAACATCTGGCGTATGACCTGGCCTGTCAGGCTCACCACCTATCCTGCTCGCATCGAGGACAGGTGCCGGCCTGAACCGGTCTGGAGGATGCCGATGTCGAGCCGCGAACGCCAGCGACGGTTGAAGCGCGCCAGGGTCTTGTGCGCGGCGTGCCAGGCGCGCAAAGCCAGATTCAGATATCGCGGGCGAGTCCGCGCCAACCGCGACCACACGCTCTGCTTCGAGTGCTACCGCCGCGAGATTGACCGCACGCGCGCTCGCCGGCTGACCGAATCGGCGAGGCCGCCCATGCGGTCGCCGCTCGGCTCGTTTGTACCCTCAGGTGAACGGATGCTGGACGGCCGGCAGGTCGCGCATCGGCAACGGATGCTCGATCACCTTCAGTGCCGGGCCGTGGCGATGCCCTGATCTTTGTCAGCGTCGGACGCGAATGCGCATCAGCTGGGACTTCTCCGGCAAGGTAGACTCACGGCGGTTTCCATGAAGCAGTTCGCGCCGTGGTCGGTACTGCCCGCGCTGGTCGTGAGGGTCGAGGCGGCCGTGCGCACGTTCCGCGCGGCCGACCCGTTTCTCCCAATCCACATCGTCGTGCCCAATCACGTCCTGGGCACGCTGCTCTCGCGAGCGCTCTTCGCGGACACCGGGTACCTGGCCATCAACGTGGAGCTGCCGCACGAGTTTGCATGGAGCGTGGCTGCACGCGAGAGCCTCGGCGCGGGTCTGCTGCCGGTTCCTGAGGAAGTCGACCTCGCGATTGTCCTGAATGCCGCGGCGGCAGCCGTTGCCGACGCGTCTACACCCGACTACTTGAAGCAGGCGGTACCGATGCCGGGGTTTGCGCCGGCCGCGCTCCGCACGCTCCGCGATATCGCAGCAGGCGACGTCACGCCGGCCGCGCTCGACGCGTACGCCCCGAAGGCGCCAGACGGCGAGAAAGTGCGCGTGCTCGCGCGCATCGCGCATAGCCACCAGGCCACGCTCGCCTCGGCACAGTCGATCGATCGCGAGACGCTCTACCGGCGTGCGGCGGCGCTGCTGCCAACCGCGGACGGCGCCGGCGTGGTGTTCATCGGAGAGGCCCCGGAGTCTCGCGGACTTGAAGCGCTCCTCACCCGTCTTGCGGCGACGCACCCGTTCGCGTGGCTGACGATGAACGAACGCGCCGGCATCGCGCCACGCCGAGACGCCGCGAGAGCCGCCTTCGGCGTACGCGCAGGCCTCTCATTCGAATCGGTCGAAGGGCAGTGGCAGGCCGGCAGTTCGCTGTCGCGAGTGCAAAGCTCACTCTTTGCCGAAAGCGCGCCGGGACAACCCGCGCCGCTCGACAGCTCGGTTCGCTTCCTCTCGGCGCCTGGTGAGTCCCTGGAAGGGGTGGAGATCGCACGATTGGTGCTCGAAGAGGCGGCGCGCGGCGTGCGCTTTCAGGACATGGCGGTGCTGATGCGTGAGCCGGGCGCGTACACCACGCATCTGGCGTCGGCGTTTGACCGCGCGGGCATCGCCGCCTACTTCCTCGAGGGTGTGCCAGGCATCGATCCCGCGGCGCGTGCGCTCGGCCTGTTGCTCGACCTGCTGGACGCGGACCTCGACCGCGCGCAGGTGGCGGAGTTTCTGACCACGGCCCGCATTCCGTATCGCGACTTCCTCGGCACCGATGCCCGTATCAGCCCTGCTCGTTGGGACCGCCTCTCGGCCAGGGCCGGCATCGTCAGTGGGCTCGATGCCTGGCGAGCAGGGCTGGCCAAGGCACGGGAGAGCGCCGAAGAACGGGAGTTCGACGACGAGATTGCGTTGATTGATGCGCTGGGCCAGGTCGTCGAGCGGCTCGCGGCAGACCTGGCCGCGTTTCCGCGCGATGGCTCGTGGGGCGCTTTCCTGTCGGCCACGCTGGGGCTGTTGGGCCGCTGGATCGAGCGCGGAGAAAAGACGGCTGAGCGTCTCGAGCGCGTCCTTGCACCAATGGACCGCTTCGCACCGACGCCGACGCGCCAGCAGTTCCTGGCGCGCGTCCGCGACTTGATCGCCACGCAGGTCTACACCGAAGGGTCGCTCGCAGAGGGCCGTGTGTTCGTCGGACCGACGAGCGTCGCCGGCGGGCTTCGCTTCCGCGTCGTGTTCGTGCCCGGCATGGTCGAGCGACGCTTCCCGTCCGTGGCGCGCCCCGACCCGCTGCTGCTCGACGAGGAGCGCGAGGCGCTCTCAGTCGCGCTTCGGACGACCGCCGATGACCAGGAACAGGAGCGGGTCGAGTTCGTCGAGGCGTGTGGCGCGGCGGGTGAGCGGCTCGTGCTGTCGTATCCCCGCGTGGACGGTCAATCCGGCCGCGAGCGCGTGCCGTCATCGTTTCTCCTGCGCGCCGCCAGGGCAGCGACTGGCGCACGCGTCTCGGCGGAAGACCTGGCTCGGCTCGCCTCCGCTGGCGAGACGTCGCTCGGTCGGCCCTATCCGAAGAATCCGCAGACCGCCGTCGATCTGCTCGAGCGTGACCTGGCCCTCGTCGCGTCGGCGGAGAAGGGGGCAGCGCGACACCTTCTGGATGAAGCACCCAACGTGGCGCGCGCATTCGACGCCGAACGTTCCTCGTGGATGCCGGAGCTCACCGTGTGGGACGGGCTCGTGAACGTGGCCGAGTGCGGAGACGCCGTCGCAGCGCTCCGGCTGCAGAACCGCGAGGTGTCCGCAAGCAGGGTGCAAACCCTGGCGGCGTGTCCCTATCGCCATTTCCTGGACGTCGGCTTAAGGCTCAGGAAGTGGGAGGAGCCCGAGCGCACCTACGCGCTCGACCCGATGCAGCGCGGCTCAGTGATGCACGCGGTGCTCCACGAGCTGTTCGCCGAGCTCAAGAAGAAGGGGAGCCTTCCGCTGAAGCAGGAAGCCCTCGACAAGGCGAAGCGCCGCGCCGCCACACTGCTGGACGAGCAGCTCACCGCGATCACCGAGGTCGGCGGCATCGTGCACCCCGCCCTGGTCAACGCGGCGCGCGACCAGATGCGCGCCGACCTCGACGACCTGCTCGAGCGCGAGGTCGAGGATACGGGCGAGTTCACCCCCGACCAGTTCGAGCTGGCGTTCGAGGAGATCCCGTTCGAGTTTGCCCCCGGACGCTCGCTGACGTTCAGGGGATTCATGGATCGGCTCGACGTCGCCGCGCGCCCCAGGCGCGTCCGCGTCATCGATTACAAGACCGGCAAGTACAGATGGGAAGACGGGGAGGAGTTTCGCGGCGGGCGCGACGTTCAGCTCGCCATCTACGTCCTCGCGGCCGGCGCCGCGTACCCGAAACACGAGGTCACCGAGTCTCGCTATTACTACAGCACCTCATTCGGCCGGTTCAGGACGAAGCACATCGAAGGCACTGACATCGCGCGAGACACGCTGAAACAGGTGCTCACCGCGCTCGACGACACGGTGGCCAGGGGCGCATTCGCGCCTGTCGCAGACGACTGCGACTATTGCGACTACCAGGCCATCTGCGGCCCCAACCGGGCGCAGCGCGCCGCCCGCAAGAAGGGCGACCCGCGCCTCGCGGCGTTCTACCAGATGCGGGAAATCAAGTGAAGTGCGGCAAGAAGAAGAGATTGTCGCCGAATTGGTCCACTAGTTAAACTTAGTGGTCGAAGTATTAATAGTGTTTGTCGCTATTCAGTGTTCATGAGCAGGAGGCCGGTCGGTGCAGAGGGGCGAAACGGGTCGTTATGAGTCGACCAGCGTTGGGGGCGAGCAGGTTCGGGCGTTCGTTCCGAGCCCGCTGCCACCCGAGCCCCCGCTCGCCCTGGACGGAGCACTTCAGCAGGCGGCCGAGCGTGCGGTCCTTGCCCTGGGTCGCCTCGACGGGGCGTCAGCGCTGCTGCCCGACAAGGCGCTCTTTCTGTACACCTACGTACGCAAGGAGGCGGTGCTGTCCTCGCAAATAGAGGGGACCCAATCATCACTCTCGGACCTGTTGCTCTTCGAGCTGGACGAGGTGCCGGGCGTTCCCCTTGATGATGTCGTGGAAGTCTCCAACTACGTCGCCGCGATGGAGCATGGGCTGGCGCGCCTGAGAGGTGGATTCCCGCTATCCAGTCGCCTCATCCGTGAAATCCACGGCGCGCTCATGGCGCGCGGACGAGGCAGTGACAAGGATCCGGGGGAGTTTCGGCGATCCCAGAACTGGATTGGCGGGACGCGTCCTGGCAACGCGAGGTTCGTCCCGCCGCCGCCTCACCTCGTGCCCGATGCCATGGCGGCCCTCGAACGCTTTCTGCACGCCGAACAGGACGGCCTGCCCGTGCTGCTGCGCGCCGGACTTGCCCACGTGCAGTTTGAGACGATCCACCCATTCCTCGACGGCAACGGGCGTGTTGGCCGCTTGTTGATCACGTTTCTGCTCTGCCACGCGGGCGTGATTCAGGAGCCGCTGCTCTACCTGAGCCTCTACTTCAAGCAGAACCGCGCCCGGTACTACGAGCTGCTCGACGAGGTTCGACGGACGGGCGACTGGGAAGCGTGGCTCGCCTTTTTCCTCGAGGGCGTGCAGAAGACCGCGGAAGGGGCGGTCTCAACGGCGCAGCGGCTGGCCGACATGTTCAAAGCCGATCGGACCCGCATAGAGCCGACCGGACGCCGGGCCGGCTCCGCGCTACGCGTGCACGAGGCCTTGAAGGCACGTCCAATCCTGTCGATGCCGGAGACGTGCCGCGGTACCGGCCTCTCCTTTCCCGCGGCGGCGTCGGCCATGGATCTGCTCACCGAGCTCGGGATTGCGCGTGAGTTGACGGGCAAGCGCCGCAACAGGCTCTTCGTGTACGACCAGTACCTGTCGACGCTGAACGAAGGGACGGAGGCGCTATGAAGGCGCCGCCGGACGAAGCCGTTCGCGTTCGTGTCCGCTCCGACTTTGCCACGACGCTCGTGCTCGAAGCCGGCGCCGGCACGGGCAAGACGACGGTGCTCGTCGATCGCCTCGTCAACCTCGTGACGACCGGCACAGCCACGCTCGATCGCGTCGTGGCCATTACGTTTACCGAGGCGGCTGCCGGTGAACTGAAGATGCGCCTTCGCGATGCCCTCGAGGAGCGTCTGGAAACCGCATCACCAGACGAGGCCACGCGGCTCTCACGCGCTGTCATCGATCTCGAGCGCGCGAACGTTTCCACCATCCACGCCTTCGCGTCGGCCCTGCTGCGCGAGCGTCCTTTTGAAGCCGGCATCGACCCATCCTTCGCTGTCGTCGCCGACGTCGCGGGCGAGCGGACGTTCGACGAAGCGTGGAACGGGTGGATTGAGGAGAGGCTGACGGCCGGCGACGAGGCGTTGATGCGGGCCGTGCATCTCGGCCTGCAGATCGCCGACTTTCAGAAGGCCGCGCGCAGGGTGGTGGCTGAGCGCGATGTGCTCGGCCTGCCTGTGGTGCCGGAAGCGTTCGAGCCGGCGGCCCTCCTGACCGAGCTCGAGACCGCGCTTGGGCCGCTGAAGAAGCAGAAGAAGTACTGCCAGGACGAGTCGGACGGCGCCTACCAGATGATTCAGGAACTCGAGGAGCGGATCCGGGAGGCCAGGCGCCTCACAGGGACCGCGCTCGAAGTGTTCCTGCGGCGCGTAAGGATTACGGCGCACAAGGGTAGCCAATCGAATTGGGAGACGAAGACCGTCTGTGTGGACGTGAAGGCCGAGCTCAAGCGCCTGAAGGCAGCGGCGGAGGCGTGGGTTGAACGGTCAGACGCCGACGTCAACCAGGCGTTGTGCGAGCGACTGCTGGGTTTCCTGCAGCGGTACGAGACGCAGAAGGCTGAAGGCGCACTCGCCGATTTTCAGGATCTCCTGCTGCGCGCACGAGACGTGCTCGCCGCGTCGGTGCCCGTGCGGCGCTACTTTCAGGCGAAGTTCGATCGCATCCTCGTGGACGAGTTTCAGGATACCGATCCGCTGCAGGCCGAGCTCGTCGCGTTTCTTGCGGAAGATCCGTCCGCCCCACCGGCAGCCGACTGGCGGCAGATTCAGCTCCTGCCCGGCAAGCTCTTCATCGTCAGCGATCCGAAGCAGTCGATCTATCGGTTCCGCCGGGCCGACCTCCAGGTGTACGAGGCCGTCAAGGCGCTGGTGCTCCGCTGCGGCGGCGCCGTGCTGCCGCTCACGACGAACTTCCGCACCGTGCCGTCCGTGATTGCGTTCGTCAACGACCGCTTCAAGGAGATCTTTGCGCAGCCTGGCGATCCCGCGCCGATCGACCTTGAGCCGTACCGGGACGAAGTGGATCCGAAGGGCGCGCGCACGATCGCGCTCACCGTGCCACCTGAGCAGATGCCGGATGACACGCGGGTCGATGCAAGGCGTGCAGTCGTGGCCGAGATGATTGCCGCGTTCATCGACGACATCACGCGGGTGAAGCCGTGGGCCGTCTACGACCCGAGTCTTAAAGCCACCCGGCCGGCACGACCGGGAGACGTGGCCATTCTTGTTCGCAAGATGACCCCTGATTTCATCGCGCCGTTCGAAGACCGTCTGCGTGCCCGGCAGGTGAACTACCGCCTCGTCGGCGGCAAGGAGTATTTCGCACGCGACGAGGTGCGGGCGCTCGCGTCCGTGCTGCGGGCGATCGACAACCCCGCAGACCGGTTGTCGCTCGTGCAGGCGCTGCGGTCGCCGTTCTTTGCCGTGAGCGACGCCGACCTCCTGCACTTCGTGTCCACGAAGGGCGTGTTGAACATCAACGCGCCGCAGGCAGACGAGGTGGCGAAGCGCGACGTGTTCGACCCCGTCTTCAAGCTTCTTGCCAGGCTTCACCGGCTGCGGCGCATTGAATCGCCGTCAGTAATCATCGAGGAGCTGTTCGCGCGGACGCGCGCGCTGACGGCGTTTCTGATGAAGCCCTCCGGCGCGCAGATGGTGGCCAACCTGTGGAAGGTGCTCGAGACCGCGCGCGCGTACGAAGCCGCCGCGCCCGCTACGCTGCGCGCGTTTGTCAGGTTCCTGCAGGACGAAGAGGCCAGCAGCCAGGCCGAAGGGGATTCGCCGGTTGGAGAGTCGATTGGTGCGAGCGTCGAGATTGTCACCGTCCACAAGGCCAAAGGCCTCGAGTACCCCATTGTGATCGTCGCGGATCTCTTCACCGACAAGCTTCCCGCCGGCGACTGCATCATCGACCACGCCGCCAGGCGGGGCTGGCTCAAGATCGGCAAGTTTCTGCCTGAAGGATGGGAAGCGCGGTCCCAGGCTGAGGCCCTGCAACAGGACGCCGAGGGACGACGGCTGCTGTATGTGGCGCTGACGCGCGCGCGTGACCATCTCGTGATCCCGTGTTTGCCAGGGGAGAACGTCAAGAGCTGGCTTGGCCCCGTCGCGAACACGGTTGTTCGTCCCCTCGACTCCGCTCGGGGCAGGCCGCTCGAGGAGATCCCGCCTGACCGCCGTAGCCTTGGCGAAG
>CANIBQ010000052.1 GCA_947465645.1 Acidobacteriota bacterium | reverse complement strand
GGTGACCTGCTAGGCGTTTTTCGGACCAGCTGAAGCCTGCGAGAATGGCGCCCTCGGATTCACGAGGGAGCCATGAAGAAGACACGATTCACCGAAGAGCAGATGGTCACGATCCTCCGGGAGGCGGACGCGAAGCCCGTCCCCGAGGTCGCCAAGAAGCACGGCGTGAGCGCCCAGACGATCTACGGCTGGCGGAAGCACTTCGGCACGCTGGAGCCGGCAGACGTCAAACGGCTCCGGCAGCTCGAGCAGGAGAATGGTCGGCTGAAGAAGGTGGTGGCCGACCTGACGCTGGACATCGATGTGTTGAAAGAGGTGGCCAGAAAAAAATGGTAGGCGCACGCGTGCGCCGGGAGCAGATCGCGTACCTCGTGTCGCGCGGTCGATCCCAGCGGCGCGCGTGCGCCTTACTCTCCGTCGCGCGGTCCACGTTGGGGTACCAGTCGCGGCTGGCGGTGCGGGACGCGCCCGCCGTCGCCGCGATGCGGGACCTGGCGCTGCAGTATCCGCGGTTCGGCTACCGTCGCATCCGCGTGTTCTTGAAGCGAGCGGGCTATGTGATGAGCGCGGACCGTACGCATCGCCTGTGGCGCCAAGCCGGCCTTCAGGTCCCACGCCGGCGCCCCCGTCGGCGCGTGGCGACGAGTCGGCCACGGCCGCTGCCCGCGCAGGCGGCCAATCACGTCTGGGCGTACGACTTCGTGTTCGACACCTGCGCGAATGGGCAGACGCTCAAGTGCCTGACCGTCATCGACGAGTGGACGCGGGAGTGCTTGGCGATCGACGTCGCCGGCGGCATCCGGTCCACGCGGGTCATCGAGGTCCTAGCGCAGCTCGTGAGCGTCCACGGAGCCCCGACGTACCTGCGCTCGGACAACGGGCCGGAGTTCGTCGCGGCAGCGATTCTGCGCTGGCTCGAGGCGGCCCGCATCGAGACCGCGCTGATCGACCCCGGGAAGCCGTGGCAGAATGGCGCCGACGAATCGTTCAACGGCAAGTTCCGCGACGAGCAGTTGAGCCTGCAGTGGTTTCGCAATCGCGTCGATGCCCGGGTGAGCATCGAGCTCTGGCGGCGCCACTACAACGAGGTCCGGCCGCACTCCAGCCTCGCGTACCTGACGCCGCTGGAGTTCAAAGCGAGCCAGAGAGCTGAACGAGATGACGGGGGGCGCTCGCCGGCGATGCCGGCTCACGCTGGTCAGGAAGAACACAACGCACCACTAACCGATCCGATCGGTGCCGTTCTCCAGTAATGGCTGGTCCGAAGAAGGCCGGCAGGTCATTGGCGCCGTCGCGGTCGCGTCTTGCGCCCACTCTAAGCTCAACCCTTTTGGATCCGACTCAACCAAACCAGGGGAGAGAGTGCCGATGCCTGTCGACCGCACCAAAGATACCAGCGAGACATTCGAAGAAATCGTGGGACGCCGCCTCGGGCGTCGATCGTTCCTCAAGGACGCGCTCGCGGTCGCACCGCTGCTTGCCGTCACCGATGGCCTGTTCCTGACGCGCGGTGCGGATGCGGCGGAGGTCGATGGACTTGCGTTCGAGGCCGTCCGGCTCGACAACGGCGACGAAGTGCTCGCCGCGCCTGGCTACCAGGTGCAGAAGTTCCTGCGCTGGGGCGAGCCGATCCTGTCCGGCGCGCCGGCGTTCGACTTCTTCAACCAGTCGTCCGAGGCGCAGGAGCAGCAGTTCGGCTACAACTGCGACTTCCTCCAGTACTTCTCCCTTCCGGACCACCGATCGATGAGTCCTGTGCGCGGCTTGCTGTGCGTGAACCACGAATACACGAACCCGGAGCTGATGTTTCCGGGCTTCAGGGCCGGCACGGCGAGCAGCCCCGCGGGGACGAACAGCCGCTGGGTGAAGACGGAGCTTGCGGCGCACGGCGTGTCCATCGTGGAGATCGTGCTGGATCGCGACACCAATCAGTGGCAGGTCATCAAAGGCGCCTACAACAGACGGATCACCGGCAACACGGAGATCCGCATCACCGGACCTGCGGCGGGACATCCGCTTCTGAGGACAGCGGACGATCCCAGCGGCACCAGGGTGCACGGGATGCTCAACAACTGCGGCGGCGGCGTGACCCCCTGGGGAACGCTCCTGACCGCCGAAGAGAACTTCAACCAGTACTTCGCACACATGAACTCGATGCCGAATGACGCCGTGCGCGCCATGCACGCGCGCTACGGCCTGACTGCGGGATTCAGCGAGCGCGGCTGGGAACTCGAGGAGCGGCGCTTCGATCTGCGCGTCGCGCCGAACGAACCGTTCCGGTTCGGCTACGTCGTCGAGATCGACCCGTATGACCCGACCTTCGTGCCGCGGAAGCGCACGGCCCTCGGACGCCTGAAGCACGAGGCGGCCACCACGGCGTTGACCCGCGACAACCGCCTCGCGGTATACAGCGGCGACGACGAGCGGTTCGAGCACTTCTACAAGTTCATCACGGCCGGACAGGTGTCACAGCAGCGGCAGCGAAACGTCGATCTGCTCGACAACGGAACCCTGTACGCCGCGCGCCTCAACGACGACGGCAGCGGAGAGTGGCTGCCGCTGCTGCCCGGCGTCGGGGTGCTGGCGTCGTGGACGGCGGCAGACATCGCCATCAACACGCGGGAGGCCGCACGGCTGATGGGTGCCACACGAATGGATCGGCCCGAAGATATGCAGGTCAACCCGCGCAACGGAAAGCTCTACGCGGCGATGACCAACAACACCAACCGCACCGCGAGCGGTACCAACGCCATCAATGCCGCCAACCCGCGGGCGAACAACCGCCACGGACACGTCATCGAGCTGACCGAGACAGGCGGCGATCACGCGAGCCGGACGTTCCGGTGGGAGATCTTCATGCTCTGCGGCAATCCCGCCAATCCGGCGGATGAGCCCACCTACTTCACCGGCTACGACAAGACGCGGGTCAGCGCGATCTCCTGTCCTGACAACCTGACGTTCGACCGGCGCGGCAACCTGTGGATCGCGACCGACGGCCAGATCAGCACCTTCAATCGCAACGACGGCGTGTTCGCGGTGCCGGTGGAAGGACCTGACCGCGGGTACGTGCGTCAGTTCTTCAGCGGCGTTCCAGGAGGAGAGTGCGCGAGCCTGGCGCTGACGCCGGATGACACTACCCTGTTCGTCAGCATCCAGCACCCGGCGGAAGGAACGACCATCGACAAGCCGATGCACCGATGGCCGGATGGCAACGAACCGCGTCCGACCGTGGTCGCGGTGACGAAGGCGCTCGGCTGGGCCAATCCGACGATCGGATCCTAATCTAGTTGTCAGTTGTCAGTTGTCAGTTGTCGGAAGGCTACGAGCTAGCTCGTTGCCTTCTGACAACTACCTGACAACTGACAACTGACAACCGGCAACTGACAACTATCCGTTACTGCTGCGGTCGAATCGGGGTGATCTGCACGCCGGCGCACTTCCAGGTGCCGCGATCCTTCACCCACACCTCGAGAAACCGGTTGTTCCCCGCCTTCCAGTTCAACACGACGGTATCGCCATAGACCGAAATCATCTCCTCTTCGAGCGCCGCCGGGGCGCCGCCGCCGCCCTGCGGCTTGTCGGCGCGTCCGACGCGTTCCGCGCGTGACTCGCGGACGCCAGTTGGGCCGGTCGCCGTGAAGTTCGCGGTGGTCAGGCGGTCGAAGGTGGCCTTGTCGCCGGTGCGAATCGCATCGGTGCGAGCCTGGCGCGCCTTGGTGAACTCGGGGTCTGGCTGCTGTGCGGCGGCGGGGCTGGCGCAGACAAGGACGGCGAGCAGTACTACGGGAACGTAACGGCGGAACGCGTGCATGAATCCTCCTGTTGATTACAGTGAGAGTGAATAGTTCATCTTGACCGTGAGTGAGCGATTGACGCGAATCAACCGCGGATCGTCGCTGTCGAGCTCGTTGTAGACGATGTAGAAGTCGCTGCGCGGTTTCGGAATCCACCGGAAGCGAATGTTCGAGGAGATCTGTCGCGTGTCGCGGTTGTACTGAAACAGCGACAGGATGGCCATGTTGGCGTCGAAAGGAATCATGAAGCCACTCGAAAGCAGATGGCTGGTCCATCTCCCGCCGGGCAGGCTCACGCGGTTGATTGAATAGTTCCACGACAGCTTCAAGTGGGTGCTCGGGCGATAGTCGCCGCTGGTGACAAACTCGTATCGGCTGCCGTTCCAGAATCCCCCTGTGGTGATGGTGGACCGGATATTGAGGTGGCGGCGCGACGGCGTCTGCACCGTGAGCGCGACGTTATTGAATGTATAAACACCGGAAGCGATCGCCACGTCGCTGCGCAGGCGGAATGGCGTGGCGATGGATTCCGAGACGTTGGTGCTGGTCAGGGTCGCGATATGGCCGGTTTCGAACTCGACCTGCGCGGAGGCGGCGCGGTCGCGCGATTCGAGCACGTTCTGCTGGTTGGTGGTGTAATCCACCGTTCCCCTGAAGTGGAGCTGCCGCACCAGGTTCCATTGCGGCCGCGGGCTGAAGCGGACCTCGCTCGCGTGCTGGCGGCTGTCCGGCCGCCGCACGAAGCCGACGCCGGGCCGGAATCCTTCGCCGATCGACAGCAGCGTATACCCTGCGCCCACGCGGTCGCGCTCGTAGGCGACGCGACCATAGCCGGCGCCGCTTCGCGACGCGCCGCTCTCGTCCATGCCGGCCAGCCACCCTTCGAGGAACCACAGACGCCGCAGGTAGAAGCTCGCGTCCGCGCCGTACACGCGGTTGACCTGCCCTCCGCCCTGGACGTTTGTCAGGATCCCGCCGATGCTCGATCGCGCGAGCATGTCGCGCTTGAGACGAATGACGGAGAAATTCTGGCCCGGCAGGCCGGATGCGTCGGCCGTCTGGATATTCATGGCGCCGATGCTCGTGGGTCCCTCGCGCCCTGACAGGCGAGCGCCGGCCCGAATCGGGACCGGTTGGCCGGCCGGTGACAGGCCGATGCGGCGAGTGAACGCGAGATCGATCTCGCGCCCGACACCAAACTGGAACGCCTGCCGCCCCTCGAGGAAGAACTGGCGCTTCTCGGGAAAGAACAGCGAAAACCGCGTCAGGTTCACCTGCTGGACGTCGGCCTCCTCCTGCGCGAAATCGGTGTTCACCGAAAAGTCGGCCGTGAGCGCCGGGGTTACGCCCCACTTGACGTCCATCCCGACATCACGGCGGGTGTCCGTCAAAGCCCGGCTGAAGTCGCGCGTGGCCCCGCCCAGCACGTACGGGCGGACTTCGAGGTTGCGGCCCGGACGCACGTCGATCAGGCCGCGGAGGTGTCCGTATTCTGCCGGCCGCTGCCAGTCCGAATCCCGGCTCACGTACGGCCAGATCGCCTCCTCGTTCTTGCGCGGGATGTTGCGCCGGAATCCGATGCCGAATATCACTTCCTGGCCAGGAGGCTGCGCCTCGAACCGGAGTGATGTAAACGGAATCGCGACCTCGATCTCGTAGCCGTACGGCAGGCGCCGGCCCTTGGACATCCAGACCGTATCGAAGCTGTCGTCGCGCGTCGCCGCCGTCTCGCCCGTCTGCAGCCAGTCGTGCAGCACGCCGTTGGCGTTGGTGCTGAACTGGAGCGCGCTGCGATGGGCGTGGTAGGCGTCGATGACGATGTTCATCACGTCGCCTGGCGACCCTTCGTTATTGAAGATCGCCTTGATCTCCATCTTCTCGGGCTCGTTGTCCCACGCCCACACGCCAAGATACAAATACTCGTCGTCGTACAGCGCCCGGACTTCGGTACGTTCGCTGGCCGTGGTGACCTCACGGGTCGAGCGCTGGTAGAACTCGTTGATCACCTCGGCGGTCTGCCAGGCGGCCTCGTCGAGACGCCCGTCCACCTCGACGTCTTCCGGGCGCACGCGCGCGGCGTGGATGTCCCACGGGCGGCTCTCGAGTTCGCGGATGCGCTCGGCGCTCGAGCGAGCGGCGGTCGCGTCGGCACCCGTGGCCGGGTCCTGAGCTCGAGCCGGCGCGACGATCAGCGCCTGGATGACGATCGTGAGGAGGATGGCTGGCGCGCCGGGATTGTCGCGAAACGACCGGGCTGAACGAAGCAGGAGCACGCGAGATTCTAACCCGCCACCCCACCTTGCCCCTGTGGACCGAAACCGGTAGGCTCCGGCGGTCAGCTCATTCCACCATCGATGGTCAGCTTTCTTACAACGGAAGGTCCTCATGAACGATAAAGGAATTTCGAGAGTTGCCGGGTCGAGCCGCAGAGGCTTTCTCACGGCGGTAGCGGGTGCGACGGCTGGAATGGCGGTGGGCGGCGCGAGCCTTGTGAATGGCGCGCTTGCGGCTTCCCAGGCCCCTCCGGCCAGGCGCCGCGCCACCATCGGCGGCCGGCGGATCACCGTCGTGGACGTTCACACGCACGTGTTTGTGCCGGAGGTGTGGGATCTCATCAAGGACACGCCGATGGCTGAGAGGGCCAAGCCCCTTATCACCGGCGCGCAGGCCCTCGGCCCCGGCACGGCCGCGCGCCTGCAGTACATGGACAAGGAGGGCATCGACTACCAGGCGATCAACGTCAACGCGTGGGGTTACTCGGCGGATCGGGCGCTGGCCCGCGACCTGATTCAACTGCAGAACGAGAAGATCGCCGAGGCGGTGGCGAAGAATCCAGACCGATTCGTGGGCATGGCCGCGCTGTCGCTGCAGCACCCCGACATGGCGGCCGATCAACTCGACCACGCCGTCAGGAAGCTGGGTCTGCGGGGAGCGGCGATTGGGGGGAGCGTTGAAGGCCAGGAACTGTCCGACCGGAAGTTCGATCCGTTCTGGGCGAAGGCGGAAGAGCTCGGGGTCATGCTGTTCATGCATCCGCAGCCCGCGCCGGGCACGACCACCAACACGCGGCTGCAGGGAAAAGGCGGACTGGACAACACGATCGGCAACCCGCTCGAGACCACCGTGTTTCTGTCGCACCTGATTTTCGAAGGCACGCTGGATCGCTTCCCCGGCTTGAAAATCTGCAGCGCGCACGCCGGGGGTTACCTGCCCTCCTATAGCGGACGATCCGATGCCTTGTGCGAGCGTGCGGCCGGCGCCGACTGCAGGGCGCTCAAGATGAAGCCGAGCGAGTACTTCAGGCACCAGCTCTACATCGACACGATGATCTTTCACGAGGCGGGGCTGCGCCACCTGGTGGCGGAAGTCGGCGTCGATCACATCTTTTACGGAACCGACTATCCGTTCGACTGGCCGGTCGGGATCGACTTCGTCCTCAACGCGTCGTTCCTGTCCAACGCCGAAAAGGAAGCGATTCTCGGCGGCAACCTGGTCAAGCTGCTGCGAATCAACACGTAGACCGACCTGTGGGGCGAAGCCTTGCTTGGCGCGCCGAAGCCGCGAAGCGGCGGAGGCGGGTCAGGCTCGCCTCATATTCGTCTGTTCCTTAGATTCACTGGCACCGGCGGCGGGCCGGACGCTCCGCTCCGGCGATGCGGCTCGGAGCCCGGTCAAACGCATCTCCGGGGATATGTCAGCGGAACGTGGGGACCCCTCCGTCGCGGCTCCATCCGAACCGCTCCTCCACCCCACGAGGACTTCGGCCCCTGCGATGCGTTTGTCAGACTGACGCCGAGCGGGCTCCTCGAACGCATCGCTACGCGGAGCATCCGGCCCGCCGCCTCGATGCGCAAGCAGTGTTCGATTTGACCGGTTGATGGAATCGCTAGACGCCGGCGGGTGCAAGTTCAAGCTGCGGAATCGCGGCTGGCAATCTAATCGAATGTGTTCCACGCCGGTCTTCCCATGTCGTCAAGAGCAGCGGCTCGAAGTCGCCGAAGCACCGTTGGATGGGACATACGAGGAGCAGAGACTCGCAACGCGGGCTGAGTTCGTCGAAGTGGCCGACTTCATGACTCGGCAACAGTGGGTGTTCCGCGGTCATGACCGCGCCGAGTGGCCGCTGCAGACGAGCCTTGAGCGGGAGTTCCCCGGCGACCGGGCGCGAGATGCAGAGCGATTGACACTCTGGCAGTTCGTCCGAAGGGCGCCACAGCTGCTACCGCCACATTTGATCCCACACGACAACGACGCAGCCGCTTGGCTCGGCCTGATCCAACACTATGGCGGCCCGACGCGGTTCCTCGACGTGACGCGGTCTCCGTACATCGCGCTGTTCTTCGCGTTCGAGCCGAGCGGTGAGAGCGAACGTGTCGTGTGGGCGATCAACGACGCGTCGTGCGCGCTGGCGTGCGCGGCGATCATGACGGGTAACGAGCGGACCTCAATCGAGTTGACGTTTGGCCGCGTATCCGGCGCGCAGATGCACCTCGTTTACAGCCTCGTCCACAGCCGCTATCCGGACAAACTGTTCGAGTCCTTCGTGCCATTCACTGGCGTATTCCCTGTCGATCCATGGAAGCCGGACGCGCGTCAGGCGGCCCAGCAGGCTTTGTTCCTATGCGTTGCAAATCCCACTCTGAGCTTCGCTGAAAATCTGCCGGCCAACAGCGGCGCGCCACGAGATCTCCGCCGCTTCGTGCTGCCTGCGTCCCTACGCGAAGAAGCGCTCTGCAGACTCTCGACCATGAATGTGACTGCAGCCACGCTGTTCCCCGATCTCGATGGTCTCGCCCGCTCCCTCCGAACACACCCGCTTCGACCAAGCGTGCTCGCGGATCCGCCGCCTTGGAAGATCAGATCCGCTGCGACACAGTCCCGGGGAACACCAACGTAAACATGGATTCGGCTAGGATTTCGCCTGTATGCCCATCGCGTGTCATAGCTGCCCCGACCACAAGTTGGTGGACAACGATAAGGTGAGGTACTACCTCTGGAACGGCGGGCCGGCGATCAAGGATGAAGCCACGGGCGTACTCCATATGGAGCCAAGCGTCACGAGCGAGCCGGTTCCAGGCTCGTTCCCAGTGTGTCCTGAATGCTTAGCGAAGCTGCTCAAAGATGACTAGCCGCTAGACTTCAAAGGACGGGCACTGCCACTTGCCCTCCTGGTTCTCGGTCCATTTTCGCCTTCATTCCCGACCTCGAAGAATCGCAGCCATGATGCGGGGATCGCGGTGACCCTGGATCACCGCGACGATCCATAGCGGCTTCTCGTCAGGTGCGTACGCGATGAGGTATTGGTCGCGCGCGACATGGAACCGTAGCGGACGTCTGGTCAAGTCAGGGCGCCGATGTCCGATGCGTGGTGATGCGGCAAGCGTAGTGATTGTCGAATAGATGTCGGCAAGGACCCGGTCGGCAGCGTCGATGTTGTCGTCCGCGATGTGGTCCCAAATCTCCTCGAGGTCTGCGAACGCCTCCGGGTGGAAGGCGTAGCCGCTCATCCGCCAGAGCGTCGACGCTCGCTCTTTTCGCGCAGTCGGCGAAAGGCCTCTTCGCCGTCGATCGGTTTGGCGCGACCGCTCTTGAGATCGTCGTACCGGCTGTCGAGCGTCTCTCGGACTGAGGCCACGTGGGCGAGGTAACCGGCCAGGGCATCCTCAATGATTTCTTCCGGCGCACGCCCGCTGGCGGCCGCAAGGTCATTTAGTTTCTTGGCCGTTTCGGGCGTCACGTGAACTTCCATGCGGCTACTGTACGGCTTTCGGCTCTCGACCGGCAAGCACTCGGCCGGCCTGGCGAACGGCGTCGATCCGCATGAGCCAGGAGACGATTCGATTTAGCCTCCGAGCGCGCCGTGCTCCCGGAGCGGTTCAATGGTTACCTCACAATAGGGAACTCCGGTGAGGTAGGCGATCAGGGCGTGCCCAGCCTCATGGATGCAGAGTCGTCGTCTCCATGCTGGCCACACGACCACGAACATTCGCCGCAATAGCATCGCAAGGCGGAGTCTCATCGTCCACGCGGCGCTCATCCTCGGTGAGGCAGTCGCCTTCATCGTCGGCGACCAAGTCGACGACGGTTCCCTCGAGCAACGCAGTTGGCTCATCGAGGATCAGACGGCCGTTCTCGACCGGGGCGCGGAAGGGGCTCACGGTGGCTACCGTAGGGCCTTCGGAGGCGAGTGGCAAGCGCTCAGGCAACCTCGCGCAATGCCTCGATCTGCTTGAGCCGGGCGATGATCTGGTTCCAACTGGCGGGTGGCAGGGGCCCCACGTGCCGCCGACATGTCCCCGGAGATGCGTTTGACCGGGCTCCGAGCCGCATCGCCGGAGCGGAGTGTCCGGCCCGCCGCGCGTCGACCGGCCCCCAAGGACCCGCCCGCCACTGGCGCGCGACGATCCGCCTGAAGGCGGACACTACGTACTTGCGTGGCGCGCAAATGAAGGCGCATTTCTCGCTGCTCGGCGTGTGAGGCGCGGCCGTATTCTCCTTTACACACTGCAGTTCGGACACTAGGATCTTCGCGTCGATAGTCGTAAGTGTCGGCAACCAGGGCCGGGGGGTGGTACCCGGAGCCTGGCAGTCAATACCGTGGAGGGTTCACTCCGATGCGGGTGATGGCGACGGTGGTCCTGGGGGCCTGGGGCGTTCTTCTCGTCGCGGGAGCGGGGTTCCTTCACGCAGCCCGGCCGCAGGCATCCGGCCCCGTTCCGGCTGCGATCCCGGCCACGGCGAAGGCGGCACCTCTCTCGCCCGGCGCTGAACACCGTGCATTCCTCGATCGCTACTGCGTCACCTGTCACAACCCCAATCTCAAGACCGCCGGACTCGCGCTCGACGCGAACGCCGTCGATGTTTCGAATGCCGGTGCGGCGCCAGAGGTATGGGAGAAGGTCGTGCAGAAGCTTCGGACGCGCGCCATGCCGCCGGCCGGCGGTCCGCGACCGGATGCGGCCGCCTACGATTCCCTGGTCGCGCATCTCGAGAGCGAGCTCGACGGCGCGTCCGCACGCAACCCCAACCCCGGCAGGACAATCCTCCGGCGTTTGAATCGACTCGAATACACCAACGCCGTTCGCGACCTCCTTGCGACTGAAATCGATGGCGACTCGCTCCTTCCCATCGACGAGGTGAAATACGGGTTCGACAACATCAGTTCCGCCCTTTCGGTCACACCGCTCCTGATGGAACGGTATATGTCGGCGGCGTTCAAGATCAGCAGTCTCGCCGTCGGAGAGCCGGACGCTGGTCCGGCCTCGGTGACCTACCCGGTCGACCTGTTTCTCCTGCAGGAAGACCGGATGAGCGAGGACCTGCCGTTCGGATCGCGCGGCGGCATCGCGGTCCGCCACCACTTCCCGCTCGATGGCGAATACACGATCAAAGCGACGCTGCAGAGGAACTCGAGGGGTTACATCCGCGGGCTCTTCGAATCGCACCAGCTCGATTTCCGGCTGGACGGCGAACGGATCAAGCGGGTGACCGTCGGCGGCGGCCCGAAGATGATCGTCGGAGGCCCGCCCTTTTCGCCGGCCAGTTATCTGGGGAACGAAGAGAGCGAGCATTACCAGCTCACCGAGGTGGAAGCGCTCCTCGAAGCGCGCTTCTTTGCCAAGGCAGGCTCGCGGCTGGTCGGCGCCTCGTTCCTGCACGAAAACCTGGTGCCTGAAGGCGTGCTTCGGCCGCGCATGACCGAAGTAGACAGGGTGCAATTCAAGGGCGGCGACCCTGCGATCGAGCACATCGAGATTGCGGGACCTTTCAGTGTCACCGGGGTCGGAGACACGCCGAGCCGCCAAAAGGTGTTCGTCTGCCGTCCGGCGCGCGCGGAAGAAGAGGAAGCGTGCGCCACGAAGATTTTCGCAGGGCTCGCGCGCCGGGCGTACCGCCGGCCGGTCACGCAGAAGGACGTCCAGCCGGTCCTTGGCGTATATCAGTCCGTTCGCCGTGACGGCGAAGACTTCGAGGCAGGAATCCGGGCGGGGATCAGCCGGATCCTCGTCGCCCCCGAATTTCTGTTCCGTATCGAGCGCGAACCGGCCAGCGCGGCGCCGGGCTCGGTCCATCGCGTCAGTGACCTCGATCTCGCCTCGCGGCTGTCGTTTTTCCTCTGGAGCAGCATCCCGGACGATGACCTGCTGAACGCCGCCGAGCAGGGCAAGCTCTCGGATCCGGCCGTGTTGGCGCAGCAGGTTCGGCGCATGCTCCGCGATGCTCGCTCACGGACGCTGGTCACCAATTTTGCCGGACAGTGGCTGTACCTGCGCAACCTCTACTCGTCAAAACCGGATTCCGGGTTGTTCACCGACTTCGACTCCAGCCTGCGGGACGCCTTCAGGCAGGAGACGGAGCTCTTCGTCGAAAGCACGCTTCGCGAAGATCGCAGCGTGCTCAGACTGCTGGACGCCGACTATACGTTCCTCAACGAGCGCCTCGCGCGGCACTACGGCATTCCGGACGTGTACGGCAGCCACTTCCGGCGTGTGACGCTTGGCCCGGCCTTCGAGGCGCGCCGCGGATTGACGGGGCAGGGGAGCCTGCTCACCGTGACGTCGTATGCCAACCGGACGTCGGTGGTGCTGCGCGGCAAGTGGGTGCTCGAGAACATTTTGGGCGCGCCTCCGCCGCCTCCCCCGCCCAACGTGCCGGACCTCGAAAAAAGCGGAACGGTCGGCAAGGTGCCGCTGCGCCAGTTGATGGAGCAGCACCGCGCGAATGCGGCCTGTGCCGCCTGCCACGCCCGCATGGACCCGCTCGGATTTGCGCTCGAAAACTTCGACGCGATCGGCCAGTGGCGGGCCGCCGACGCCGGCACGCCGATCGACGCCTCCGCGGTGCTGCCGGATGGCACGAAGTTCGACGGACCCGCCGGCCTTCGCAAGGTCCTACTGAGTCAACCCGAACAGTTTGCGGCGACGGTTGCGGAAAGGCTCCTGACCTACGCGCTCGGCCGGGGCCTGGAACACTACGATGCCCCAGCCATCCGCACGATCGTGCGGGACGCGGCCCGGGATGATTACCGGTGGTCTTCGTTGATCCTCGCCGCGGTCAACAGCATGCCGTTTCAGATCAGGAAGGTGGACGACAAGCCATGATGATTTTCAAGAAGGCGATCCCGCGCCGGACGTTCCTGCGAGGCGTCGGGACGAGCCTGGCGCTGCCCCTTCTGGACGGCATGATCCCGGCGTTTGCCGCGGTGCCCAAGGCGGCCAAGCGGATGTCGTTCGTGTACGTGCCGAATGGCCGGATCATGGACACCTGGACACCCGCGGTGGAGGGGACGGCCTTCGAGCTGCCCCAGGTCCTCCAGCCACTGGCGCCGTATCGGGACCGATTCACCGTGCTGACCGGCCTGTCGCAACTGAGCGCCCTCTCGGCGCCTGGCGAGGAAGTCGGCGTGCACGAGCGCCCGTGTGGGGCATATCTGACGGGGGTTCACCCGAAGTGGACCGACGGCGACGATGTCCGCAATGGAGTGTCGCTGGATCAGGTCATCGCGCATCAGTTCGGGAAAGAGACGCAGCTCGCCTCGCTCGAACTGAGCCTTGACGCCGCCGGCATCGTCGGCGCGTGCGAAAAAGGGTGGAGCTGCGCCTACATCAACACGCTGTCGTGGCAGAGTCCGACGAGCCCGCTCCCCATGGAACACAATCCGCGGCGGGTGTTCGAGCGCTTGTTCGGCGACCTCGGCAGCACCGACGCGAGCGTGCAGCGCGCCAGGCTCCGGAGAAACAGCAGCATCCTCGATTCCGTGATCGAGTCCATTTCCGGCCTGCTGAAGGAGGTCGGCCCGAGCGATCGGGAAAAGCTGTCCGAGTACGTCGAGTCGGTCCGCAGCATCGAGCATCGGATCGAGATGGCCGAGCGGCAGGGCGCGCGGGAGCTGCCGTCGATGGAGCGGCCGGTCGGCGTCCCGCTCACCTATCAGGAACATGCGAAGCTGATGTTCGATCTGCAGGTGCTGGCGTTTCAGGCCGATCTCACGCGCGTCATCACCTTCATGATGGGCCGCGAAAAGACCGACCGGCCGTACGGCGAGATCGGGATTCCTGACGCCCACCACCCGCTGACGCATCACGGCGGCGATGCCGACAAGATTGCGAAGGTCGTCCGGATCGAGACGCTGCAGTCGGAGCTGCTCGCCTACTACGTCGAGAAACTGCGGGCGACGCGTGACGGAGACGGTTCGGTGCTCGATCACATGCTCCTCACCTTCGGCAGCGGCATCTCCGACGGCAACGTGCATTCGGTCAGGAACCTGCCGCTGATTGTCTTCGGCCAGGGCGACGCTGGCATCAAGGGCGGACGTCATCTGCGCTATCAGGCCGACACGCCGATGGCGAACTTCTACCTGACGCTGGTGGACAAACTGGGGCTGCCGCTGGAGCGCTTCGGCGACAGCACAGGGAAGCTCGATCTCCTCTCGGTGTAGGGCGAATATGACGAAAAGCATTCCGCTTGGCGGGTTGGTCGCCGTGCTGCTCTGGGTCGCCTGCGTGCCCGCGGCCGCCGACGACCTGCGGCTCGTACACGCGGTCAAGAACGGCGACGCGCCGGCCGTACTGTTGTCGCTTCTGAAGGCGGGCGCCAGCGTCGATGCGAAAGAGGCGGACGGCGCCACCGCCCTGGCCTGGGCGTCACATCAGGACAACCTCGAGGTAGCGAAGCTCCTGATTCGTGCCGGCGCCAATGTCAACGCGGGCAACGAATATGGCGTGACGCCTCTCGCGCTCGGTTGCGTCAATCGCAGCGCGGCGATGATTGCGACACTCCTCGAGGCAGGGGCCGATCCGAACCTTGCTCAATCGACCGGCGAAACGCCGCTGATCGTCTGCGCGCGTACGGGCGCGTCCGAGGCGGTGAAGCGGCTGGTGGCCCGCGGCGCCCACGTGAACGTGAAGGAGACGCAACAGGGGCACACGGCGCTCATGCGGGCCGCCGCTGGAAAACATGCTGATGTTGTCCGGACGCTGGTTGAGCACGGCGCCGACGTCCACGCACGCTCCAGGGGCGGATTCACCCCACTCCTCTTCGCCAGCCAGCAGGGCGATATCGAATCGGCGCGGATCCTGCTCGCGGCGGGCAGCGGCGTGGACGAGGCTCCTCTCGCGGACGTCGATGCCCGGCGCGACGAGACCGGCACTCTGTGTGTGTCGTCCCGAGGCGGTCAGCCGGCCGTTGACAAGGCCATCTCGCCCTGCTTCCTCCCCCGCGAGAACGGTACCCCGCTCGTGGTGGCGACCGCGAGCGGACACGAGCCGCTCGCGCTGTTCCTGCTGAAAAACGGCGCCGACCCGGATCGGACCGACGCCTTCGGCTGGACGGCGCTGCACCATGCGGTGCCCGAAGGATGGGCAGCCATCAATTCGTTCTATTACAGACCGTTCCACGAGAAGACCCGGCAGCACGACATGCCGAACCTGGTGCGGGAGCTCCTCTCGCGCGGAGCGAATCCAAACGTGCAGATCCAGAAGGGCTACTCGCCCTTCTCGAAAGCCCAATACGCCTATGGCACGAACGCGGTCGGAGCGACCGCGTTCGCATTGGCGGCGGCGGCCGGTGACGTGAACATCATGCGCATCCTGCTGGATGCCGGCGCCGATCCGCGCCTGACGCTGAAGGATGGGACGACGGCGTTGATGCTGGCGGCGGGAATCGGGCGGTCGCAGGACTATCGCAGCGCGCAGGAGGAAGCCAACGCGCTCGAAGCGGTCACGCTCACGGCGAAGCTGGGCCTCGACGTCAATGCGGCGAACGCCGCGGGTCGAACGGCGCTTCATGGCGCGGCGGGCGTTGGCGCGAACCCGACGATTCAGTTCCTGGCCGAGAAGGGCGCCAATCTCGAAAAGGCGGATCGGCGGGGCCTGACGCCGTACGGCATCGCCGCGGGACTCGGCGGCAACGAAGAGCATGCGGATCTGATTTACGAGGACACCATGGCCTACCTGGTCACACTGGCGGGGAAACCGTTGACCGGAAAGACGCAGTAGACGTGAATAGAAGAGACTTTCTCAAATCAGGCGCGGCCGCCGGCGTCGGCGGCGCGGCCTCGCTCACCGAGCTTGGCGCCACCCCGGCCGCGCAAGCGGCCCAGACCGATGAGATCCGCTGGAACCGCGAAGTCGATGTCGTCGTGATCGGCGCGGGCGCCTCCGGGCTTCCCGCCGCGATCGCGGCGCGCGACCAGGGCGCCACGGTGCTGCTGGTCGAACAGCACTTCGACATCGGCGGCATCGCGATCATGAGCGGGGGCGCCATTCACATCGGCGGCGGCAACCGGCTCCAGAAGAAGAAGGGCATCCAGGACTCGCCCGATCTGGTGTTCGCCGACTGGATTCGGCCAGATGAAGGCGAGGCCAAGTTCAACGATCGTGAGCTGGTTCGCAAATTTGCCGACGAGAACGTCGCGACCTTCGAATTTCTCAGCGAGAACGGCCTCGATTGGGACGAAGACTACGTGGACGGGCCCGGGGGGGCCTCGACGGTTCCGAGGCAGATCAGGCCGCGCGAGTGGCCGATTCGCAAGGAGCTCGTGGCCTTCGATCAGAACCGCAATGGCTCAGGCATCGTCAGAGCGCTGGAGCGCAGCGCGCGCAAGAAGGGCGTGGAGATTCTTCTGTCGCACAGGATGACGACCGTCGTCCGCGAAGGCGGCAGGAGCGGGCGGGTGATTGGCGCCACGCTGATGCAAGTGGACAGGGATTTCAAGCCCACCGGCCAGACGGTGAACGTGCGGGCCCGCCGGGGCGTGGTCCTGTCGTGCGGCGGCCACGGAAACAACGTCGAGCTCCGTCGCGTGTTCGACCCGCGGATCACCGAAGAGTATCAGTGGCACGGGCTCACGCTGGCGCCGCACAACGGCGACGGAGCGCGCGCGGCCATGGCCGTGGGCGCGGCCCTCTGGGCCACCGCCAACCAGAGTGCCGAGGCCGGCTCAGCGTTCAACAAGGGGCGTATCGGCACGCAAGACAATTACATTCGCGGGAGAATCACTCCCGAAAGCCCGATCTTCTTCCGGGCGCGCGCCAGCGGCCAGAACGTGCGCGATTATCAGAACGTGATCCTCGTGAAGGAACACGGCCGGCGCTTCTATAACGAGCTCGACAACACCTACGCGGGATACTTCGCTCACGCGATGGCGTGGAGCGGCGACCCGGCGAAGCTGAATGGAGGAGGGCCGATCTGGGCCATCTTCGACGCCGCGGCCGTGACAAGAGAAAAGTGGTCAACCGAACCGCCGGTGGTCGATCGCGAGGGCGGCTATTTCTTCAGCGGTGACACGCTCGAAGAACTGGCGGCGAAGATCACACGCAATCCATACCAGTGGCGGCCGATGCCAGGCGCGGCGCTCCGGCACACCGTCGAGCGTTTCAACAGCTTCGTGGATACCGGCGTCGACCTCGACTTCAAGCGGCCGAGCCCGCCACACAAGATCGCCACGCCGCCCTTCTACGCCGCGTGGGCGACCCCGAGTCTCCACGACTCCCTGACCGGCCTCAGGACCAACACCAACGCCCAGGTCATGGATTATCAGAGCCAGGTGATACCTGGCTTGTATTGCGCCGGCGAAGCTCAGGGTGGCTTCGCCTTGCACGGCCTGGGAAGGTGCATCGTCTTCGGACGTATCGCAGGGATGGAAGCGGCCAAAGCCAAGGCCTGAGCCGAGCCACCCAATACGACCACGGTCCGCCTGAAGGCGGACACTACGTGAGCAGACGCACCAGGTCGCGGACCTTGGCGACCTCTTCCAGGGCATTGACGCGCTGGATGATCGCTTCGGTGCGCTGCGCACCGATGACCGGTTCCATCAGCGCGCGCGTCTTGGCGTTCACGCCCGCGGTATCGAGCGGGTTCTCTTTCGTCCCCGGAGCAAAGCGTGTGAACCTGCTCACGGTGCGGCCGTCGCGGAGCGTCACCTCCACGAGGCCGCTGCGCGGGGCGAGGGGATCCATCAGCGCCCGATCGGCAATCAGTTGCACCCGTTCCTTGACCGCCCGCACCTCCGGGTCGGCCATCCGCTCGTAGGAGTGGCTCGCGTCGAACGTGATCGTGCCGTCGATCAGCGCCACGGCCATCATGTGCTGGACGTTGACATCGGGCATCGCGCGGTTGTTGACGATGTTGGCGCCGTCGGCAGGCAGCTTGACGACGATGCGATCGACGTTGGCGGCGGTGAGACCGTGCTCCCTGCGCAGCGAGAGGAATGCGTCGAGCGGCGCCTGGATTGGATAGCCGACAGAAAAGATCTTGATCGCGGTCTCAGTGACGTAGAAACGCGTGCCGAGGCCGGCAAGCATCTCGCCTGGCTTCGGTTGCGTAGACATCGCCTCGAACGCGTTGTGCTGCCCTTCGAGCACGTCGCGAACGCCTGACCACCCCGCCTGGACGACCATCGCCGCCGTCACGCCGTTGCGCGCGCCCATGCCGGCGAAATCGAAGGCCTTCTCGACGTGCTCGACGTCGCGCTCCCAGCTCCATAGGCCGGACACCTGCTGCATGGCGTAGGAAATCGCGTAGCGCATCCCCGCCTCGTCGAGCCGCGCCAGCGAGGCGGCCGAGGCCATCGCGCCAACCGTGGAGCTGGTGCCCTCGGCGCTGCGGTGCGTCGCGCGCACGTGGTCGGGCCCGAGCGCCATGAGAAAGCGGCAACAGAGGTCGTACCCCAGCGTGACCGCCCGCAGCAGCTCGATGCCGGATAGATCTTCACGCTCGGCCACTGCGAAGGCGGCCGGCACGGTCGCGCAGCCGGGATGGGCCTTGGTGAACGGCTCGAAATCATCCGTCTCGTCGGCGTGGGCGAACATCGCGTTGGCGAGCGCGGCATTCACCGCCGACGTCTTGATGTCGGTCGTGAAGACAGAGGACTCGGGTACGCCACCCTGCAGGCGCGTGTAGCGCACCGCCATCTCGCCCGGCTTGAGCGTGGAGCCAGACACGATCGCGCCGAGCGTGTCGAGGATGCGGTGCTTCGCCTCGCGCGCGACCGCCGCCGGCAGAGCCCGGTCGCGCGATTCGACCATGTAGCGCGCAAGCTGGCCGGTGATATCGGCACTGGCCTCGACTGGACGCGCCGGAGCGGCCGGCGCCCCGCCCTGCCCGAGCGGCAGCGCCGCCGCCGCGAATGCCCCACCGGTTCCCTTCAACATCTCGCGCCGGGTAACCTCGTTCCGCCTGGTCATGACCGCTCCCCCGACAACCGACAACCGACAACTGACAACCGACAACCGACAACCGACCACCGACCACCGACCACCGACAACTGACCACCGACAACCGACCACTGGCACCTTGACGCTGTCCGCTGGGGAGTGTATACGAGAGCCTCGCCACCAGCATTCGTGATCGGCCAGCCGGTTCGAGGAGCGTGGAAATGAACGTCCGATCCTGTTCGTATGTGCTCGCCGCGGCATTGGCGGGTGTGGGTCTTGCCGCAGCGCAGGGCCCGCCTGCCGCTGCGCCGGCGACTGGAACGATGGTCGAGTACAGCAGCGAGACGCGGTTTCAGTTGGACGTCCAGGTTCCCGGCTCCGCGCTCGCCGCGTACCTGCCAGATGGATGGACGACGAACGTCGCGACGCAGGGGCCGGCGAAGGATGCCAACCTCCGCGTGATCTTCATCGATCGCCTGACGATCAACGGCCCCGACGGCAAGCCGGTTGGCAAAGGATCGAATCGCCTTGTGTATCTCGCTGTGCCTGTTCGGGAACCAGGCGGGATCAACGCGCAGTTGATCATCGGTGGGCTGACGGAGGATCGAGCGGATGCGCCGGGACCCTTTGGCAACTACCTCCTGGCGACCACGCACCTGATGCGCCGCAGCACCGCGAGCCCGGCCACCGGCGTGGGCCCGATCGTCGAGACCCAGGACTGGGATTTTGCCGCGGCGTCTGGCGAACACCTGCAACTCCACATCGCCTACGAGAAGGGCGTCGCCAACAAGAGCGCCCTGAACGAGGTCAGGTTCTACTCCGCGAAGAACCCCTCGTTCTTTCAGATCTCGCGGCAGGAGCAGGTGCTCGATATCATGCGCAATGTCACGACGAACCCTCCAGACCGGGTGAAGGAATTCTCGTTCAAGGCCTCCGGCGGCACCTACGCGAAGTTGTTCGACGGCACGGAGAAGTCGTTGAGCTGGGATAACATCCTCTGGATCAACCGGACAGTCCTGCTGCCCTGATCACCGCGCTGTTTCAATAGATCGGGCAGGGGGCATTCCCGCGTTTGCTGGTTTCAGGGCGCAGGACTAGAATCCACCGTACAACTCACGACTCACAACCCAGGGCGCGTCGACCTCAGGATTCGTATGCCGAGCCATTGGGCGGGCGCGGAGGGCGTCCCATGACACTGAAACCTCGTTTCCCGGGTATTCGGGTCACAGCGAACGGCAATCAACTCGTTTCCTACCACACGGAAACCCGCATCGCCGATGCAGGGGTCTTCTACCCCATCACGCCGTCCACTGAAGGCGGCGAGCTCTACCAGCAGGCATTTTCCGAAGGCAAGCTGAACGTCTTCGGCCACAACACGATCGCCGTCGAAACCGAGGGCGAACACGCGGCGCAGGGCGGCGCGATTGCCCACTCGGTGTGCGGCAAGCGTGTCGTCAACTACACCTCCGGCCAGGGCATCGTCTACGGGGTCGAGCAGTATTACCACGCCCCCGGCAAGTGTTCGACGATGGTGCTGGAAGTGGGAGCGCGGGCGCTGACGAAGCACGCGTTGAACGTCCATTGCGGACACGATGACGTGTACGGCGCGCTCGATACCGGCTGGATCATCGTCTTCGGCAAGGATGCCCAGCAGGCCGCCGACCAGGCGCTGATCCTGCGGCGCATCACCGAGCTCAGCCTGACGCCAGGGATGAACGTGATGGACGGCTTCCTCACGACGCACCTGGAGCGCACCTTCTACAAGCACGAATCGCAGTTGATTCGCGAGTATCTGGGCGCACCCGAGGACATCATCGAGTGTCCGACGGAAAGCCAGCGCGTGCTGTTCGGCCCGATGCGACGCCGCGTGCCGAAGATGATCGACCTCACCAACCCCGTCCTCCTGGGCCCGGTGCAGAACCAGGAGCACTACATGCAGGGCGTGGCGGCGCGCCGGAATAATTTCGTCGAGCCGATCCTCGATTTCTTCGAGGCGGCGTACAAGGATTTCGCGGAGCTGACCGGACGCTACTACGGCCTGGTCAGCGAGTACAAGACCGAGGATGCCGACACCGTGTTCGTATCGCTCGGATCGGCCGCGGAGAACATCGAGGCGGCGGTCGACCACCTGCGCCAGACGCGGCAGGCGACGGTCGGCTCGATTCACATCAACGTGATCCGTCCGTTTCCAGAGGCGGCGGTCATCAAGGCGCTGGCGGGCAAGAAGCACGTCATCATCCTCGAGCGCACCGACGAGCCGATGGCGGGCGACAACCCGATGGGCCGCGACATCCGCACGGCGCTGGCGAAGGCGCTGCAGGGTGAAGACGGTCTGCCGAGGATCATGCCCGAAGAGATGCCACGCCTCTTCGGCGGGATCTACGGCCTCGGGTCACGCGACTTCCGGCCCGAGCACGTGATTGGCGCGTACGAATTCGCCATCGGCCAGCGCGCGCGCAAGGACGGCAAGCGCGCATCTGACGGCGTGTCGTTCATGGTGCTCGGCGTGGACCATCCGTACGGGGTGAAGTCGGATGACACGCCCTCGCTCCTGCCGCACGGCGCGATCGCGGTGCGCTTTCACTCGGTCGGCGGCTGGGGCGCGATCACGACCGGCAAGAACCTCGGCGCGATCATCGGCGACCTCAACGATCTGCTCTACGACCGCGACAAGGTGGTGGACGACTTCGGAAATCCGAAGGAGATCATCCACGTCAGCGCCAACCCGAAGTACGGCTCGGAAAAGAAGGGGGCGCCGACCTCGTACTTCATGATCGCGGCGCCGGAGCGCATCCGCGTCAACTGCGATCTCCGTCACGTCAACGTCGTCCTCTGCTGCGACCCCAAGGCCTTCACCCACACCAACCCGCTCGACGGCATGGAGCAGGGCGGTTCGCTCGTGTGGGAGTCGGAGGAAGAGGGCGAGCAGGCGTGGGAACGGCTGCCGCTCTGGGCGCGCAAGCAGATCATCGACAAGAAGATCCGGGTGTTCACGCTGCCCGGCTTCACGATCGCCCGCGAGGCCACCGACCGCGGCGACCTGCAGCTCCGCATGCAGGGCAACGCGTTTCTCGGCGCGTTCTTCGCTGTCTCGCCGATGCTCCAGGAGTTCGGGATCACGGCCGAGCAGTTCCGCGACGCGGTGCACAAGCAGTACGTGAAGAAATTTGGCAAGCTCGGTGACGCGGTCGTGAACTCGAACATGGAGGTCATGACCAAGGGATTCGAGCTGGTGCGCGAGATCCGGGTCGGCGAGCTCGAGGCGCCGGATCGCTCGACGCTGCGGGGCAAGGCGCTGCTGCCGCTGGTCCCCGCTTTTGCCGATGGCGGCGGCGAGAGCTGCGGATCGGGATGCCGGTCACACGCGGTTCCCGAAGGGCAGGGCGAACGCACACCGCTCACGCGGGTGTCGGTGTTCGACTCGGAATTCCGGTCCAACTACGGATACGACCAGCCCTCGTCGCCACTGTCGTCGGTTGGCGTGATGGCCGCCGGGAGCGGCGACACCGCGTCGAAGTACGTCGCGCGCCGTGAGACGCCGCTCTACATACCCGAGAACTGCACGCAGTGCATGGAGTGCATCGCGGTCTGCCCGGATACCGCTCTTCCCAACTGCTCCCAGGATCTCAGCACCGTGCTGCAGACGGCGATCTCGAACTACGTGAGTGACGGAGCCGAGCGGCAGAAGATGCTGCACCTGCTGCCTGAAATCGAGAAGCGCACGCGCGACCTGATGCGCGACGGGCTGAAGCAGGACCCGCCCCCGCTCCTGCCGTTCATCATCCAGAAGGTCACCAACGAGGTGAACGGCTTCTCCGCCAAGGCGAAACAGGAGTTCTTCGACGTCATCGCCAAAGTGCCGCTCGCCTACCAGAAGACCAACGCGATCTTCGCGACGCCGGAGAAGCGGGCGGCGGGCGGCGGCGGTGTCTTCTCGATCTTCGTGTCGGATCTCTGCAAGGGGTGCGCGGCGTGCGTCACGGCGTGCGGCGAGCACGACGCGCTGCGGATGGTGCAGGAGACCGAGGAGGTCAACGCCGAGCACGAGAGTGGCACCGCGTTCCTCGACCTGCTGCCCGACACGCCGCAGAAGTACCTCGGCCTCTACAACGACTCGCGGCCGCAGGATTCGAAGACGGCGACGCTGCGCAACATGCTGATGGTGCGCCGGAACTACGACGCGCTGGTGTCTGGCGACGGTGCGTGCGCGGGCTGCGGCGAGAAGAGCATCCTGCGGGCGATCGGCGCGGTGACCGAGGCGTACATGCGTCCGCTCTATCACGCCAAAGCCGACCGCTTCCGCGCCAAGGCCGACCGGCTCGAGAAGGACGGGGTGCAGCGGCTCGAACGGCTGAAGGCCCGCGACCCGCAGGAGTACGAGCTGCTCCACCAGGCGGTTGCGCACCTGATCATGGGATTGGGCGGCGAGGACGACACGGACACCAGGGGGCGCATGGCGGCGCACGGCCCGATCGCGGACCAGGATCTGGTGAACGCGCTGACCGCCGTGCTGCGGCAGGAGGCGTTCAACCACAAGAACCTTCAGCCCATCGATGGACGCCTCGCCAACGGCATGTCGGTCATGGCCATGGCGGCGCACACCGGGTGCAACACTGTGTACGGATCCACGCCGCCGAACAATCCGCACCCGTATCCGTGGATGAACTCGCTCTTCCAGGACGGCATCACCGTCGGCTGGCTGCTCGGCGAGAGCTTCATCGTCGATCACGGCCGGCGCTCGGTCGTCCCCGAGCGGCTGCTCGACGCGATCATGAACCGCGAGACCGGCGTCATCACTGAACGGGAGTACTACGAGTACGTGCACTTCAGCGACGCCGTGATGACCGACCAGGAGATCCTCGAGCTGCCCAAGGTATGGGTAGTCGGCGGCGACGGCGGCATGGGCGACATCGGCTACCAGAACATGTCGAAGGTGATCCTGCAGAACCGCCCGAACGTGAAGGCGGTCATGCTAGACACGCAGGTCTACTCAAACACCGGCGGGCAGAACTCCGACTCGACGCCGATGCTGGGCGGCAACGACATGAACATGTTCGGCACGGCGACACAAGGAAAGAACAACGAGAAGAAGACGGTCGCCGAAACGTTCCTCGCCGGCCACGGTTCGCCGTTTGTCGCACAGGTCTCGATTGCCAACGCGCCGAAGCTCTACCGCGCGATCCTCGACGGCATCGAGTACCGGGGCACGGCGTTCCTGCAGTGCTTCACCACTTGCCAGCCCGAGCACGGGGTGGCCGACGACATGGCCCTCGACCAGGCGCAGCGCGTCCGCGATTCACGCGGGGCGCCGGAATTTGTTTTCAACCCGCGACTCGGCGAAACCTATCAGGATGCGCTCGACGTCAAGGGCAACCCGTCGATCGACATGGACTGGTACGAAACGAAGTTCAAGGCCACCAACGAGCCCTACCGCTACACCGTGGCGCACTGGTGCTCGACCGAGGCGCGGTTCCGCAATCACTTGAGGAAGATCAAGCCGGCTGACGCGGAGCAACTAGTGCCGCTCGAGAACATGCTGGTTCGCATCACACAGCAGGACGTCGTCTACCGGCGGTATCTCGTCGCCGGCCACCGGTCGTACGTGCCCGACTTCGGCGTCTACATCAAGGTGCAGGGCGACAAGGGCGTCGAGTTCCGTGCGCTCTCCAGGCAGCTCGTGCTGTTCTGCGTCGAGCGCCGCAAGGCGTGGCGGATGCTGCAGAGCAAGGCCGGCATCGAGAACCGCGAATACAAGGCGCAGCGCGCGATCCTCGCGGAGGTCGACGCGGGCAAGATGACGAAGGACGAACTCTTCGCGAATGCGGAGACGATGATGAAGGCGCGGCTCGGGAAGCCGGCAGCACACGCGGCGCCGGCTCCCGCGGTTGCGGCGAAGCTCGCACCAGCGGTCGCACCCGCGGCCGTTTAGCTTCTTCTGAATCCTGTGGGGCGAGCCTTGTCAGGCTCGCCTCGCTCTTTTTGTTGGCCGACCACCCGACCCCTCGATCCACACCTGGTTGAGTTGCGCGCGTCCTGCGACGCCGGGTATTCGACTCCGTCTCGCCGGCTCCCCGCTTCGCAGTTTCGCGGGGCAGGCGGCACGCCCGCCGAGGGGCGTAACGCCTTAGCCTTCGTTGCTGCAGCCGTTCTCCGGCGACCGAGACCGGCTCGCTCCGCGAACACCCGCCGCCGCAGGAGGCGCTGTGAAGTTGAACCCCTTGCGCTGCCAAATCCGCTGCAAGCGGTCGTTAGCCTCGAAAGAACTCCACCCAGGTTCATCGCCTCGTCTGGCGATCTCGATACCAAGACACTGTCCGCTCGATGCCGCTCTGTATCGGGGTCGCGGACAGGTTGAACTCGCGTTCTATCCGAGTCGAGTCAACCACAAACGGCGCCGTAAACTCGTACATCATCTCGACACTAGCGCGCGCGTCGGGGACGAACAGCCCTGCCAAACGCATCATGAAGGGCGAGACTACGCTGACTCGGGTCTCTGTGCCCAAAACTCGACAAGCCTCCTCGACCATTCCGCCCTGGGTCCTCGCTGGAGCGTGTGGGGCTATCCAGACCTGTCCAAGCGGCGCGTCGGTCGTACCAAGGGCTGCCGCCGCATGTCCAACGTCCTCGATGTAAGCAAAGGAGTGCAGCATCCCCGCCGAGCCGCTGATCTGGGCCTTTTTTCCAGCAACCAGGTTACCGAAGACCATTTCGCCGAGTGCCGAGCCGACTACTCCGGGCCCGTAGTAGTCGCTCGAACGAAGGGCAACCGCGCGCACCTCGCCGCGCGAATGGAGCGCCATCACCTCCTCGGCCATCTTCTGGCGAAGAGCTCCCTTCGTCGACACTGGTGCAATCGGCGAGTCCTCAGTCATCGGCTTCGAGGAGTCGTACATATATAGATTTTCGATCGACACGTATCTGGCGTACTCGGCCTTGGCCGCGCGCAGTACGCCGGCCTGCAATCCCGGGAAGAACTCGTTCCAGAGATGATATGGCGGGTTGAGCGCCTGATAGACCACGCCGGCTCCCCTGGCAGCTCCGCGGGCCTGCGCCGGATCCGACGCGTCCGCCTTAACCATCTCGACATCAGCGGGCATGAGGTCGGGACGCGCGCCGTTGCGATTCACAGCCCGCACCTTCTTCCCCTGAACGCGCAACGCTCGCGCGGTCCAGCAGCCGACGGGTCCGGTTCCGAAGATCACATGGAGATCTCGAGTCATGAGTTGATCCTCTTCGGAGGTTCCTCGTCTGAGGCTAATGACAGGCATCAGCCGCAGCGCGGCATGATCAAGCGCGCTGTCGGCTGCATGCCATGTTGGGCCGCTATTATTGCTAACCGGCCTTGCGCTTGGGGTGGACCTTGGAAGGCCGTTTCGCGGTGAGATCGACCACCCGACGTCCGTCCGCACCCTCTTTGCGCCGGAAGGCCGCAATGATCTTCTTGAGATCATTGCCGTGCTCTTCGGCGATGGCCGCCCGCGCAGCGCGTACTTCGTCGACGATCGGATCCTTGGGCATGGGCTACGCCTCCGGCAATTCCTCAGGAGTACAGATGACCGGCGCCTGCAGGCCGGCGCCTCGACACGTCTGCTCGATCTTGCCACGGATCGCCGCATTTGCAATGTGCGTAAGGTTCCACGTGACCAGGTATTCCATGCGATTGACGGCGGCCACCGCAATGTGAATCGCGTCAATCCGAGCCGTAGACGGAACGGCGCTCGCTCGGAGCAATCGGTTCGCGATCGCGTCGATTTCCGCATTCAGTCCGAGTACCGGGATCCCTTCGAGGAACACCAGCCGTTTGGCAGCGGCCACCGCGTTGCCGCGGGAGACTTCCTCGACAACGGCCTGAGACACGAACAACTCGAAGCGATCGCGCCGGCTCCACCACGCCCTCGTCGTCTCTTGATGTCCGGCGACAACAATGTCCCGACTCGGCGACGCCGCCAGATAACTGATGACGGTCGTCTCCACGTACACCTTCGACTTCGTCATCTCGTTTCCGGTTCTCGTGTAGGCGCGGATGCGTGTACTTGTCGGCCCAACTTCTTTCTGAGTGGACCGCGAGGCCCTGTTCGCGGCCATCGCCGAGCACTGTGCGGGCAGTGTTGTCCGTAAGCCTCCGAAAAGCAAGGCGCCGGGCTCGCGGGCGCATCGGCCTGACCGGCTTGGCCGCGAGCCGCGTGAGGCACCTGCGGGCGAATGCGCGGCCAACGCCGGATACCCCGAGCACCGAATCGCGCGTCGAAGGCGTTGCAGAATCAGAGACTCCGCGCGATTGCGATGATGCGACTCACGCCAGGTTCGCCGCACACGCACGGGGTTCGCCGCGAGCGGGCGCGGCGAACGCGGGCAGGCGATCAAGCCGGCAGACGCGCCAATGTGCGTAGCCAGAGTCAGTTGCAGCCTCGAACGGGTTCCGGTGACCCGGCGCGGTTGGCCGCAACGACGCGCGGCTCACGCCGGCATCGGGCCCCACCATCGGCGCTCATCGCAGCTCGGAGGGTAGTTGCGGTTGCTCCGGCGTCCTGCGGCGGCGGGTGTTCGCGGAGCGAGCCGGTCTCGGTCGCCGGAGAGCCGCTGCCGCCACGAAGCCTCGAGCGTCACGCCTCTCGGCGGGCGTGCCGAGCCGGCGAGACGGAGTCGAATACCCGGCGTCGCTGGACGCGTCGGTATGCTGCGAGAAATGAATCTAGCTCTCGCCTCTATCGTGACGTGGCCGTCCGAAGCGTCCGACGGTGTGCGTGCCGGCGCTGAACACCACCTCGAGCTCACCCACCAGGCTTTCATCGGCGAACACCCGGTGCGAGTACAGCTCGCCGAAGGGCGGCATCGCACCCTCCTCGCAATCGGGACAGAGCGCGATCGTTTCCTGTGGAAGCGCCAGCCGCAGCGTCCGCGCGCCGTGCATGGCGGTGAAGGCCGGCGGATACCGGAAGGTCGTGGAGGGGATCCTGACCCGGCTACCCGTAGAATTCGCGCTTGATCCTGGAGTCGGGCACGCCGATCTCCTTGAGACTCGAGAGCACGGATTCGAGAAACCGCGGCTGCGGGGCCGTGCCTTTCTCTTTCGCCACCTCGCGGTCCCATTTGGAGATGCCGGGGCCGCACACGTAGACGAGCGGTGCGGCGGGGTCGGGGATGACTTCTCGCAGCAGGTCGGCGCCCAGGCGGCCGTTTCGCACGGATGGTCCGTGTATCGACACGTCCGGCTCGCGTGTCAGCGTGTGAATCACCTTCAATCGATCAGGATGACGCGCCTCGAGCTTCGTCAACGCGTCGCGGAAGATGATGTCGCTCCACGTCTTGTTCGAATAGACGAACGTATGCCGCAGCGTCGGGTGATGCTCGAGCGCGAACTTCAGCATCGAGAAGTTCGGCACGCTCCCCGACCCCGCGCAGATGTGGACGACGTGGTCGGTGTGGGAACTGATGTCCGGCGCCAGCGTGTACGGGCCGGTGAAGCCGGTGACGACGAAGCCCATCCCGCGGACGGTGCCCTTGACGAGAAGCGGCGAGAGCAGCGGCGGATACGTGGTCGAGCCCGATACGTACTGCTCTTCTTTCACGGTGACCGCGAGGTGGCGCTCGTGGGGCGACGAGCACATCGAGTACGCGCGCGGCGGCTCGCGCCTGCCCTTCAGGTCTTCGAGAAACGACGTGAAGCGCTCGAGCGCCCCGAACTGGTGGGGATCGATGGTGAGGAAGTGACCGGCCATGTAATCCAGCCGGTCATTTCCGGTGAACAGCACAAGCGTGGACGTGTCGGCCGTCTCGACGATGACGTCGGCGACCATGACTTCCAGTTCCTTGATCCGCCTCGACGAGGCGGTCGCGTTGGGATCCAAGGAGCGCTCAGAGCGCCTTGTTGACCTCGGCCCAGTTGACGACGTTCCACCAGGCCGCGAGGTAGTCGGGGCGGCGATTCTGGTACTTCAGGTAGTACGCGTGTTCCCACACGTCAACGCCAAGAATCGCCGTCTTGCCTTCCATCAGAGGATTGTCCTGATTCGGCGTGCTCGCGATCGAAAGCTTGGTGCCGTCCTTGATCAGCCAGGCCCAGCCGCTGCCGAAGCGGCCGACGCCTGCCTTCTGAAACTGATCCTTGAAGGCGTCGAGGCTGCCGAAGGACGCGTTGATCGCGTCGGCAATCTTCCCAGTGGGCGCGCCGCCCGCGTTGGGCGCCATCCACGTCCAGAACAGGCTGTGGTTCCAGTGGCCGCCGCCGTTGTTGCGCACGGCGGTTCGAATGTCCTCGGGGAGGCTGTTGATGCTCCGGCAGAGCTCGTCAACGCTCTTGGACTGCAGCGCGGGATGTTTCTCGAGCGCCGCGTTGAGGTTGTTGACGTATGCCTGGTGGTGCTTGCCGTGATGGATCTCCATCGTCTTCGCATCGATGTGCGGCTCGAGCGCGGCGAAATCGTAGGGGAGCTTCGGAAGTTCGCGTGTCGTGACCAAGTCAGCCATGTGAGTTCACCTCGTCGTAGAGCGATCCACGCGATATTACTTGAAATCGCCCCGGCGGGTTATTGGATGGACAGCATGCGATCGAGGGCAACGCGGTTCCAGTGCTTCTGGTCGTCGGGCACGGTGATCCGGTTGTGCACGCGGCCGTCGATGAGCTCCTCGAGGATCCACAGCAGATGGTTCGGCGAGACGCGGAACATCGTCGAGCAGAGGCAGCCGAATTGATCGAGCGAGATCACGGTGCGGCCCGGTGCGACTTCGTGAGCCAGGCGGTTCACGAGGTGCACCTCGGTGCCGACCGCCCAGATCGATCCCTCCGGGCTGTTCTTCACCGTCTTGATGATGTACTCCGTGCTGCCGCTGTCATCGGACGCCTGGACGACGTCCCACGGCACTTCGGGATGCACGATCACGCGAATGCCGGGATGCTGTTTCCGCGTCGCCTCGATCTGCCCGGCCGTGAACCGTTCGTGGACCGAGCAGTGCCCCTTCCACAGGATCATCCGGGCGTTCTTCACCTGATCGGGATCGAGGCCGCCGAAGATCTCGTGCGGATCCCACACGACCATCTGGTCGAGCGGAATGCCCATCTTGTAGGCGGTGTTGCGACCCAGATGCTGATCCGGCATGAACAGAATCTTGTCGCCGCGCTCGAAGGCCCACGTCAGCGTGGCCGCCGCATTCGACGACGTGCACACCGTTCCGCCGCGCTCGCCGACAAACGACTTAATCGCCGCCGCGGAGTTGATGTACGTCACCGGCACGACGCCGGCCCGCCCGGGCCCCTGTCCACGGGTCATGCCCATCTGCGCGAGCTCTTCCCAGCAGGTCGTCAGTTGGTCGGGGTCCACCATGTCGGCCATCGAGCAGCCGGCGGCGAGGTCGGGCAGGATGACCTGCTGGTGCGGCGCGCAGAGCACGTCCGCGCTCTCGGCCATGAAGTGCACGCCGCAGAAGACGATGTAGTCGGCGTCGGGCCGAGACGCAATCTGGCGGGCGAGCTTGAACGAGTCGCCGGTGTAATCGGCGTACTTGATGACCTCGTCGCGCTGGTAATGATGACCAAGAATGACGAGCCGGTTGCCGAGCCTGGCGCGAGCCTCGGCAATGCGCACTTCCATCTCGGCGTCTGAAAGGCCCAGGTACTTTTCGGGCAAGGCCTGACGCTCGGAAATGTGTTCCTTCTCGAACTCGGTCAGCAGCGGAATTATTGAGCTCATCCTAATGTTGTGAAACTTTTCGCAATGTAAGGACGTGAAAAATCCCAAACTCCCAAGCTTGGCTATCGCCCCCAGGAGTCTGGGACCAACTGAATTATAGCGTCCTCAGCCGTCCGGCGATAGGTCAGCGGTATCCGCTCAGGAGGCGGCTAGTTCAGGAATATTGACGATGTTGTAGAGCGTGTCGCGCTCGAGCGGCTCACGGCCAGCCGCCCGTACCAGCCGGGTGAGCTCGGCCGTCGTCATCCCTTCGGGAGTGGCCGAACCGGCCATGTGGTAAATCTTCTCTTCCTGCACCGTCCCGTCCAGGTCGTCCACGCCAAACCACAGCGACGTCTGCGCCACATCGACGCCGGTGGCAATCCAGAACGCCTTGATGTGCGGAATGCTGTCCACGACCAGCCGCGACACCGCGTGCACCTTGAGCGTATCGGTGGCGCTCGGCGCCGGGAGCTTGCGCATCTGGTTGTTGTCCGGGTGAAACGCGAGCGGGATGAACGCCTGGAATCCACCCGTCTCGTCCTGCAACGCGCGGGCGCGCAGCATGTGGTCGACGCGCTCTTCGAACGTCTCGATATGCCCGTACAGCATCGTCACGTTCGTCCGCATTCCGAGACGATGGGCGATGCGATGGATGTCGAGGTAGCGATCGGCGCCGCACTTGTCGTGGCAGATCTTGCGGCGCACCCGCTCGGCAAAGATCTCGGCGCCGCCGCCAGGCATGGAGTCGAGTCCGGCATCCATCAACTCGCGCAGCACCTGCGCGTCGGTCATCCCGTACAGGTCGGCGAAGAATGCAATCTCCACCGCCGTGAAGCACTTGAGATGGATGCCAGGCCTGATCGCCTTGAAGCCGCGCAGGAGGTCGGTGTAATAGCTGAACGGAAGATCCGGGTTGAGACCGTTGACGATGTGCAGCTCGGTGAGCGGCTGATCGGCGCGCTGCCGCAGCTTGTCCCACGCCTGCTCGAGCGACATCGTGTACGCCGCTGAATCGCTGGGCTTGAGCCGCGCGAACGAGCAGAACAGGCAGCTCGCGACGCAGACGTTGGTCGGCTCGAGGCGCAGGTTGTAGTTGAAGTATGTGCGTGCGCCGTGGCGCTTCTCGCGCTCACGGTTGGCCAGCCATCCGACAGCCAGCAGATCGGGAGACTCGAACAGCCGTACGCCGTCGTCGAGCGTGAGCCGCTCGCCGGCGCGCAGCTTGTCGTCGATTGCACCGAGCCCCGCCGCCTGCAGACGTGAATGCACTGAAACCTTCGAAAATTCTAGCGTGCTATACTCCCGAACAACAAATCGACACTGCCGGGTGACGCAGGGAAAGTGGGTGAAAAACCCACACGGTCCCGCCACTGTAAGCGGATTCGTCTCAGACGAACCCCGCGAGTCAGAAGACCTGCCACCGGTGCCTGTCCCTTTTACCGGCGCGCAGGACGCCGGGAGGTGACGATGTCCCTTCACTCACGCGCGGTTTCTTTCGGGTACGACGGCGACGGCCGAGAGGCGTCCTTCACGCTCCGCGACGTCAACGTCACCATCCCCCACAGATCGCTCACCGGGCTGCTCGGCCCGAACGGCTGCGGCAAGACGACGCTGCTCAAGCTGATGTCGGGCGTACTGCGCCCGCAGTCGGGCGTGCTCGACTTGAGCGGCCGCGATCTCGCGAGTATCCCGCGGCGCGAGATGGCCAGGCATATCGCCGTCGTGCCGCAGGAAACGCATCCTGCATTCGACTACACCGCGCTGGAGATGGTGCTGATGGGCCGGCATCCGCATCTCGGTCCCTTCCGCCTCGAGGGACCCGACGATCTCGCGATCGCGCTCGACGCGATGGCCGCCACCGGCACCGAACAATTGGCGCAGCGGTCCTACATGACGCTCAGCGGAGGCGAAAAGCAGCGCGTCGTGATCGCGGGTGCGCTGGCGCAGGCACCGGACGTGCTGTTGCTCGACGAGCCGACGGCCTCGCTCGATCTCGGATACCAGCTCGAAGTGGCATCGCTGCTGACGCGGCTCAATCGAGAGCGCGGGGTGACGATGGTGCTGGCGACGCATGACTTGAACCTGGCGGCGTCCCTGTGCGACACGCTGGTGATGCTGCGCGCGGGACGAGTGCTGGCGCAGGGGCCGACGCGCGAGGTGCTGACCGGCGCGATGATTCAGCAGCTCTATGACGTGGAGGCCGACGTGCGCTTTCACGAGGATGCGGGGCACCTGACGATCGTTCCCGTGAGACGAGTGCCATGACGGCGTTCGATTCGACCGAAGCGGCTCCAGATCTCGCTCGCGCCGCCGTGCGCGCTCCGCATCGGCCGATTCGCGCCCGCCTGGTGTCGACGATAGCGGTCTACGGCGCGCTCGCAGTGGTGACCTGCCTGCTCGCGCCGCTCGTCGGCAGCACGCCGATCAGCTTCAGCCGGGTGTTCGACCGGTCAATTCCCTTCACCGACAACGTTGACGCCCAGATCTTCTTCGTCGCGCGCATGCCGCGGGTGCTCGCGGGTGCGGTGGTCGGCGCGGCGCTTGCGTCGGCCGGCGTCGTGCTGCAGGCACTCCTCCGCAACCCGCTCGCCACGCCGTTTACGCTTGGCGTCTCCGCCGGCGCGGCCCTCGGCGCCATCCTCGCGATCACGTTTGGCGCGGCGATCACCTTCGGTCCGTTTTCGGCGGTGCCGCTCGCGAGCCTTGTCGGAGCGATCCTGTCCGCAGGGATCGTCTATGGCCTCGCCACGAAACCGGGGAGGGCGATGTCAACGTCGGTGCTGCTGCTGGCCGGCGTGACGCTGAACTCGTTCTTCTCGGCGCTCATCCTGTTCGTACAGTACATGTCCGACTTCACCGAGACGTTCCGAACGGTGCGGTGGCTGATGGGCGATCTGGATATCGGCAGCTTTACCCCCGTCCTCGGCGCGTTGCCGCTGCTGCTCGCGGCGTTCGCGGTGTTCGCGATGCTCCCGTCATCGCTGAATCTCCTGAGCGTCGGCGCCGAGCAAGCCGCCACGCGCGGGGTGGACGTAGCCCGCGTTCAGCGGCTGGCATTCATCAGCTCGGCGCTGGCGACGAGCGCGGCGGTGTCGCTGGCGGGGCCGATCGGCTTTGTCGGGATTGTCGTCCCGCACCTGGTGAGGTTGATGGTGGGCGTCGATCACCGGATCGTGCTGCCGGCATCCGCACTCTTCGGCGCCGCGTTCCTGGTGGCCTGCGATCTCGTAGCGCGCACCGTGCTCGCGCCGGTGGAAGTACCGGTGGGCGTCGTCACCGCCATGCTTGGAGGCCCGTTCTTCCTGTGGCTGCTCGTACGAAAAGGCTAGTTCTCGCAGTCGTTGTCATTGCTGCCTGTGGGGCGAGCCTCACATCGGGGTCCCCGCCGGGCTTGCGCGGTGGGGTGACGTGGCTCGCGCCACAAGCGAATCCTGCCCCTGCGAAGCGGGTCGTGTCGCTCAACCCTGCGCTGACCGAGATGCTGTTCGCCGTCGGCGCCGGCTCGCAAGTGGTGGGGGTCAGCAGCTACGACGACTTTCCGCCTGAGGCGAAGGCGCTGCCGCGCGTCGGCGCGCTGCTCGACCCCGACGTCGAGCGCATCCTGTCGCTGCGGCCCGATCTCGTGATCACGTATGGGTCCCAGGTCGATCTCGAGAAGCAGATCGGCCGGGCGGGCATCCCCATCTTCAGTCACCGGAATGGCGGGGTCGCGCACATTCTCCAGACGCTGCGCGACATCAGCCGCGTGACCGGACACTCGGCCGAGGGAGAGCGTCAGGCGAAGGCAATCGAGGGACGGCTCAACGCGATCCGCGCGAGGGTCAAGGGGCGGCCGCGCCCGCGGACGCTGCTGGTGTTCGACCGGCAACCCGGAACACTGCAGCAGATGTATGTCGCGGGCGGGAAGGGATTCCTGAACGACATCCTCGACATCGCCGGCGGGGTGAACGTCTTCGCCGACATCTCACGTGAATCGACGCAGCCGTCGCACGAGATCCTTCTGGTGCGCGCGCCCCAGGTGGTCGTTGAGCTACGGGCCACGGGCGTGTTCGCGACGGCTGACGAGAAAAAAGAAAAGGCAGCGTGGTCGACGCTGCCTTCCATTCCGGCCGTGCGCAACGGCCGGATTCATGTCCTCAACGGAGATTACCTGGTCGTTCCGGGACCGCGCATCGCCGCCGCGGCCGAAACGCTCGCCCGCGCGCTCCACGCGGAGGCCTTTCGATAGTGCACAGTGCACGTGCAACGTGCAAAGGGCGAGTGCAGGTGCACCGTGCACGTGCACCCGCACAATGCACCGTGCAGATGCACAATGCACTGGTTCAGCATCTTACCGCGCGGGCTGCGCCGCGACGTTCTGCGAGATGACGGGATTGCTCAGCGTGCCGACGCCTTCATACGTGCAGGTAATCCGGTCGCCGCCCTTCAGATAGATCGGCGGCTTGCGGGCTGATCCGACGCCGGCCGGCGTGCCGGTCGCGATGATGTCTCCGACACGAAGCGTCATGATGTTGGTCGCGTAGACAACCTGCTCGAACACGTCGTGAATCATCAGCGAGGTATTGGCTTCCTGCAGCTTCTGGCCATTCAACTCCGCGACGATCCCGATCCTCCGCGGATCCGGGACGAATTCCTTCGGCGTGATGAACGGACCCAGCGGGGCAAACGTGTCGTGGTTCTTGCTGATCACCCAATCGGAGCCATACCGCGTGTCGCCGCGGCCACCGCGGTCTGAGACGTCGTTCTGGATCGTGTAGCCGAAGATCACGTCCCCGGCCTGGGCGAGCGGCACGCGGCTTCTCTGGCGTCCGATGACCACGCCCATCTCGCACTCCCAGTCGACCTGCGTACGCCCTGGAGGCAGGCGGATGTTTTCACCGGTGGCGATGATCGCCATCGGCGATTTCATGAACATGTACGGATTCCAACGCGTGTCGTCCGGCTTCCGTTCCCAGTAGCCTGGGGCGCTCGTCGTGTTCGGCAGCGCGCCGCCGGCCGTCGGCGCCGCGGCCTGCGCGGACTGGGCCGGCAAGGGTCCAAGAAGACGTGCGGCGGCCATCTCGATGTCGTGCTCGCGGTAGTTCACCGCCACGTTCAGCATCACGGTTGGAACGATCGGCGGAAGGATCTTCAGCGCCGAGACGTCGTAGACATACGCGGGCCGCGCGGCGCCCGCGGCACTGACGCTGCGCACGATGTCCTGGATCCGCGCGCGGAGGCCGGTGTCGTAGCGGTTGATCGCGTCCTTCATGTCTGTCGGCGCGGCGAGCGTCGATGCGGGCTGCACGGCAGCGTGCGCCGCTGCCAGGTCGATGACGACCGTGTCGCGGAGGACGACGCCGACAAATGGCCGGCCCTGCCGCTCGAACGTACCGAGCTTGAAGGGTGTCGTGGCCTGCGCGTGGGCCAGCGCACCCGCAATCGCGACACCTACGAACAATCCAACAACAACCTGCCTCATCGCTACGCCCTCCTCAGAAAATGGGGTCGGGGGTCATTTTTCGGGGACAGT
>CANIBQ010000051.1 GCA_947465645.1 Acidobacteriota bacterium | reverse complement strand
GGAGTTCGCGAAGACGATCTTCTCGTCCGGCTCTGACCTGCTCGATCTGATCAGTGAGATCCTGGACCTCTCGAAGATCGAGTCGGGAATGATGGACGTGGACGTCAGGGCCGTGCCGTTCGTCGATCTGCAGGACTACGTGCAGCGCACGTTCAAGCAACTCGCGGTCGATAAGGGCCTCGACTTCGACGTGCACCTGGGCGACGGGCTCGCGGCGGCCATCGATACCGATCCCAAGCGGTTGCAGCAGGTGCTGAAGAATCTCCTCTCGAACGCGCTGAAGTTCACCGACCAGGGCAAGGTCAACCTGACGGTGGATGTCGCCACCGGCGGCTGGAGCCCCGATCATCACGCGCTGAGGCGCGCGACGCGGGTGATTGCCTTCCGCGTGACCGACACCGGCATCGGGATCCCCGAGGACAAGCACCGCATCATCTTCGAGGCGTTCCAGCAGGCCGACGGCACCACGAGCCGCAAGTACGGCGGCACGGGCCTGGGCCTTTCGATCAGCCGCGAGATTGCGAGGCTCCTCGGCGGCGAGATCGGGGTCTCGAGCCAGGTCGGACGTGGCAGCGAGTTCGTCCTGTACCTGCCGGAGACCTTCGATCGCGACGCGGTCGTCGACATGCGCGTGGATCTGAATGGTGGTCCGCGCCTGGAGCGCCGGCATCGCGTCCCGTCGCCGCTGCCGGAGAGCGAGCCCTTCGACCTGGCCACGATCGAAAGCGTCGTCCCGGACGATCGCGCCGAGATCAAGGATGGCGACCGGGTGCTGCTGATCGTGGAAGACGATCTCGGCTTCGCTCCGATCCTCCTGGACGCGGCGCGGGACAGGGGCTTCAAGGGGGTCGTCGCCGTCCGGGGCGACATCGGGCTCGAGATGGCGCGGCACATGAGACCCGATGCCATCACCCTGGACATCGCGCTCCCCGCACTCGACGGATGGACGGTGCTCGACCGCTTGAAGCACGACCCCGCGACGCGGCACATCCCCGTGCACATCATCTCCGCCACCGACCAAGTGCAGCGCGGCCTGAAGCTCGGCGCGATCGGACATCTCGGCAAGCCCGCCACCGCCGAAGGCCTGGCCGCCGCGCTCGCGACCATCGGTGGATTCATCGACCGCACGGTGAAGAACCTGCTCGTCGTCGAAGACAACGAGGTCGAACGCAACAGCATCGTTGAGCTGCTCGGAAACGGTGACATCCAGACGACCGCCGTCGCGACGGGCGCGGAGGCGCTGGCGGCGCTCGATCGCACGCCGTTCGACTGCATGGTGCTCGATCTCGGCCTCAGCGACATGACCGGGTTCGACCTGCTGGAGAAAATGCGGTCGAGCGCCACGCTGTCGCTGATTCCGGTCATCGTCTACACGGGGAAAGAGCTGACCAAGAAACAGGAGACCGAGCTGCGGCGTGTCGCCGAGACGATCATCGTCAAGGACGTCAAGTCGCTCGACCGCCTCCTCGACGAGACGGCCCTGTTCCTCCACAGGGTCGAGGGCAACCTTCCCGAGCCGAAGCGCAAGCTCCTCGAGCGCCTGCACCACACCGATCCCGCGCTGGCCGGCAAGAAGGTGCTCGTGGTCGACGATGACATGAGAAACATCTTCGCGCTGACGAGCGTGCTCGAGCAGTACGAGATGAAGGTGCTGTACGCCGAGAACGGCAAGGACGGCATCGAGATGCTGACGAACACGGCCGGCATCGACGTCGTGCTGATGGACGTGATGATGCCCGAGATGGACGGCTACGAGGCGATGCAGGCGATCCGGAAGATGCGCAAGTTCAAGTCGTTGCCGATCATCGCGCTCACGGCAAAGGCCATGAAGGGCGACCGGGAGAAATGTATCGAGGCGGGCGCCTCCGATTACGTGGCGAAGCCCGTGGATACCGAGCAGCTCATCTCGCTGTTGCGTGTATGGCTGTACCGGTAACCCATGCACGGAGAGGAGCCCGGCGCGCTGGAAGCGCTCGAAATCGATCTGCTGCTGGAGGCGATCTATCGCCAGCACGGGTTCGATTTTCGAGGGTACGCGCGGTCGTCGCTGCGGCGTCGAGTGCGCGCCGTCGTGGCAGCGGAGAGCCTGACGACCGTCTCCGGCCTGATGGAGAGGATGCTCCACGACGTCACGTGTCTCGAGCGCCTGTTGCTGGGGCTGTCGGTGAACGTCAGCGCGATGTTCCGGGATCCGCGGTTCTTCCTGGCGTTCCGGCGGCACGCGATCCCGCTGCTGCGGACGTATCCGTTCATCCGCATCTGGCAGGCGGGCTGCTCGACGGGCGAAGAGGTGTATTCGCTGGCGATTCTCCTCCAGGAAGAAGGGCTGTACGACCGCAGCCGTATCTATGCCACCGACATGAACGAGGTCGTCCTGCGGAAGGCGCGGAGCGGGATCTTTCCGATCGATGTGATGCAGAAGAACACCGCGAACTATTGCGCGTCGGGTGGCACGGGCACGTTGTCCGACTACTACACCGCGGCCTACGACCATGTCGTCTTTCACCAGTCGTTGCGGGAGAACGTGGTCTTCGCGCAGCACAACCTCGCGACCGACGGCGTCTTCAACGAGTTCAACGTCATCCTGTGCCGCAACGTGATGATCTACTTCACGCGTCCGCTGCAGGAGCGCGTCCACGACTTGTTCGCGCGAAGCTTCGCCACGTTCGGGCTGCTGGGGATCGGTTCGCACGAGTCGCTGCCTGTGCAGGCGGGCGGGCATGAGTACGAGCCGCTCGTATCTGGACAGAAGCTGTTCAGGCGGACGCACTGATGGCCTATGGCGTGGTGGTCATCGGGTCGTCACTCGGGGGGCTCGAGGCCGTCTCCACTGTACTGGCCGCGCTGCCGGAGGGCTTTCCCTTGCCGATTCTCATCGCCCAGCATCGGGCCACGGTGCCGCCATCCGACGGGGAGCTCCAGGCGATCTGGCAGCGCCACACCTCGCTGGTGGTGTGCGACGCGGAAGACAAGGCGCCGATCGTGCCAGGGCATGTGTATGTGGCGCCCCCGGACTATCACTTGATGATTGAAGCCCCCGGCCTCCTCGCGCTCTCCACCGAAGGGCCGGTCCTCTGGGCGCGCCCTTCCATTGACGTCTTGTTCGAGACAGCGGCGGAGGCGTATGGAGACAGCGTCATCGGCGTGATGCTGACGGGTGCGAGCGCGGACGGCAGCCAGGGGCTCCGCGCGATTCGCGCGCGCGGCGGGTGTGCCCTGGTGCAGGAACCCACCTCAGCCGCGTGCGATGTGATGCCGCGCGCCGCCCTCGCGGCGACGTCGGTCAACCACGTGCTCGGACTGCGCGACCTCGGGCGCGTGCTCGGGGCGCTGGCCGGCGTGCCGGTGGAGGCGCGATGACGCCCGTCGGCATTCTGCTGGTCGACGACCACCCGGAGAACCTGCTGGCGCTGGAGGCCATTCTCACTGATACCGGTCACACACTGGTACACGCACGGTCTGGCGCCGAGGCGCTGAAGGCGCTGCTCGGTCAGGACTTCGCACTGATCCTGATGGACGTGGCGATGCCGGAGATGGACGGCTACGAGGTCGCGGAACTGATCCGGCGCCGCGATCGTTCACGCAACACGCCAATCATCTTCCTCACCGCGAATGTCAAGGGCGATACGCACGTCGTCCGCGGCTATGCGGCCGGCGCCGTCGACTATCTCTTCAAGCCCCTCGCCCCTGAAGTGCTCCTCTCGAAAGTGGCGGTGTTTGTCGAGCTGTACACGCAGCGGCAGGCGCTAAAAGAGGCCGCGGACGCCTTGAAGGGTGCCTACGACGACATGGAGCACCGGGTCGAGGAGCGCACCAGAGAGCTGGCGGCGACCAATCGCTCGCTCGAGGCCGAGATGGCCGGGCGCCAGCGCGTCGAGGTCGAGCTCGCGCAGTTGCTCGAACGGGAGCAGCGTGCCCGTGTCGAGGCGCAGGCGCTGAACAGGTTGAAGGACGAGTTCCTCGCCACCCTCTCTCACGAGCTTCGCACGCCGCTCAACGCGATCCTCGGATGGACGCACATTCTGGAGACGGGTAGCCGGGACAACGAGTCGATCGACCGTGCCACGCGAGTCATCAAGAGGAACGCGCAGGCGCAGGCGCAGCTTGTGGACGACATCTTGGATGTCTCCCGCATCATCGGGGGCAAGCTCAATCTCCATCTGGAGCTCGTGAGCCTTCGTACCGTGATCGAGGCTGCAATCGAAACCGTGGAGCCGGCGGCCGACGCCAAGGACATCGCCGTCGACAGGGTGTTCGGCGACGTCGCGCCGATCATCGCCGACCGGGACCGCCTCCAGCAGATCATGTGGAACCTCCTGTCGAACGCGATCAAGTTCACGCCGAAGGACGGACGTGTCCGGGTCGAGTTGCGGGCGCACGCGGGCGACGTCGTTGTGACGATCACCGACTCTGGTCAAGGCATCGAGCCGGCGTTCCTTCCACACGTATTCGAACGCTTCAGCCAGGCCGACGGCTCGTTCAGCCGCCTGCACTGGGGACTCGGCCTCGGCATGGCCATCGTCCGTCACCTCGTGGAGCTCCATGGCGGCCACGTCACGGCGGCGAGCGAGGGGAAGGATCAGGGCGCCACGTTTACCGTGACCCTTCCCCTTGGTGCCAGCCCTGACCGCGACCGGGCGCCGACGCTGGACGCCGTGACCGCCCCCAGCGTCGATACGGCCGCGGCGCGCGCGACCGTGATGGGCTAGGTCGGTCGAGGCGGGTCTTCAACTACTTCGCCGCGGGTGCGCTCGGCGTCATGTAGCGCATATGGCACGACTCGCATGTTTCGTAGAGTGCGTCCCCGGTCGAAGAAAGCGCGTCAGCGTCTTTGGCGGCGGCCGCCTTCATCACGGCCGCGGCGGCGTCAACCGTCTGGCGCGCCATCTTCATCCACTCGGCCTTGTCGCGCGCCCGGGGACCAATCATCAACAGGTTCCCTGACTCGGCCAGGGCGAGCGCGCTGCCGCCGACCGCGGCCCATCCTGCGTCGGTCTTTGGCGGCTCGGATGCGGCCATGAACACCGCGTCCGAGAAGGGGACGATCATCGTCTGCATGATCTGCCCGACGGTGGCGATCGGCCTGATCGTCGCTTCCTGCGCCAACGCGGCGGCGGCCGCCAGTGAGACGACTATCGTGGCCGCGAATGCATACGCCAGTCTTCTTTGCATAAGGGGACTCCTAGAACGCGTTGCCGACGAAGGCCAGCATGCGGCCCCAGTACAACACCATGATAACAGTGACACGGCGCCGACGATGACGAGGAACAGCAGCTTGTAGTAGAACGCGACATTCGAGATGTATTGTTCCGGCGAACCGATGAAAAGGATCGCGCCTGGTGAAATAGTTCGCAGCGACGTCGAAACATTCCCCGCGTCATCTTCTCGCGACGCACGCTCCGTGGAGGTCTGCGCGTGGACCGGATCTTGAATGCGTCTGGTTTCAGTGACCCATCGGTTTCACCTTCGCGTTCTGGTCGTCGAGGACGAAGCGCTGCTCAAGTGGTCGATCGCCGAAACCCTCTCGCGCATGGGGCACACGGTGATCGAGGCCGAGGATGCCGAGTCCGCGATCCGGACGTTGAACGACATGCCGGAGCCAGCGGACGTGGTGCTGCTCGATTGCCGGTTGCCGGATTCGAATGATCTGGAGTTGCTCGCCAGGATCCGTGAGCTTACGCCGCTCAGCGTCGTCGTCATGATGACGGCGCACGGCACGCCGGATCTTGTCGCCAGTGCCCTCGCGCTCGGTGCGTACGGCGTCGTGGACAAGCCGTTCGACATGCACGACCTCGAGCCGATGCTGCTTAACGCCTACGCGGCGACGCGGTAGCGCGGAATCCTACCCTCCGCAGGGAATATTCCCCACCCCTACGAGTGACGTCTCACAGTGTCGAGCGGATACGACGGAATAACGGGCCAGGTGCCGTTGGTTCTGCTGGCGCGCAACCTGCACCAGAGGGAACGCCGGGCGCAACGGCTCCCGCCGCCGATCGACAGGAGGTCGCGTTATGTTCGACCTGATCACAGGACAGACTACCCATATTCCACGGCGCCAGACCGCCCCGATGCTGCTCTCGGTCGCTGCGGAGGCGGCGGCGGTCGGCTTGATCGCGGCGACGTCGCTGATGGTCGCGACCGATCGCGTTCCGGTCCGAACGATCATGGCGTTTGTCGCCGTGCCTTCGCCTCCGCCGCCGCCGCCCCCTCCCCCTCCGCCTCCACCGGCCCCGCGCGCAACGCCGCCGGCCACGCAACCGGTGCCGACCACCGGCGTCTTCGCGGCGCCGGTCGAGGCGCCGTCGCGCATCGAGCCTGAAGTGGGGTTCGACGCAGGCCAGCAGGGGGTCCAGGGCGGCGTCGAGGGTGGGGTCCCCGGCGGTGTCCTCGAAGGCATCGTGGGCGGGCTGCCGGCCGACACTCCGCCGCCACCGCCGCCACCGCCGCCGGTGGCGAAGGGCCCCGTCCGCATCGGAGGAGCGATGAAGGCGCCTGCCCTGGTGCATCGCGTCGAGCCGGTGTATCCGCCTATGGCCCTTGCGGCACACCTCGAGGGCACGGTGATCCTCGAGGCGATCGTCGACAGAGACGGTACGGTGCAGGAGGTCAAGGTGCTCCGCTCGCAGGGCATGTTCGACAAGGCGGCGCTCGCTGCCGTCCGTCAATGGCGCTACTCACCGCTGTTGCTCAACGGTCAACCCGAACGCTTCGTCCTGACCGTGGTGCTGACGTTCGGCTTGGATTAGGAGTCGCGAGGACCTCGTGACACGTGGAAATTCGGCAGGTGGAGGTGGCGCCCAATGAGTACGGCGAACATTCTGATCGTCGATGACGAAGAGCTCGTACGCTGGTCGTTGCGCGAGCGGCTGCGGCGGGATGGCTACGGGGTGTCGGAAGCGGGCACCGGCGCGCACGCCCTGGAGCAGGTCGCCGCCGGCGGCATGGACCTCGTGCTGCTCGATTTCCGGCTGCCCGATACCGACGGCCTGGCGGTGCTGCGGCGCATCAAGGAGCTGGCGCCCGAGATGCCGGTGATCCTGATGACCGCGTTCTCGACGGTGGAGAACGCCGTCGAGGCGATGCGGCTGGGCGCCTATCACTACGTCCACAAGCCGTTCAATCTGGATGAAGTGGCGCTGGTGGTGGAGAAGGCGCTCGAGACCGGCCGCCTGCGCCGGGAGGTGCGGTCGCTGCGCACCAGCCAGGGCCGGGACTACGGGTTCGACGCGGTGATCGGGGCGTCGCCGGCGATGCTCCAGGCCAAGTCTCTCCTCGCGCGCGTGGCCGCGAGCCCGGCGTCGACGGTGCTGCTGACGGGCGAGACCGGCACGGGCAAGGACCTCGCCGCCAAGGCGATCCACTACAACAGCGACCGCGCGGCCAGGCCGTTCGTCAACATCACCTGCTCGGCGCTGCCGGAGCAGTTGCTCGAGAGCGAGCTGTTCGGGCACGAGCGCGGCGCCTTCACCGATGCGCGGCAGCAGAAGCGCGGGCTGTTCGAGACCGCCGACGGCGGCACCGTGTTTCTCGACGAGATCGGCGAAATGATGCCGGGGCTGCAGTCCAAGCTCCTGCGCTTTCTCGAGGAGAGGACGTTCAAGCGCGTCGGGGGCCTGGCCGACGTGCGCGTGGACGTGCGGGTCGTCGCCGCCACCAACCGCGATCTCGAGGCCGAAGTCGAGGCCGGGAAGTTCCGCGAGGACCTGTTCTACCGGCTGCAGGTGATGCCGATCCTGCTCCCGCCGCTCCGCGAACGGACGGGGGATATTCCGCTGCTGGTCGCCTACTACGTCGAGCGCTACAACCGGGAGTTCAAGAAGCGCGTGCGGGGCGTGACGCCCGAGGCGATGGCCCTGCTGGAGCAGTGCCGGTGGCCGGGCAACATCCGCGAGTTGCGCAACACCATCGAGCGCGCGATGCTGCTGATGGATCGGGAGTGGCTCGCGCCGGACGACTTCATGACGCTTGGGCGCCACTCATCCTCCGTGCAGTTCCGACTGCCGCTGAACGGGGTCGTGCTCGAGGAGGTCGAGCGCCAACTGGTGATGCAGGCGCTCGAGCGCTCCGGGGGGAATCAGACGCACGCGGGACAGTTGCTCGGCATCAACCGCGACCAGGTCCGTTATCGTATCGAAAAGTTCGGTCTGCCGCGGCCGCACCCGACGCCGGCGCACCCGACGCCGGCCCAGTCTGGCGCGGGAGCGTCAGCCTAGCGACCGTTCCGGCAGCGGCCGGGCATTCGAGAGTCGGCTCGAGATACTCACGGCGTGTCCGCCGCCACGGTCCTGGTTGTCGACGATGAGGCGCTGCTGCGCTGGTCGCTGCGCGAGCGCCTCACGCAGGAGGGAGGTTCACTCCATTGGCGCCATGCCGCGCACCTCGCCGCGAGGCACGGTTGATGCATTGACGGCGGGTGAATTCCGCCGAAGGAGGATCCCCCATGACGCCCCTGCTCTCTATGCTGCTGCCGCGAATGGCGGCCACGCTGGCGATTGCCGCGGTGGCCGTGGCCACGGTTGACGGCCAGGTCGGGCGCGGGGGCGCCATCGCCGAAACCTCGACCGCACTCCTCGTGTTCGAGCAACGCGTCGCGGCGTATGCCGAGCTGCACCGCGCGTTGGCGGCCTCGGTGCTTCCGCCCGGCACCCGTCACTCGGCCGCGATCTCCACGGGGCCCCTCGCCTCCGCGATCAAGACCGCGCGGGCCACTGCCCGCCGGTGCGACATCTTCACGTCCGAGGCTGCGCGGCTGTTCCGCGCGATCATCCGCGGCGCGACCTCGGCAACTGATTTCGGCCTGGCCGGGCCATTGATGGACGAGGATGGCCGGCTGTTGCCGGGCGTCCATCCGGGAATTCATGCCCCGCTTCCGATCTGGGATGCGCGCGAGTTGCCGGCCTCGACCCTGCTCATGCTGCCGGCGCTGCCTCGGGAGCTGGAGTACCGGATCGTCGACTACGACCTGGTGTTGTGGGATGTGACAGCCGACCTGATCGTCGACGTGCTGCCCTACGCGCTGGCGCACCCGGCAAACGACGCCATGTATCGCTGACTGGGCGGCCGTGAATAGAGAAGGTTGATCGGGCAGAGGTGACATGGCTGACAAGATTCGGATCGAGCAGCACGGCGGCGCCGGGTTGCTCTGGGGCGCGGGGTGGCTCTTCACGATCGGGTTTCTACAACTGACGTTCTGGAAGGGCGTCCTCGCGATCCTGGTGTGGCCGTACTATCTCGGCGTGCTCGTCAGCGGATGGCATCCGTGAACGCGGCATAAGAAACCGCGCTCCGGTTGGACGGCACACGAACCCGTGGTACGCTGTGCCGTCCTTGGAGAACATCGATTTCGTTCAGGTCTTCGTACTCTTTTTCGTTCTGCTGTTTTCCCTGACGGTGCACGAAGCGGCTCACGCGTGGACAGCCGACCGGCTTGGCGATCCGACGGCGCGGATGCTCGGGCGCGTGTCCCTCAATCCGGCGGTCCACGTCGATCCCATCGGGACCGTCGTGTTCCCCCTGATCGCGCTCCTCACCAACCTGCCGATTATCGGGTGGGCCAAACCCGTGCCGGTGAGCCCGTCGCAACTGCATCCTCACTGGCGGCAAAAATTCATGGTGATTGCCGCGGCGGGGCCGGCCAGCAACCTCGTGCTCGCGGTCATCGCGGCGGTGGTGCTGACGATCATCGATATCGGCGGCGTTGCCGGCGCGGTCCTGGAGATGTCGGTTCGAATCAACGTGCTGCTCGCCGTCTTCAACATGGTGCCGGTACCTCCGCTCGACGGCGGCAACGTGCTGGCCGGGATGCTCAGCGGGCCGATGGCCGAGACGCTCGATCGGCTGCGGCCGTACGGCTTTCTCGTCCTGTACGGCTTGATGTTCACCGGGGTGCTCTACACGTTGATCTCTCCGCCGGCAGGATTGCTCCTCTCGTGGTTGCTCTAACCTTCACGGTCCGCCTTCAGGCGGACACGACGTACGATGAATAGCGCGCGAGTCGTGTCGGGGATGCGCCCGACTGGCAAACTGCATCTCGGACATCTGGTCGGTGCCCTCAGGAACTGGACGACGCTGCAGGAGCAGTACGACTGCTTCTACTTCGTCGCCGACTGGCACGCGCTGACGAGCGAGTACGCCAAGACCGACGCGATCACCGGCTACGCGCTCGACAACGTCGCCGACTGGATTGCGGCCGGCGTGAATCCGGAGCGCAGCACGATCTTCATCCAGTCGCTCGTGCCCGAGCACGCGGAGCTCTTCCTCCTGCTGTCGATGGTGGTGCCGATCCCGTGGCTCGAGCGCGTGCCGACCTACAAGGAGCAACAGGAGCAACTGGCGGAGAAAGATCTCTCGACGCTCGGCTTTCTGGGTTATCCGCTGCTGCAGACCGCCGATGTCGCCATGTACGACGGCCGGTTCGTGCCGGTGGGCGAGGATCAGGTGCCGCACCTGGAACTCTCGCGCGAGGTGGTGCGCCGCTTCAACCAGCACTACGGCGAGGTGCTCGTCGAGCCGCAGCCGCTGCTCACGCCGGTGCCGCGCCTCCCGGGACTCGACAACCGCAAGATGAGCAAGAGCTACGGCAACACGATCGATCTCGCCGACGACAGCGACGCGGTGATGAAGAAGGTGCGGCAGATGTACACGGATCCCAAGCGGGTTCGCGCCGACATTCCCGGCACCGTCGAAGGCAACCCCGTCTTCATGTACCATGACGCGTTCAATCCGGACACGGCCGAGGTCGACGATCTCAAGACGCGCTACCGCGAAGGCAAGGTCGGCGACGTCGAGGTCAAGACAAAGCTGGCGAAGGCGCTGAACGCGATGCTCGACCCGCTGCGCGAGCGCCGCCGCGACGTCGCCGCCCGGCCCGAGCAGGTTCGCGACATCGCCATCGAAGGATCGCGGAAGGCGCGCGAGGTTGCGCAGGCGACGATGGAACGCGTGAGAGACGCGGTAAAGCTCCGCTACTGACCGTGACCGAACACCAGGATTTCGAATCGTCTCCGGACGCCTACAAGGTCAAGCTCGAATCGTTCGAGGGGCCGCTCGATCTGCTCATTCATCTCATTCGGAAGCACGAGGTGAACGTCTACGACATCCCGATCTCCCTCATCACGGAGCAATACCTCGGATACCTCGAGCTGATGCAGGAGCTCAATCTCGACGTCGCGGGAGAGTTTCTCGTGATGGCCGCGACGCTCATCCACCTCAAGTCGCGGACGCTGCTGCCGCGTCCCGATCCGGCGCAGGAGGAGGGCGGGCCAGAAGAGGATCCGCGCGAGGCGCTCGTTCGTCGCCTGCTCGAGCACCAGAAGTACAAGGCGGCGGCGGAGCTGTTGCACGATCGTGAAACGCTGCGGGGCGCGCAGTTCATGCGCCCAGACGCACGCGTGGCCGATGCCGCGGGCGATGATTACGAGCCGGAGCTCGAGGTCGATCTCTTCAGCCTGCTGGCGGCCTTCCGCGGCGTGCTCGAGCGCGCCAATCGGCGTCCGCGGATGGTACTGCCGCCGGAGCAGATGTCGATCGAGCTCCGCATCGAGCAGTTGCTCTCCCGATTGTCCGAGACCGAGGCGTGCGGCTTCGAGGATCTGTTCAGCGACGGCGACGACTCGCGCGCGTTCATGATCGTGACGTTCCTGGCGCTGCTGGAGATGATCCGATTGAAGCTGATTCGCGTGTTCCAGTCGGGGGGATTCGGTCCCATCCGCGTCTACAAGCGCGCGCGCCCCGCCGACGCGCCGCACCCTATCGGAGATCCGCAGAACTCAAATGGATAACGAGAGCCCGGAGCCCAACCCCGAGACCCCAGCCCCGTCCGCCGAATTGACGGCGATCGTCGAGGCGCTGATCTTCGCCTCGCCCGACCCGATCACGCCGCGGACGCTGTTCAAGCTGCTGTCAGACGAGCCGAAAGAGGACGTCTCCGCCGCCGTCCAGGCGCTGAAGGCCGACTACGAGAACCGGCCAGGATTGCAGTTCGTGGACGTGGCCGGTGGCTATCAGATTGTCACGCGCCCCGAGCTGCACGAGTGGGTGAGGCGGCTCTTTCACGAGGCCTCCACCTCGAAACTCACCGTGGCGGGGCTCGAGACGCTCGCGGTCATCGCCTACAAGCAGCCGATCACCGCGCTGGAGATTGGTGAGATTCGCGGCGTCAATACGTCCGGCGTGCTCTCGACGCTGCTCGAGCGTCACCTGATCAAGATCGTGGGCCGCAAGAATGTCGTCGGCCGTCCGTTTCTCTATTCGACGACGAAAGAATTCCTGATCCGATTCGGATTGAACGACCTCAACGACCTGCCCAAGGTCGAGGACATGGCCGAGGCGCTCGGCTTCGACCCGCCGGCGGGGCTGGTGGAGCAGACGCCTCGGGAAGACGTCCTGCCGCTCGAGGACGATACCGACACTGACGCCAAGCCCGAACCGGCGTAGCTCGAAGCCGGAGGCCCGCGCTGACGTCCTCAGCGCGGGGGCGTGGGCTTCCGCTTCGGCTTGGGCTTCGGCTTGTACGTGGGCTTTGGCCTGGGCCGGCGATGAGCGGCCGCTTGAGCCGCCTGGTCAGGAAGCGGCCGAGCCGCCCGGGCCTTCAGCACCCTGAGTTCATCAGGCGTCAATTCGCGCCAGTCGCCTGGCTTCATCCGGCGATCCGTCAGCGGTCCGAACTTGGTGCGCACCAGCTCGCGCACCGGGTGGCCCACCGCTTCGAGCATCCGGCGCACCTGACGGTTGCGTCCCTCGCGGATCGTCAGGACCAGCACGCCTTCGCCTTCGCGCCGGCTGGGACGCGCCTTGGTTACCAGCGCGACATCCGCGGGGAGCGTGCGATGGCCGTCGAGCGGGATCCCCGTCCGCAGTTTTTCCAGCGCAGCTTCGCTCGGTATCCCGGCGACGTGCGCTTCGTACGTGCGATCGACGCCGTGGCGCGGATGCGTGAGCTTGGCGGCCAGGTCGCCGTCGTTGGTGAGCAGCAGCAACCCCTCGGTGTCGTAGTCGAGCCGGCCGACCGGGTAGACGTACTCCTTGACGCCGCTGAGCAGCTCGATGACCGTTCGACGCCGCTTCTCATCCGACAGGGTCGTGATAGAGCCCGCCGGCTTGTAGAGCAGGATGTAGCGCAGGTGCTGGGCGCCTTTGACGCGCCTGCCGTCGACCTTGATGTGATCCGTCTCGAGGTCGGCCTTGGTGCCCATTTCGGTCACGGTCTTCCCGTTGACCGACACACGCCCTTCCGCGATCAATTTCTCAGCGGCGCGGCGCGACGCGATACCTGCCCGCGAGAGGATTTTCTGTAAGCGCTCTGTACTCATTGGCGGAGGATGCTGGCCCAAAAAAAGTCGAGTTTCCACATGTCCGATACGGCAGCGGATTGGTCCACTTCCGCGTGCGTGATCAAGTCGCTGACCAGCAGGCGGACGTCCACGCCTTTCTTGCGCAGGTAATCGGCGAGGAGCACCGACTCCGCGGTGGGAATCACCGTGTCGCCGGCGCCGTGGAGGAGATAGACCGGCGCTGCCGGCGGGTTCGGGGCGCGCTCGGCGGAGGCGGCCGGGTCGCTGCTGAACGCGGCGACGTGCGGGGCGAGCAGCGGTCCGAGCTTCTTCACGTTGCGGTCGTTGACCCACGTCAGGTACGTCGCCGACGGCTCCGGCAGCGTCTTCGCCATCTCGCGCGCCACGGCGAAGGTCGTGTTCGCCCGGTCCATGTCGACGAGCGTGAGCTGGGATGCGAGCAGGAAGGTGCCGATGCCGTCGCGAAGCGGCTGCATCTGCTCGGGGGGCACGATACGGTCGGCCCCCGCATAACTGATGACCGCGACGCCGTAGTCGTGCGGCGGCGGGTTTTCGAGGCCCGGGACCTTCGGCGCCTCTCCGGTCACGAGATATTTCAGGGTTCGCGGCAGGTCGCCGTGGCCGCCGAACGACATCACGAACGCGACCGCATCCCGGATCGAGGGCCGGCCGGCCGCCACCACCGAGAGCCCGCCCGCGAAGCTGATGCCGATCATGCCGACGCGGCCGTCAGGCGCGAGATCCGGCTGGGAGGCCATCCATTTCACCGCATCTTCGATCACGTCCGAGGACTGCGGCGTGATCTGGTAGTGCATCAGGTCGGGCAGCGCGATCGTCATCACCGTGACACCGCTGCCGGCGAGTTCGTGCGCGAGCGTCTTGAGCCGCGGCTCGTCGACGCCCATCGAGTGGATGCCGGGGACGAGCAGGGTCGATCGCCGGCTTCCGCCCTCGGGACGATAGAACCGCGCGGGGATATCGCCGTACCGCGTCGGCACCGTGTGGTGCGGCTCGATGGTCACCGCTCTCGCATACCGGTCGGCGAACGCCTCGGCGCGGCCGCCCATGTTGGCGGCGCGGACGATCAGCGACGCGGCGCGCGCGTACGGCGTGGCCGCGTAGCCGGCCGCGATCAACACGGCACAGGTCGCAAGCACGACGAGGAGGGAACGGCGACGCATCACTGAACGATGTTATAGCATCAGAAAATGGTCAGGAGCTTGATCGTCGCGATTGATGGTCCTTCGGGCGCGGGCAAGGGCACCGTCGCGCGCAGCGTTTCGCAGCAACTCGGTTACCGGCACATCGATACCGGCGCGATGTATCGCGCCGTCGGATGGCAGGCGCTCCATGACGCCATCCCGCTCGACGACGAGGATCGCCTGGCGTTGCTCGCCCGTTCCGCTGACATCATCGTCGAGGGTGGCGTCGTGTCGATCAACGGCCACGATGTGACGCGTGCGATCCGCAGTCCGGAGATCGACAAGGCGGCCGCCTCGGTTGCCCGGCTGCCGCGCGTGCGCGAAGTGCTGGTCACGCGCCAGCGGCAGATTGGCGAGCAGTGCGGTGTCGTGATGGAAGGCCGCGACATCGGCACCGTCGTGTTCCCGGGCGCCGACGTGAAGGTCTACCTGGACGCGTCGCCCGAAGAACGGGCCCGCCGCCGCGCCAACGACCCCGCGCACACCGGCGGCCAGGCCGGGCAGGCGGCGGTGGCGGCGTCGATCGAGGCAAGGGACAAGTCCGATACCACCCGCACCGCATCCCCCCTGACGCTGGCGCCCGACGCGACGCTCATCGACACGACCGACATGCCAATCGATCGCGTCGTTTCGCGCGTGATGGAGCTGGTGCGCGCCCGGCTAGGTTGAAATTGTCGGACCGGAAGTACGGAGGTATCCGGCGGTCGTTACGCGGTGTCCTGGTAGCCTCCTCGCATGGCGCCACTGGCGTCGGCGTCGAAACCATCTGCGGTTGCGATTCTCGAGGCTGAAGGACGTTTGATGCGCCTGGCATGTGGCGTTTGCGGGAGTCTCGCCGTCGCAGCGGTGTCTGCCAACGCACAGTCGTTGCCATCCCCTGATTGTACCGAGCGAAACGAAACGCGAGAGTCGGCTCGTGGCATTGAACAAGCTCGCCGGCCAGTTGGTGTATGTCCGCCATGCCCGAGGAGACGAGACTCTGGCTCGGATCGTTTCTGCCACCGACGAAGAATTGGTCGTCCTTGTCGGAGGAATCGAGACTCACATGGCGCGGCGCGACATCCGTGTCGTTTCCGTGCAAGGGCTCGACGCGTTCGCTTGCGTCACGAGGTCGCGGGCTGTTGGGTCCGGAGCAAACCGTGCTCTGCTGCGTGAGTTCCCGGTTTGCGGGGACCCAACGGGCCGCGGCCGAAGGGCCAGTAGTCCGGCTGAAGCCGGACACTACGTACGAATGGGTTAGTTCGCGGACGGCTTGCGGCCCGCCGCTGCCTTTTCAACCAGCAGGGCAATGCGCTTCGCACGCGTCTCCGAGCGCTTGGCGTCCCTGAGGTAATAGAGGCACTGCTTCTTCACGCCTGGCGTATACGCGTCGAACCCCTTCTTCGCACCCGCCGTCCTCTTCAACGCGCGAAGGAAATCATCCGGAACTGTCATCGCCTCGACTTCGTCCATGGCGTTCCACGTCCCGGTCTTCTTCGCCAGCTCGACGAGCCGCATGCCCGCATCGGTCATGAGTCCGGCTTCGATCAACCTGGCGACGCGCTTCTTGTTCGACGCGGCCCACGCGCTCTTCGGCTTGCGCGGTGTGAAGCGCTGCTGGTAGAAGGTGTCGTCGACCGGATTCATCAGACCGTCGATCCAGCCGAAGCAGAGCGCTTCTTCGACGGCGTCGTTGTAGCTGACCGTGGGGAGCTTTGAATGCTTCTTCGCGAAGACCAGCCAGATACCTGTAGAGGATGCGTGATGCTTCTGAAGCCACGCGCGCCACGCCGTGCGGGATTTCGCTTTGATGCGGGGATAGTCAGTGAGGGGCATTGAATATGGAGCCGCAGCCCTTGGGGACCGCGGCTCCTGGTCCGGCTGAAGCCGGACACTACGTATTGGTCTTCTCGTTACTTGTCTTCTTCGTGATCGCCGTAGTCTTCCGCTGACGCGGGATCGAGCTCCCAGCGATTCTTGTCGCGGTCGCTGATCTTCTTCTCGCCCTTCAGTTCCTCGTTGTCCTCGTACTGGACGCCGAGTGCCTTGCCAATGTCGTCCACGACGTCCTGATCGGGAGTCGGGTTGTCGCCGCCGGGCGCTTCGTCGCCGACGGAGTAGGCGGATTCCCAATCGGCGTCCACGTCGCCCGCCGTGATGGCGGGGCTGGTTTCGTTGTGCTGGTGGATCCGTTCGCGTAGCTCACGGGCGCCGGAACGCGCCGACGATGCCGTGCGGTCCATGTCCAGCGAGGAGGGTGGACTGGGCGGAAGGAGATCCTCCTCCGTCACCGTGCGGCGGGCGCGGTTGAGCGCGGGGATCTTCCTGGCGACCATCGCATTCGGGACATTCCGCGACACCGCCTGCTTTCTGGCCGCCTGCTTTCTCGGCGCCGCCTTCCGGGGCGCTGCCTTCCGGGGCGCCGCCTTACGGGCCACGACTTTTCGTGCAGGTGCCTTACGCGGGGCAACCTTTCGGGCAACCGCCTTGCGGGCCGCCTTGCGCGCCGCCTTTCGGGCGACTGCCCGCTTCGGCGCCCTTTTCGCAGCCGGCCGAGCTTTCCTGGCCGCCTGCCCCGAGCTTCGTCCAGCGGACTTCTTCGCCCCGCCCTTTCGTGCTGGGCGACGCCGGGGGGCCGCGGTCCGCTGGCGGCTGGCCGCGCCGGATTTGGCGGCCTTTTTCTTCCGTCCGGCGGCTTTCGCGGCCTTGCGTTTGGCCATGTCGTGGTCCTTTCCTTACCTTGACAGTTGCCGGTAAGTGGCGTATCTTCTATGTCTTATCGGCGAAGGACAAGTGCTCACTGTGGGGTGTCGGCCCCGTTTCAATCGGCCGCTGCCTCGCCGTGCGGATTCAATCTCCCAATCTTATCCATCGCCGTTATAGCCGCGGGGGGCCGGTTCCCGCAACCCTTCGATGAAAACTCAGGATTGTCCTGAGCATAGTCGAATGGACCACAGAAACCGGTAGCTGATTCGACGACGGCCTGGGCAACCCCCTTGCGACAGTCGAACAGTTTTCAGTTCGAGGAGGACGCGCACGTAATGGCGAATGTAGATAACGGGTTGGCGACACCCGAAAAGACGGGTGCAGCCCAGCCCCCAGCCCCTGGGCGTACCAGGACTGGCAAGCCCTCTGGTCCGGCCTTCAAGCCGATGCACCACGAAGACATGGACCAGCAGGAGTTCGAAGCCCTGCTCGGGGTCTATGACGACAGCTTCCGCAACATGGCCGAAGGCGAGGTGGTCAAGGGCACGGTCCTGAAGCTCACCGACACCCACGTCGTCGTCGACGTCGGCTACAAGTCCGAAGGTCTCATCCAGATTCACGAATTCCTCGACGAAACAGGCGCGATTACCGTGCAGGCCGGCGACGTGGTCGACGTGCTGCTCGAGCGCACCGAGGATCGTGAAGGCCACATCGTGCTCTCGCGCGAGAAGGCCGAGAAGATGAAGATCTGGGACGAGGTCGAGAAGGCCTACGCCGAGCGCAAGGTCGTCATCGGCCGCGTCATCGAGCGCATCAAGGGCGGCCTCGCGGTCGACATCGGCGTGCGCGCGTTCCTGCCCGGCTCACAGATCGACGTGCGGCCGGTGCGCAATCTCGACGCGCTGAAGGGGCAGGAGCTCCGGATGCGCGTGATCAAGGTCAACAAGAAGCGCGGCAACATCGTCCTGTCGCGCAAGGCGCTCCTCGAAGAGGAAAACGCCGAGAAGAAGAAGACGACGCTCGAGACGCTCGGCGAGGGCAAGACGCTGCGCGGCACCGTCAAGAACATCACCGACTACGGCGCGTTCATCGACCTCGGCGGCATCGACGGCCTGCTGCACATCACCGACATGTCATGGGGCCGCGTCGGCCATCCGTCGGAGCTCTTCAAGGTCAACGACGAAGTCGACGTCATCGTCCTCAAGTACGACCCGTCCACCGAGCGCGTCTCGCTCGGACACAAGCAGCTCGTGCAGGATCCGTGGGCGACGGTGCAGGAGCGCTATCCCGTCGGCGCGCGCATGAGCGGCAAAGTCGTCAGCCTCACCGACTACGGCGCATTCGTGGAGCTCGAGGCGGGCGTCGAAGGCCTCATCCACGTCTCCGAGATGTCCTGGAGCAAGCGCGTCAAGCATCCGTCGAAAATCCTCAACGTCGGCGACTCCGTGGATGCGATGGTGCTGGGCGTCGACCCGGCAGCCCGGCGCATCTCGCTCGGCCTCAAGCAGGTCGAGACCAATCCGTGGCACGAGCTGACCGAAAAGTATCCCGTCGGCACGAAGATCAAGGGCAAGGTCCGCAACCTCACCGAGTTCGGCGCGTTCGTCGAGGTCGAAGAGGACATCGACGGCCTGATCCACATCTCCGACATGTCGTGGAGCAAGCGGATCAAGCACCCGTCCGAAGTGCTGAAGAAGGGCGACGTGGTCGAGGCGATGGTGCTCAGCATCGATGCCGAAAACCAGCGGCTCTCGCTCGGCCTCAAGCAGCTCGCCACAGACATCTGGGACGACTTCTTCTCACGTCATCAGGTCGGCGCGGAGATTGAGGGCAAGGTGACGCGGATGACCAACTTCGGCGCCTTCGTCGAGCTCGACGAGGGAATCGAGGGGCTGATTCACGTCTCGGAGTTCGATGACACTCATGGCGCCGAGAAGATCGATCTCAAGGTCGGCGAGAACTACAAGATGAAGATCATCAAGCTGAGCCCGCAGGAGCGGAAGATCGGGCTGAGCATCCGGGCGCTGAAATCCGACGACTACAAGACCGATTGGGACTCGTTCGGCACCGAGGCCGAGAGCACCGGCGGCGCGACGCTCGGGGATCATTTCCGGAATCGCTGAGGAGCGATATGAACACTGGGGCCGGCAGCATGACGAAGGCGGAGCTCGTGGAGGAAGTGTCGCGAGTCTCCGACCTCACCAAGAAGCATTCGGAAGTCATCGTCGACACGGTGTTCAAGAGCATCATCGAGGCACTCCACCGCGGGGAGAAGATCGAATTGCGCGGCTTTGGCAGCTTCCGGCTGCGGAAGCGGGAGCCGCGCAAGGGTCGTAACCCCAAGACGGGCGACAAGGTGGACGTGCCGCCGAAGAAAGTTCCCTACTTCAAGCCGGGCAAGGAGCTGAAGGAGCTGATCAACCGCGAAACGGAATCAGCCGAGAGCCTCACGGCCGCTTCGGTGCTCCCCCCGGGAGCTGCTGCTCAGATCTAGCGTTGGACCACCTCTGGTCCCCCTGGCGGATTGAATACGTGACCGGCGCCAAGCAGGACGGTTGCGTATTCTGCCAGCCACCTCGTCCGTCAGACGACCCGCTGATTGTCTGTGCCGGACGCCTCGCATACGTTATCCTCAACCTCTACCCGTACAACAACGGTCACCTGATGGTGGTTCCCCACCGGCATGTCGGATCGTTGGCGGCGCTTTCGTCCGAGGAAGTCATGGAAATTGGGGTGCTCACGCAGCGCTCCGAGATGGCACTGACTGAAGCCTATGGTCCACACGGCATCAACGTGGGGATCAATCTTGGCAAGGCCGCCGGGGCCGGGGTGCTCGACCACCTCCACGTACACGTCGTCCCGCGCTGGACCGGTGATACGAACTTCATGACCGTTGTCGGCGAGACGCGCGTGCTGCCCGAGAGCCTGGACGCCAGCGCCCAGCGCCTTCGACCGATCTTCGACACGCTCACCGCCCGATAGCATCGGCTGAGCGACCCCCGGCGATATCGCCAGCCTGGTCCAGCGTGGCCATTCTTGAGCCTCGAGGTTACGCAGCGAGGGAAGTGACGCCAACATCCTGATCGTGGATGACCTCGCGGTGAGCCGAGACGTGCTCGGCGCGATCCTGGCGACTCGCGGGCAGCACCTCCTCCAGGCGGCCGACGGCGTGGAAGCGCTCGCCGCCGCACGCGATGCACATCCTGACCTCGTGATCACCGACGTGCTCATGCCGACGATGGACGGGTACGAGTTCGTGAGGCAGCTTCGCCAGGACCCTGACATCGGCTCCACGCCGGTTGTGTTCTACACGGCGTATTGCCTCGAGCGCGACGCCCACCGCCTCGCGCACTGACGCGCGGGACGCTCTATCGCCGGATGGAGCTGTACGGCATCGGCGACAAGCCCGCGGAACCCGCTCCGTAAACCCGCGACCAGCCCTCACAACCACGAAATCTGTTCGTCGCTCCGACGTGCGCCAGCGCACAGCGGAGTGCCGCGTCATCGAACATCGCGAGCATCCTCGCCGGATCGAAAGTTCCGCCCTTCCGGAACCCCTCGGCGTCCTGATCGCAGCAGACGTAGGCGCACCGTTCGTGCCACGCCAAGCCATCCCTGTCGGCGTGCGGTTGACCGGCGTCATGATTCGAGCTTACAGGGTCCAGGCCGATTCGCTGGCGATCTCAGCCTTGGGATGCGGCGTGCATGTTAGTGTCCTGTGATGGATTTCGACCTGTCGGAGGTTGACACCGCCTGGCGGGACAAGGGCGCGTCGCTCGGTCGCGAGCTCGCGGCCGACCCCGCTGCGGCCGGCGTCGTCATGGGCGCGGCGCGCGAAGGGCTGCTCGATCCGGCCGCTACACTGCTCTCGATCGCCGCCGCAGTCGAAGCAATGGCATTCGAGTCGCCGTCGGCAGCCGTCGTGTTTGCCCTGCACTCAGGCACCGCGCTCGCCGTGGCCGGCGATGAGCGGTTCACATCTCTTTTCCGCGGTGAGACGGTGGCGGCGGTGTCGCTGTCGTCTGACGACATGCCGGTCGAGGAGGGGGGCAAGCTCTCGGGCCGCGCACCGTGGGTGGCGCCGATTACCGACCACGGCATCGCTGTCGTCGGACCGAAGAGCGGTACCCAGGAGCGTGTGGCGTTCGCTGTGGCGCTCGATGTACCGGGCGTCACGATCGAGCCGGTCACGACGGCCGCATTGCCGGGTCTGATCTGGGGCCACGTCACGTTCAACGGTGCGGCGTGTGTCCCGATCGGCCCCACCCTGCCGGTGATGATTCGCCTGCGGATCCTGATCGCTGCCGCCGGGCTGGGCATCGGCCGGCGGGCGTTGCGGGAGGCGCTGGCAACGGCGCGCGCGGCCAAGACCCATGGTCAGGGCGCAGGGCAGGCTGCGGCGGCGGGTGAGCAGACCGTCCAGGGACTGCTGGCCGACGCCGCGACCGAGCTCGACGCGGCGATGCTGATGACGTGGAAGGCCGCCGCCGGAGAGCGGCTCTCGCTCGCGGAGGCGTCGATGGCCAAGCTGGCGTCCACCGGCGCCGTACAGCGCGCCGTGGAGCGCGCGACGCAGGTAGTGGGCGCCGACAGCTTTCAGCGCGGCCACATCATCGAGCGCCTCGCCCAGGACGTGCGCGCGCTGGAACTGTTCGCAGGAAGAACGGAAGCGTTGCGCGAAGCGGTTGCCGAAGAAGAGCTCCCGCCGTGGGTGGCGAGATAGCTACCCGAGGATTTGCTTCGCGATCGTCTGCAGTTGCAGGTTGGTCGTCCCCTCGTAGATCTGTCCGATCTTCGCGTCTCGATACAGCTTCTCGACCGGATAGTCCTTGACGAATCCGTAGCCGCCAAAGAGATTCACGGCGAGCGACGCGACACGCTCGGCGACCTCGCTCGAAAACAGCTTGGACATCGCCGCCTCCTTCAGAAAGGGCTCGCCCGCATCGCGCAGCCGCGCGGCGTTGTAGACCAGCAGCCGCGCCGCCTCGAGATCCGTGGCCGCGCGCGCGATCTCGAACTGCACGCCCTGGAACTCCGCGATCGCCTTGCCGAACTGCTGCCGCTCCCTCGTGTACCTCACGGCGTGGTCGAGCGCGCCCTGCGCCAGGCCGACCATCTGCGCGCCGATGCCGATCCGCCCCTCGTTGAGCGTCTCGATGGCCACCTTGTAGCCCTTGCCGACCTCGCCGAGGACGTTCTCGCGTGGCACGCGGCACGCTTCGAGCAGCAGTTCGCACGTGCTGCTCGCGCGGATGCCCAGCTTGTCCTCCTTCTTGCCGACGGTGAATCCGGGGAAGCCGCGCTCGACGAGGAACGCGGTGATCCCGCGGTAGCCCGCCTCGGGATTGATCGTCGCGAAGACGATGAAGAGGTCGGCTTCACTGGCGTTGGTGATCCAGAGCTTCCGTCCCGTGAGGGTGAAGGTGTCGCCGCTCTCGACAGCCCGCGTCGCGAGGCCAAACGCATCGCTGCCCGAGCCCGCCTCTGACAGCGCATACGCGCCAATCGCGCCCCCCGCAAGCCGCGTGAGCCACGACTGCTGCTGGTCCTTGGATCCCCACTTCAGCAGCGCGTTGGCGACCAGGGTGTTCTGCACGTCCACGAGGACGCCAATCGACGGATCGACCCGCGACAACGCTTCGACAGCCACGACGGCGTGAAAGAAACTGGCCCCGGCGCCGCCGTGGGCCTCGGGAATCTCGATCGCCATGACGCCAAGTCCGAAGAGGCTGTCGATGAGCTGGCGGGGTATCTTGGCGTGTTCATCCATCTCCCGGACCAGCGGCCGGACCTCGCGGTCGGCAAACTCATACACGCTGTCCCGGAACAACCGTTCGTCGTCGCTGAGCACCGTCAGGGCTGACACGCCTCAAGCATACGGTAGGCGGTAGGCAGTAGGCAGTAGGCAGTGCGACGAGCTGGCTCGTTGCTTCCGGCTGCCTACTGCCTACTGCCTACTGCATACTTGTAGTCGGGTATCATCGAAGGACGGGAGTCACTATGCCGAATCTGCGCATGTCTGCGGCGTTTACCCTGGCCCTTCTGCTTGGCCTGCTGCAGATTGGCACCGCCCGGCCTGGCGCACAGGCTCCCGCCCAGCAGCAGCCCGCGGATGCTCAACAGGAGCAGCCGGTCTTCCGCGGCGGCATCAACTTCGTCCGCGTGGACGTCATCGTGACCGACAAGAAGGGCGAGCCGGTCACGGATCTGACGCAGTCCGACTTCGAAGTGACCGAGGACAAGAAGCCGCAGACCGTCGAGCAGTTCCGGCTGATCCGCGTCGACGGCAATCCGCGACCGGGCGAGCCGCCGCCCCGCCAGATTCGCAACGTCGACGACGCGGAGGTCGAGCTCGCCAAGGACGACGTGCGGGTGTTCGTGATCTTCTTCGACGATTACCACGTGCGCCTCGGCAACTCGCTGTCGGTGAAGGAGCCGCTGTCGCGTTTCATCCGCGAGCAGATCCGGCCCAACGACGTGGTCGCCGTGATGTATCCGCTCACGCCCGTCAACGACCTCAACTTCACCCGCAACCCCGCGGCGCTCCTGAGCGCGATCGACAACTTCAAGGGGCGGAAGTTCGACTACACCCCGATGAACCAGTTCGAAGAGCAGTACGTGCGCTATCCCACCGAGGTCGTGGAGCAGGTGCGCAACGACGTCGTCATGACGGCCCTTCGCGGGCTGGCGACACGGCTCGGCGGGCTGCGCGAAGGGCGCAAGTCGATCATCTACGTGAGCGAGGGGTTGCAGGCGTCGCTGCCGCCGCAGATGCGCCGCGCCGACGCGACGATGCCGGCGGATCCGCGGCTGACCGGCGGCATGATGGGCGAGAACAGCACCCGCGAGCAGACGGCGGAATTCTTCAGCCAGTCGGATCTCTATTCGCGGATGCGTGAGGTCTACGCGACGGCCAACCGCAACAACGCGGCGTTCTACGCGCTCGACCCGCGCGGCCTGGCGGTGTTCGAGTTCGACATCAACGAGGGCGCCGGGTTCGAATCCGACAAGCGCGCGCTGCAGGCGACCAGCGACACGCTGCGCGTGCTCGCGGAGGAAACCGACGGCCGCGCCATCGTCAACCGCAACGACCTGGACGGCGGCCTCAAGCAGATGGTGCGCGACTCGAGCGTGTACTACCTGCTCGGGTACAACTCGTCGTCGGCGCCGACCGATGGCAGGTTCCACGACATCGGGGTGCGCGTGAAGCGGCCCGGTGTGGAAGTGCGCGCGCGGAAAGGGTATTGGGCCTATACGGTCGAGGACTTGACCAAGGCCAAGACTCCGACGATCGAGGTCGCAAAGCCGGTGCAGCAGGCGCTGGCCTCGATCGCGACTTCCGTGCAGGCGGCGAAGTACATCCGTACGTGGATCGGCACCGAGCGGGCCGCCGGCGGCAAGACGCGCGTGACATTGATCTGGGAGCCGCTGCCGCAGCCGTCGGGCCTCCGCCGCGATCAGCCGCAGCCGGGCCGCGTGTCGCTGATTGCCGCCAGGCAGAACGGCGATCTCGTGTTCCGCGGGCGCGTGCCCGACGCGGCGCTTGCGTCGACGGTGCCGGTCACCGCTACACCCGCGGCGTCGGTGGCGACGGCCCCGCAGCGTCTCGTCTTCGATGCGCCGCCAGGCACTCTCGAGCTGCGCCTCTCGGTGGAAGCCGCGGGCGCCGGCGGAGTGATCGATACCGAGATCCGCACGCTGAGCGTGCCGGATTTAACGACGCCCGATGCCGCGCTGAGTACGCCGCGGGTCTTCCGCGCGCGGACGGCGCGTGACTTCAACGCGCTTGCAGCGGACGGCCTCGCGGTGCCGCTGGCCGGCCGCGAGTTCTCGAGAAGCGAGCGCCTGCTGGTTCGCTTCGACGTCTATGGCAACGCACTGCCGTCGGCCGTGCTGCTCAATCGCGCGGGACAGAGGATGGCAGATCTGCCGGTGGCCGCGGCGGTCTCGGGCGGCACGCACCAGATCGACGTCGGCCTCGGTGCGATTGCGGCAGGAGAGTATCTGATCGAGATCACCGTGAAGGGCGGGCTCGGTGAGGTCAAGGAACTGGTTCCGATCCGCGTGGTGAGCTGAACCGCCTGCTGGGCCGGCGCGTCTATCAGCGACTCCGGCGCAACGCGTGGCGCAGGCCACGGTCCACACCGACCCCACCTCGCATGTCGTCATCGATCAGGTGCTCCCGGCCGACGTCTACGAGCTGCTGTCGCGCGCCATCCCTCCGGGTTGTCATCACCGGCCTGTTGTACCTGGCGCGCGAAGGGGATAGCGAAGAGTACGGCACGCAGTTGTTTCGCGTGAATGGTGCCTTCACGCAGTCGGGGATGAAGACGTACTTCCCGGAAGAGGCCGGCCTGAGCTGCGAGGTGGCGCGAAGTGTTCCGTTCCGCGCGAACTCGCTCCTCGCCTTCGTCAACTCCGGCGCCCCCCACGGCGCGACGCTTCCGCCAGACGCCGCACTCGACGAGCGCTACGCGTTCCAGTTCTACATCAAGCCTGATGACGGCAAGCTGAAGAAGCTCCTGCAGGATCTTCCGGAAGAAATCCGGGCTGACTGGAAGGGACTCGCCTAGAGGCGGACCATAAAGGTCCACCCCGCATCAGGAATCTTTGCTCGATGCGGCGCGGGCCTTTACGGCCCGCGACAGCTACGCGTACATCCCGCGCATCCGGGTGACGGTGCCGACGCGATTGATCGCGACGATGTAGGCGGCGGTACGGAGGTCGACCTTGTACTTCAGCGACGTCTGCAGCACGGCGTCGAACGCCTCGCACATCTTCTTTTCGAGGCGCGTGTTGACTTCCTCTTCTTCCCAGAAATAACCGTGCCGGTCCTGCACCCATTCGAAGTACGACACGGTGACACCGCCCGAATTGGCGAGGATGTCCGGGACGACGAAGATGCCGCGCTGGTGGAGGATCTTGTGCGCGTCGGGAGTGGTGGGCCCGTTGGCGGCCTCGATGACGATCCTCGCGCGGACCTGCGGCGCGTTCTCCACGGTGATCTGGTTCTCGAGCGCGGCCGGGATCAGTACGTCGACCTCGAGGGCGAACAGTTCCTCATTGGTAATCGGCTCGCCGCCGGGGAAGCCGTCGACCGTCTTGGGCTCCTTTGCGTACTCGAGCATCCTGGCGATGTCCAGACCCGCGGGATTCCGGACGCCGCCCTTCCAGTCGCTGACCGCGACGATGCGCGCGCCGGCTTTCGCCAGCAGGTCGGCCGACACCGAGCCGACATTGCCAAAGCCCTGGACGGCCACCGTGGCGTTCTTGATGTCGAAGCCCACGTGCTTGATCGCCTCCCGCGTGACGATCATCACGCCGCGCCCCGTGGCCTCGCGCCGGCCTAGCGACCCGCCGAGCTCGATGGGCTTGCCGGTGACGACCGCCGTGGACGTGTGGCCGACGTGCATGCTGTAGGTGTCCATCACCCACGCCATGACCTGGGCGTCGGTGTTTACGTCGGGCGCCGGCACGTCCTTTTCCGGTCCGATCGCATCGATGATCTCGGCGATATAGCGGCGTGTCAGCGCCTCGAGCTCGCGCTTGGACATCCGCGTGGGATCGCACGCGACGCCGCCCTTGCCGCCGCCGAACGGGATGTGCGCGACGGCGCACTTCCAAGTCATCCACGCCGCCAGCGCGGTGACTTCGTCGAGGCTGACGTCGGGGTGATAGCGGATGCCCCCTTTCGCCGGTCCGAGCGTGATGTTGTACTGCACCCGGTAGCCGGTGAACACCTCGATTTCGCCGTTGTCCATCTGCACCGGACACGACACGATGATTTGCCGCTTGGGCTGGGTGAGGATCTTCCAGATACCCGGTTCGAGGTTGAGGATGCGGGCGGCGCCGTCGAACTCCTGCAGCATCGCACCGAAGATCGTGCCGTACTCGGCCATGACGTCTATTGTAAGTACGTACGAGTAGAATTGGAGTTGATGAAGAGCGCGCCATCTGGCCCGGGGATCGCGACGGCCTTCACGACGATTTCCGGCCGGCCCATCGAGCGCCTTTACACCGCCGACGACATCCGGGAGCTCGACTACCGCCGCGAGCTCGCCGATCCGGGTGACTTTCCTTACACACGCGGCATTCACGCCACCGGCTACCGCGGCAAGCGCTGGACGATGCGCCAGTTTGCCGGGTTCGGCACGCCCGAAGAAACCAACGAGCGGTACACGCAGTTGCTCGCGGCGGGCGGCACGGGACTGAGCGTCGCCTTCGACCTGCCGACGCTGATGGGCCGCGACCCGGACGACGAGCTGTCGCTCGGCGAAGTGGGGAAGTGCGGCGTCAGCATCGCGTCGCTGGCCGACATGGAAACGCTCTTCAGCGGGATCGATATCGGCGCGATCACCACGTCGATGACCATCAACTCGCCGGCGGCGATGATCTTCGCGATGTACCTCGTCGTGGCGGAGAAGCAGGGGGTCAACTGGCAGACGCTCTCGGGGACGATCCAGAACGACATCCTCAAGGAATTCATCGCGCAGAAGGAGTACATCTACCCCCCGCGTCCGTCGATGCGGCTGATCACCGACATCTTCGCGTTCTGCGTGGATCGGGTGCCGAAGTGGAACACCATCTCGGTGAGCGGGTACCACATCCGCGAGGCCGGTGCCACCGCCGCGCAGGAGCTGGCGTTCACGCTGCGCGACGGCATCGAGTACGTGCAGTACGGCGTCGACGCGGGCCTGGACGTCGACGCGTTCGCGCCGCGCATCTCGTTCTTCTTCAACGCCCACAGCGACTTCTTTGAGGAGATCGCCAAGTATCGCGCGGCACGCCGCGTCTGGGCGCACGTGATGCGCGAGCGGTTCAAGGCGAAGAGTCCCCGCTCGTGGCAACTGCGCTTCCACACGCAGACCGCCGGCGTCTCGCTGACGGCGCAGCAGCCCTATAACAACGTCGTCCGGACGGCGCTGCAGGCGCTGGCCGGGGTGCTCGGCGGCACGCAGTCGCTCCACACCAACTCTCTCGACGAAGCGCTCGCGCTGCCGACCGCCGAGGCCGCCACGCTCGCGCTGCGGACGCAGCAGATCATCGCGCACGAGACCGGCGTGGCCGACGTCGTCGATCCGTTTGGGGGATCGTACTTCGTGGAACGCCTCACGCGCGACATGGAGGCTGAGGCGCTCGCCTACTTCGACACGATCGACAGGATGGGCGGGATGGTCGAGGCGATCGAGCGCGGCTATCCGCAGAGGGAGATCGCCGACAGCTCCTACCGCTTCCAGCAGGCGGTCGAGTCGCGCGAGCAGATCATCGTCGGCGTCAATGGCTTCGCGGCCGATGACGAGCGCCGCATCGGCACGCTCTACATTGATGAGTCGGTCGGCGACAAGCAGGTCAGCCAGCTCGCGCAACTGCGGGCCACCCGCGATCGGGCGCGGGTGCAGAGGGCGCTGGCCGCGCTCCAGGCCGGCGCGGCCGGCACCGAGAACACCATGCCGCTGCTGCTCGAGGCGGTTCGGGCCTACGCGACCGTAGGCGAAATGTGCAATGCCCTGCGCGAAGTGTGGGGGGAGTACATGGAGAATCCTGTAATCTAGTTGCCGGTTGTCAGTTGTCAGTGTCGGACGGCTCGAGTTGCCTCGATGCCTTCCCAAGTTGACAACTGGCAGCTGACAACTGACAACTGCATGAATCACAAGATCCGTGTCGTCATCGCGAAGCCGGGGCTCGACGGTCACGACCGGGGAGCCAAAGTGATCGCGCGTGCGCTGCGCGACGCGGGGATGGAAGTCATCTACACCGGACTCCGACAGACGCCCGAACATATCGTGTCGGCCGCGTTGCAGGAGGACGCCGATGTCATCGGCCTGTCGATCCTGTCCGGCGCGCACATGCACATCTGCCCACGGGTCATGGAGCTCTTGCACCAGAACGGTCTTGACGACGTCATGGTCGTCGTCGGCGGCATCATCCCGGACGTGGACATTCCAAAGCTGAACGAGATTGGTGTGCGCGGTATCTTCCTGCCCGGCACACCCATGCAGGAAATCGTCAGCTTCATCACCACGCATGCCCGCTCACGGGTGGGGTCGGCATAGCGATGGCCCACAAGCTGCTGCTCGCCGACGACAGCGTGACGATCGAGCGCGTGATCGAGCTGACCTTCTCGGGCGAGGACATCGATGTGCTGGCCGTCAGCGACGGCGAACAGGCGATCGCGCGGGTCATGGCGGAGCGGCCGGATATCGTCCTGGCCGATATCGGCATGCCGAAGCGCAATGGCTACGACGTGGCCGAATTCATCAAGTCCGATCCGGCGCTCAGGCATATCCCCGTGCTGCTGCTCGCCGGCGCGTTCGAGCCGGTTGACGATGCGCGTGCGGCGCAGGTGGGGTGCGACGGCGTGCTCGTGAAGCCGTTCGAGCCGCAGCATGTCATCGCCCGTGTGCGAGAGTTGCTGGATGGCAAGAGGGGTGTGCCTGCTCGCGCCGCGGCCGACGTCGCGCGGCCGGTCGAGCGTCTTGCCGTGCGGGCCGAAGAGCAGCCTGTTCCCGCGCGCGTGGAACTGCCGCCCGTCTCGGCCCGGGTCGAACCGCCGCAGCCGGCACCCCGGGTGATCGAGGAACGGGTGTTTCCCAAGCCCATCGAGTTTCCGCGCCGCGAGGAGCCGCCGCCCCCGCCGGTCATCGACCGCGACAGCGTGGACTCTTTCGACTTCGCGGAGGCGGCGACAGCGTCCGGTGAGGCGGCCGGACCGCGGGCGCAGGGCGCCGACGAATCGCTGGACGCCTACTTCGATCGGCTGGATGCCGCGTTCGCCACGTTGAGCGGCGTGCCGATGCCGCCATCCGATCGACTGGACGACGAACGCGGTTTCGACGACCGGCTGGATGTCCCGACGCTCGACGACCTGCTGGCGGCCGACTACGGGACCCAGCCGTCCCCGTCCATCGATCTGCCGCTGCATACGCCGACGGTCACGCCCTTCACGCCGAAGCCGTTCGTGGCGCCTCCCACGGTGGAGCCGCCAGATGCGACGCCGACTCGCGCTCCGGCACGTGCACCTGCACCTGCGTCAGACCATCTCGTCGCGGAAGCGTTTACCGCGCTCCTGGCGGTCGAGCAGGGCGAGCCTGGCGCGGCGCCCGTGCGCCTGACGTCCGCGCGGGCCGAGCCGGTGATGACGGACGCCTTCCTGGACGAGATCGTGCGCCGGGTGGTCGAACGGCTGTCGCCCGGCGCTGCCCGGGACGTCATCACCGACATCGTGTCGGAAGTGGCCGAACGCCTCGTGAGAGAAGAGATCGAACGCATTCGAAAAAGATAGTTGCCAGTCGTCGGTTGTCAGATCTCACTTGCCGGAATGTGTCGAGACAGCGTGTTGCTTTCCGGTCACTGACAACTGATAAGTGTCAACTAGTCAACTACACTAGTCAGTGAATGTCTGACGCACTGGATACGCATCCGATTTCTCTGCCGGAGAAGCCGGCGCTCGAGGGCCTCGAGGAGAAGTGGAACGCGCGCTGGGAGGCTCAGGGCACGTACCGGTTCGACCGCACTCGTACCCGCGAACAGGTCTTTTCGATCGATACGCCGCCGCCCACCGTCAGCGGTTCGCTGCACGTCGGTCACGCTTTCTCGTACACGCACACCGACGTCATCGCCCGCTTTCAGCGCATGCGCGGCAAGGCCGTGTTCTATCCCATGGGATGGGACGACAACGGCCTGCCGACCGAACGCCGCGTCCAGAACTATTACGGCGTGCGCTGCGATCCCTCCTTGTCGTACGACCCGTCGTTTCAGCCGCCGGAGAAACCCGGAAAGCAGGCGATCGCCGTGTCGCGCCCGAATTTCATCGAGCTCTGCAACCGGCTGACGACCGAAGACGAGAAAGCGTTCGAGTACCTGTGGCGTCATCTCGGCCTGTCGGTGGACTGGTCGATGACCTACGCGACGATTGCGAAGCCTGCGCAGCGCGTCTCGCAGGCCTCCTTCCTGCGGATGCTGACGCGCGGCGTTGCGTATCAGCTCGAGGCGCCGACGCTGTGGGATGTCGATTTCCGGACCGCGGTGGCACAGGCCGAGCTCGAGGATCGCGAACAGCCTGGGGCGTATCACCGCATCAGGTTCGCGCGTGCGGGTGGCGCTGCCATCGAGATCGAGACCACTCGTCCCGAGCTGATTCCGGCGTGCGTGGCGCTCGTGGCGCATCCCGACGACGAGCGGTACAAGCCGCTGTTCAATGCCGACGTCGTCACACCGCTGTTCGGTGTGCCGGTGCCGGTGCTCGCGCACGCGCTCGCCGATCCTGAAAAGGGAAGCGGCATCGCGATGATCTGCACGTTCGGCGATCTCACCGACGTGATCTGGTGGCGCGAGCTCGGGCTGCCCGTGCGGGCGGTGATTTCGCCCAATGGGACCTTACGGCCGGTCACGTGGGGCGCCCGCGGATGGGAATCGCGCGACGGTTCGCGCGCCCAGCAGGCCTACGATCAGCTCGCGAACCTGTCGGCCTCCAAAGCGCGCACGCGCATCGTCGAGATGCTGCTCGAATCGGGCGACATGGTCGGCGAGGCGAGGCCGATCACGCACCCGGTGAAATTCTATGAGAAGGGCGACCGGCCGCTCGAGATCATCACCAGCCGCCAGTGGTTCATGAAGACGATGGAGTTCCGCGACGCGTTGATCTCGTGGGGCAATGAGCTGAAGTGGCACCCGGAGTACATGCGGTACCGGTATGAGAACTGGGTGAACGGCCTGAACGGCGACTGGTGCATCAGCCGCCAGCGGTTTTTCGGCGTGCCGTTTCCGGTGTGGTACCCCGTTCGCGCGGACGGGAGCGTCGACCACGACCGGCCGCTCCTGCCAGACGAGTCGCAACTGCCGATCGACCCGTCGGTCAACGTCCCCGACGGCTACACGGCCGATCAGCGCAACGCGCCGAACGGCTTTGCCGGCGATCCCGACGTGATGGACACATGGGCGACGTCTTCGCTGACGCCGCAGATCGCCGGTGGGTGGCTCGACGATCCGGACCTGTTCGCGCGGGTCTTCCCGATGGATCTGCGGCCGCAGGCGCACGACATCATCCGGACCTGGCTGTTCACGACGGTCCTGCGCTCTCACCTCGAGCACGGGTCGCTCCCATGGGCCAATGCGTCGCTCTCGGGATTCATCACCGATCCCGACCGCAAGAAGATGTCGAAGTCGAAGGGCAACGTGGTGACGCCGATGGGGCTGCTGCAGGACCACGGGTCCGACGGCGTCCGGTACTGGGCCGCGTCGGTCAGGCCCGGCGCAGACACGGTGTTCGAGCCAGGGCAGATGAAGGTGGGGCGGCGCCTCGCCATCAAGATCCTCAACGCCGCACGGTTTGCGCTGCTGCAGGCGGAGCCGCGGGGGGCGATCGTCGAACCGCTCGACCGCGGGATGTTGACGAGTCTGTCGCTGCTCGTCGATGAAGCCACGAAAGACTTCGAGGAGTACGAGTACTCGCGGGCGCTCGAGAAGACGGAGCGTTTCTTCTGGTCTTTCTGCGACGATTACCTCGAGCTCGTGAAGGGCCGGCGGTACGGGGACTTCACCCCTGAAGGCGCGGCGTCGGCCAACAGCGCCATGTTGGTCGCGCTGTCCACGTTGCTGCGGCTGTTCGCGCCGTTCCTGCCGTTTGTCACCGAGGAAGTGTGGTCGTGGTGGCGTCCAGGCTCGATCCATACCTCGCCATGGCCGACGACCGAGGAGATTGTCGCCTCCATTGGCGGCGCCGATACCGATGCGGCGCAGGTGGCGCTGCAGACGCAGCAGGCGCTCGGCGAGATCCGCCGCGTCAAGGCGGCTGAAAAGCGCGCCACGAAGGCAGTGATCGAGCACGCCGTGCTGCCCGAACAGTTCAAGGGCCTGGCGCCGGCGGCCAACGACCTTCGGGCGGCCGCGCACATTCGCCTGCTCGAGTTCGGCGCCGTCGAGGAGCCCAGGCTGAGATTCGCCGAAGAGCCCGCCGCCGCCCAGGAGCCTCGCGCGTGAGGGCGGTGCCGTTCGAGCCGCTCGACCCGGGGATGTACCGTGAGCTGGTGCGCCGCGCGCTGGCCGAGGATTTCGGTTGGGGCGACGTCACCACCGAAACGATCATCGATCGCGACCAGAAGGCGCACGCGGTGATCCTCGCCAAGTCGCCGTGCGTGCTGGCGGGGATCGAGATCGCCTCCGAGGCGTTCCGGCAGCTCGACCCGAGCGTGACGGTGGTCACGCACTTCAAGGACAGCGACCGCTGTGAGCCGGGAACCGTCGTCGCGGAGTATCGCGGCCACGCGACAGGGCTCCTGACGGCGGAGCGTACGGCCCTCAACTTTCTTCAACGCCTCAGCGGCATTGCCACCCTCACCCGCCAGTTCGTCGAGGCGGCCGCCGGCCGCATCATCGTGCTCGACACGAGGAAGACGACGCCGCTTCTGCGGGCGCTCGAGAAGTACGCAGTGCGCGCCGGCGGGGCGGTGAACCATCGAAGCGGGTTGGACGAGGGCATTCTCATCAAGGACAACCACGTCCGGCTCGGCGGCGGCGTCGTGGCGGTGGTCACGCGGATGCGCAAGGCCAACCGCGAGATGCCCACCGAGGTCGAGGCGCAGACGCTCGATCAGGTGGACGAAGCCCTGCAGGCCGGGGCGGAGATCATTCTGCTCGACAACTTGTCGACGCCCGACATCATCGAGGCGGTGAAGCGATGCCGGGGCAGGGCCAAAACGGAAATCTCGGGCGGCGTGACGCTCGGCCGCCTGCCGGAGCTCGCGGCCACGGGTGCGGACTACGTGTCGGTTGGCGCGCTCACCCATTCGCCCGCGGCGGCCGACCTCAGCTTCGAAATTGAGCCAGCGTAACAACACGACACACCCGCCTGCGCCAAGGCTCCGGCGAGGCAAGCTACCGCCTGCGCCAGGGCGCCGGCGGGGCACGCCATGAACGCACCGAGGCCGCTACCCGCGGAATTCGCCGAGCCTCTCGCCCGCGCCGGTGACCGCCTTGGCGTCTTTTCGCATCAGCAGTTTCTCTGGTACTCCACCGTGCCCTCGACCAACGACCTGGCGGGCGCGCTCGCGGAACGGGGGGCGAGGGAAGGCTGCGCGGTGATCGCCGAGGCGCAATCGGCAGGTCGCGGCCGTCATGGCCGCGCATGGTCATCGCCCCCTGGCGCGGGCCTCTACATCTCGGCGATCCTGCGGCCGCCCACCCATGCGTTGTCGCTCCTGACGATCGCGGCCGGCGTGGCGGTGGCAGACGCCGTCCAGTCGGCCACGGGCCTCGATCCCAGCCTGAAATGGCCGAACGACGTCTATGCTGGCGACCGCAAGCTCGCCGGCGTGCTCGCCGAAGCTGGATCGATGGATGACGGAGAGGACGACACCACCGCGCAGGGCGGCGCGGACCTTCGAGACCCCCCGGACCTTCAGGGCGGCGCGGACCTTTACGGTCCGCGATTGAAGTACGTCGTCATGGGCATCGGCATCAACATCATGCCCGCGGCGCACCCGCCCGAGGTTGCGGCCAGAGCGACCTCGATCGAGGAGGAGCTCGGGCGCAGCGTCGATCGCGGCCTGCTGCTGACCGAATGCCTGGCGAGCCTGGCGATGCGCTACGAGGAGCTTCGCCAGGGACGATCCGAGGGCGTGCTCGGCGCATGGCGCACGCGATCGGCCGCCACGCTGGGACGGACGGTGGAGTGGGACGCCGGCGGCCCTCGTCGAGGTGTCGCCGATGGAATCGCTGATGACGGCGCGCTGCTCGTGCGGACCGACGATGGCCTCGAGCGGGTGATCTCGGGAGAGGTGCGGTGGATCTAGAAGCGGCCGAGTTCTGCCGCGAGATCGAGGCCTACCTCTGTCGCAAGAACGATGGTCACCTGATTCGGATCGTCGGTCCCGCGTTCGACCAGGTCCTCGGCTGGGCCGCCAAGGGCGTGCCGCTGAAGGTGGCGTGCCGCGGCATCGATCGATACTTCGAGCGCTATTACGCAAAGGGACCTCGCCGCCGTCCCGTCCGGGTCGAATTTTGTGACGCCGACGTGCTGGACGTCTTCGACGAGTGGCGCCGTGCGGTCGGTGTGGCGTTGCCGGACGCCGAAGGGAGCGAGCACCAGGCGCGCCATCCCTCGTTGCCGGCGCACCTCGAGCGGGTCGTCGCGCGGCTGACGGCGCTGCGTGCGGGCGACGGTCGGCCGCTGGATGCGCTCCTCGAGGAGCTCATTCGCGAGCTCGATGTCGCCCGCGGCGCGGCGAAGAGCCTGCGGGGAGACGCACGGCAGGCGTGTGTCGAACGGCTTCGCGTGCTGGATGACCACCTCATCACCACCGCGCGAGACGACTGCGGCGCCGACATGCTGCGGGAGCTGATGGCCGAGGCCGACCGCGAGCTGGCGCCCTTCCGGGCACGCATGCCGGCGGACGCGTACGCGCAGTCGCGCGACGCGGCTGTCAACCGGCTCGTTCGCGAACGCCTGCGGCTTCCAGTCATGGCCTTCCAATGATCGAACCCGGATCCATCCTTGCGCTCGACGTCGAGAAGCCGGCGGCCGGCGGACGGATGCTGGCGCGCCACAAGGGACAGGTGGTGCTCGTCTGGGGCGCGATTCCAGGCGAGCGGATCCACGCGCGCGTCGAGCGCTCGACCCGGAGCGTGCTGTATGCGGAGACGATCGAGGTGCTGTCGCCGTCGCCCGATCGGCGCGTTGCGGGAGCCGACTGGCGCTGCGGCGGCAACGTCCTCGCGCACGTGGAGTACGAGCGGCAGCTCACGCTGAAGGCGGAGATCGTCCAGGACGGCTTCGGACGGATCGGCCGCATTCCGCTGGCGTCGCTCCCCATCATGATTGGCTCTCCCGAGCGCGGCTATCGGATGCGCGCGCGGCTCCATGCCCGAGATAGACGACTGGGCTTCTACCGGGAAGGTACCCACGAGTTGTGTCCAGCGGAGCCGACCGGCCAGCTCCTTCCCGAGACGGTCGCCTGGCTCGCATCGCTCGAAGCGGTGCTGCAACGCGACAACCTCACAGGACTGACGGCCCTCGAATTTGCCGAGAACATCACCGGCAGCGAACGTGCGAGCCGCGTGGAGGTGCACGAGGGGGTCGATGCCTCGCGCTTCGGCGCGTTGGTCAGCGAGGAGCACACCGTCACCGACGTGCTGCGCGTCAAGGACGAGGATCCGGCCTCGACGCTGACGCTGCGCCGGAACGTCCGGTCCTTCTTCCAGGGCAACCGGTTTCTCCTCG
>CANIBQ010000050.1 GCA_947465645.1 Acidobacteriota bacterium | reverse complement strand
AGGTGATCGACAACGAGCGCATCGTCGAGCTGCCGCTCCAGGGACGTCAGGTCACCGACCTGATCGTGCTGGCCGGCGCGGCGGTGCAGACCGGCGCGGTCGGCAGCCGGAACTTCCCTGGTGGCGTGACGATCTCCGTTGCGGGCGGGTTGCCCACCGGCGTCGGGTACCTGCTGGACGGCGCCGTACACAACAGCCCGCAGAGCAATGTGAACCTGCCGATGCCGTTTCCCGACGCGCTGCAGGAATTCCGCGTCGCCACGAGCGGCCTCTCCGCGCAGAACGGTATGCACGCCTCCGCGTCGGTGAACGCCATCACCAAATCGGGCACCAACACGCTTCACGGCAACGCGTTCGAGTTCCTGCGCCACCGCTCGCTCAACGCGAAGAGCCCGTTCGCGAGGATCGGACCGGACGGCAAACGCCAGGACGACGGCTTGCTGCGGAATCAGTTCGGCGGAACGCTTGGCGGCCCGGTTGTGCGCGACAAACTGTTCTTCTTCGGCGCCTACCAGGGAACCGCGCTCAAGTTCCGGCCGGCGGGGCAGATTGCCTTCGTCCCGACGCCCGCGATGCTGGCCGGCGACTTTACGGCCATTGCCTCACCGGCGTGCACCGGCGGCAGGGCGATCAACCTGGGCGGCGGATTCGTCAACAACCGCATCGATCCCGCACGTTTCAGTCCCGCGGGGATGAATCTCGCCCGCCGCCTGCCCGCCACCACGGATCCCTGCGGCCAGATCACCTTCGAAACGAGCGACGACAGCACCGAGGGGCAGGGTGTCGGGCGAGTCGATTTCCAGGTGACCCCTGACCACTCCGTGTTCGGGCGGTACATGGCGACCTTCATCAAGAAGCCGCCGGCCTACCAGGGCGGATCGGACAACGTGCTCAAGGCAGGCAATCCGGGCCTCGATAACCTCGCTCACGCGCTGACGCTCGGCGATACGTGGGTGCTTGGGTCCGCGATGGTCAACTCCGTTCGCCTGGCGTACAACCGGACGACGGTGAACCGGTACGGACCGCCGTTCTTCTCTCCGACCGATCTCGGGATCAAGCTGCACCCCTATGTGCCCGGCGTGATGCCGATCCAGGTCCTGCCGGCCTTCGAAGTGCCCGGCGCCTCGACCCCCGCGTTCCTCCGGAACAACTTTTACCAGGTCGGCGACGACGTGACGCTCGTGCGTGGCCGCCATCAGTTCGGGGCCGGGGGCAACCTCGCGTACTTCAACGGGCTCTACCAGACGGCGTCCCGGGCCGCCGGCATCTGGCTCTTCGACGGCAGCGCCACAGGCCTGGCGCTCGCCGATCTGCTCCTTGGCCGCGTCACCAGCGTGGAGCACGGCGCACAGCAGAACAATCCCGTGCACGGCTATTACGTCGGGTTCTATGGACAGGACACCTGGCGGGCGTCCGACCGGGTGACGCTGAACCTGGGGCTGCGATGGGAGCCGTATCTGGGCACGAGCGTCGAAAACAACGCGGTGTACATCTTCAACGACGAGAATTTCCAGCGCGGCATCAAGAGCAAGGTGTTCCTGAACGCGCCGGCGGGCATGCTGTATCCGGGCGACGAGGGATTCCCGACCGGACAGACAGGGCTGCACAAGCAGTGGACCAACTTCTCGCCGCGGGTTGGCGTGGCGTGGAATCTCACCGGTGACGCGCGAACCTCGTTGCGCGCGTCGTATGCGCTCGCCTACGACTTCATGTCGGGCGAATATCACAACATCAACTCGTCGGCGCCGCCGTTCGGCAACCGTTCGCTCATCACCGATCCGCCGGGACGGCTGGACGATCCGTACGGCCACATCGGCGGTGATCCCCATCCGATCGTCACCGACCGCAACGTGGCGTTCCCGCCGTTTGGATCCTTCGGCAGCATGGATCCGTCCATCAACTCTCCGCGCGTTCAGAACTGGAACGTGACGATGGAGCGGCAGATCGGCGAGAACTGGGGCGCCGCGGTGAGTTACCTGGGCTCCTACTCCGATCGGCTGTGGGCACAGACGCCGAGGAACCCCGGCATTTACATGGGCCTCGGCCCGTGCACGCTGCGCGACGGCAGGTCGTACCCGGTCTGCTCCACCAATGCCAATCTGAACCAGCGGCGTGTCCTCTTCCAGGAGAACCCGGCGCAGGCGCAGTTCATCGGCACCCTCGATCTGAACGATGACATCGGGTGGCAGCAGTACAGGGGCCTGAAGCTGTCCGTGCAACGCCGGTCGGCGCGCGGCCTCAGCGTGAACGGCAATTACACCTGGTCGCGCTGCATGGGGACGAAGACGCCAACCACGTTCGGCCAGGTCGCCGCCGGGTACACGAACCCTGACGATCCCGAGTTCGACAAGGGCTACTGCGATCAGGATCGCACTCACCTGGGGAGCGTGACCCTCGGCGCCGAATCGCCGGACCTCGAGGGGCCGATGCGCCTGCTGGTGTCCGGCTGGCGCGTGTCGGGCATCGTCACCATCCAGTCGGGGACCCGCATCGACCTGATCACCGGGCGCGACAACGCGCTCAACGGGCAGCGGAACCAGCGCGTCAACCAGGTGAGCGACGACTACTATGCGAGTCCGCGGACGCTGAACCAGTATTTCAACCGCGCGGCATTCTCCCAGCCTGACCCGGGGACGTTCGGCAACCTGATGCGGAATGCGCTGGTCGGCCCGAACTACTGGAACGCCGACCTCTCGCTCTCACGGCAGATTCAGGTCGTCGCCACGCAGACGCTCGAGCTGCGGCTCGAGGCGTTCAACGTGCTCAACACGTTCAACTGGGGCATCCCCGGCACCGAGCTGACGGCCGGCGGGTGGCAGGCGAATTTCAACGCCGGGACGTTTGGCCGCGTCACGACACAGGCGGGCTCCCCGCGCATCATTCAACTCGGCGTGAAGTACGGGTTCTGATGCGGGTGGTCGATGGGAGTGGCTCCGGCTAGCGGACACACCTACCCCCCGACGCAGCGGGAGTCTTCGGGCGGAAGTAGTGTCCCCTCGCGCAGGAGCGTCAGGTTCGCCACCCCCTTGAGGTCAGCCGGGTCAAGATCGATGGCCAGCACGAACGCCGCATCCGCGTCCTCCGTCCGACAGGCCAGCGCATACGCGTACCCCAGGTTGTTCAGCGCACGGGCGTTCCCGGGAGTCTTGCGCACGACATCTTCCCAGAACCGCACTTCGTCAGCGTAGAGACGGTTGCGATCCACGGTCACCACGCCGAGCAGGCATGCGGCGGCTGTCACGACCGGGATCACGACGTGCCTGCGCACGGGAATCGCGGCGACCCACCGCCCGACCAGCCATGCGGGGCCGGCGAGCGCGAGGTACACCTGCCGGTCGTTGGCCACATCGAGCCGCGCGATGAGCGAATTGGTCGGCAGGAGCCACACAACGAACCAGAGGATGCCGAAGGCCAGCGCCGGTCGCGTGCGCAGCGTCATCATTCCAAGCGCGAGGACGCTCAACACAGCGACGAGCTTGAGCGCGAAGATGGGTGACCAGGCCACGGCCCCCGCAACCATCGGGTCGGCGTTCAGGCGATCGAATCGTACGAGCTGGCCCGCGAGGTAGCTCACGCCGTTGACCTGGACCAGCAGGTTTTCTACCGGAGCGCGCAGTTCGAGGCTCCTCGCGGCGAGACTCCGATACGTTGGGCTGACGGCGACCAACCCGCCGACGAGCGCGAGCACCGCCAGGTGGCCGCTCACGGCCCGCACCGCCGCGCCCAGGCGGAGCGGCGTCCGACAGTCCGTGGCGCACCACAGCAGAATGGCGGCCGGCACCGCCACTGCGATCTCCTTGACGCCAAGCGCGCACGCGAAGAGCGCCGGCGACAACCCGAAGAGCAGCGCCCGGCGGCCCTTCTCCAACCCGTCGATCGCCGCAAGCACGCTTCCGAGCGCGAACAGCGCGGACAGCGACGAGGAGCGGCCTGACACATACGTCACCGCTTCGGTCTGGACTGGATGAAGCGCAAAGATCAGCGCACCCGTCAGAGCGGCGAGGCGCGAGCTGTCTGGGCTCAGACCATCGCGCCTGGCCAGGCGGGCCAGGAGCGCCAGCACCAGGACCGAGTTAGCCGCGTGGATCACGACGTTCACGGCGTGGAAGCCGAACAGGTCCGTGCCACTTGCGTGGTTCGCGGCGTAGCTCAGCTTCAGGAGCGGGCGGATCCCGGGCATCGAGTGCCACCACGCCGCGAGCGATTGCACGCGCGCGTCTCGAACAACGACGTTCCAGTCGTCGAACTGAAAGGAGGCGCCAAGGGCGTTGGCGTACGCCGCGGCAACGGCGGCCACGACCAGCCACACGTAGGGAGCAGGGCGTTCGGTCACCGGGCCGTGCCGGCTGTTTCGAATGCCTTCTCGACCAGTGCCGCCATCGCCCACCAGCGGTCCGGCGAGTCGAGGAGCACGGCGATGACCCGGGTGCCGCCGCGATCGGCGGCGGCGATCACGGAGTTCCCCGCAGCGCTGGTGAAGCCGGTCTTCACACCGAATACCCCGGGGACCCGCCCGAGCAACGCGTTCGAGCTTTCGAGCGAAAATACCGGTCCGCCGATGACGCGGATCCGCGCGCGTTCAAGGGAGACCGTCTTGGTAAAGAGGGGCAGGGCCAGCGCGACCTCGGTCAGGTGGAACAGATCCCGCGCCGACGACTGGTGTCGTGGCGCGTCGAGGCCGCAGGGATTCGCGAAGTGCGTCGCCGAGAGGCCCATGCGGGCGGCGCGCTCGTTCATGCGCCCGACGAAAGCCTCGACGGTGCCCGCGCCGTACTCGGCGAGCGCCGTGCACGCGTCGTTGGCCGACCGCACGAGCATCGCCGTGAAGAGATCGCCGGCAGTCATCTTCTGCCCCGAACGCAGCCCGAGTTGGGCGCCACCGATCGCCGCCGCGCGACGGCTGATGCTCACCACGGCCCCTGGCTCGAAGCCGTGGTCGATCAACACGAGCGCGGTCATGATCTTCGTCAGCGACGCCGGTGCCCTGGGCAGGTCGGCGGCACGTTCCCAGATCACTCGCCCGTCCACCGCGACGAGGTAGGCCGCTGCGGCCTTGGGATAGGCATCCGTCGGCGACGGCTGCGCCGCCGCAATGGGCGCGAGTGCCAACAGGACGAGCAGCGCGCCGAGCCGCACAGGCCTCCGCCTATCGGCGGATCAGCCCCCCGAGCCTGCGCTTTGCACCCTCGACGGCCCCACCCTTGACGTCCGCAGGCGTCGGAGGAGCGGGCTTGGCCGTGGTTGGGGAGCCGGTGCGGCTTCGTCCGCTGCAAGCGTCGCCGCAAAGGACGCGGCGCAGAAGGTCTGATACCTGGCGCTCACGTCCGACGTGAACTTCCGGCCGGCGCACTCCCGCTGCACGACAACCTTCGACTGCTCAGGGCACGAACTGCTCAGGAAGGTCAGCGATTCGTTCTTCAGGGCCGTGCCGCAGAGATCTGCGCGCAGCGATGCGGGATTGACGCCGCACACATCACCCGCCTGTTTGAGCAACACGTCCCCACCCAGGCTTCCCGTCCTGGCGAAGCCGGCCTCGGTTCGGAGGTTCTGGCAGAAGACCGCCGAGTTCGCGCAGACCGGCTTTGCGCCTGAAAACAGTGCGGGGTTGCCCTGGGTCGCCGAGTCGGCGCACGCCGTCGCCAGTTGCGCTTCCTGCATGCCGGCGAACTTGTCCATCTGGGCATTGCCCTTCTCCACCAGTGCCTCGATTCGCCGATCGTCCGCTCCGGGGTCGCACGCCGTGCCGACGCGCTTGCCAGACGTCTTCATCGCCATGGTCCCCTCGGGCGAGGTCATCGTCATCGTGCCCGAGTAGGAGTTCTGGCCATCCCACGTCATCTCGCCGGTCCCGGTCATCGGCTCGGGCTGCGTGCACGTCACCTTGAAGGTCATGCGCGAGCCAGCCATCTGCGCCTCGGTGATCGTGCAGGTCTCGTCGGGCATCTGGGGTGCGGCGCGCTCGGCGCCCTTCGCCTGGCAAGAGGTCACGGTTCGCGCGGGCATGCTCATGCCCGCCGCCGTCATCTGCATCGTGATTTCCCAGGTCTCCCCCGCCGCAGACTGCTGGGCCGCCGCCATCGAGACCGAGAGCGCGGATACCACGAGCCCGATCATCGACGCTCTCGCCAACGCTGCAATCGCCATTACTGAACCTCCTGGACCTTGTTGAGGATCCGACGGCCGGATCCGGGCCTCTGGTGAATATAACGCCGGCAGGGCACGATCCGAACAGGTGGCGCCCACTGCCCCTGATTCAGGACGTAAACCCTAGTCAACCGGCCGCGGGAGAGGATTGACGAAGCGTGGATCGTAGGTCGTGTCCAGCACCTGACCGTCCTTGATCACCATGCGGACGTTCTTGGTCGTCGCGATGTCGTCGAGCGGATCTCCCTCGACCACCAGGATGTCGGCCAGCTTGCCCGGCTCGACGCTGCCAAGGTTCTTCGCCTGTCCAATCGACTCCGCGGCCCAGAGAGTCGCCCCTTGAATGACCTTCATCGGGGGCACACCGATATCCGAGACCATCTGCATCTCGTAGTGCATGCTGAGCCCCGGCATGAATCCGGCATCCGTCGCGCTCACGACCTTGCCGCCGGCCTCGGCATACTTGCGGATAAACTCCGCCATCTTCGCGTATCCCTCGCGGTTCGGTGCGCGGCTGTCCGGCCTGGTCCAGGATTCGCGAACGTCGGCGGGCACGAAGGCGAGTCCTGGGTCTCGTACGATCTGCGCCGCCGCCGCCCACTCCGGTCCTCGGGGAGTGGAGCTTCTCCACTGCGCCGCCAGCGTGGGATTCACGTAGACACCCTGCTTGACCATGAAGGCGATCAGCGGGGGGAACAGCGTCGTATCCATCAACGCGATGTCTGCTCCGCGCTGATCGGACGTCACCCTCGCGGTCCGCCCCATCGCTTCGAGGATCGCCTCCGTCAGGGTGTTGGTGTGTTCCATGTACTTGAGGCCGACTTCAGCCGCCTTGCGGATGTTCTGCGAATGTCCGACCACCACTCGTCCAGCCGCCGTGGCCTCCTCGATTACTGCGCGTAGCTGGTCGTACGAGATGCTCGAGTCCACCTTGATCAGGTCCACACCCATGGCGACGAGCTTCCTCACATACGCCCTGGCCTCGTCCACCGTCTGCAGAGGAATACTGGGAGGATTGCCTTCACGGGTGTTGGCCGCCCTCTCTCCGGACACGAATGTTCTCGGGCCCCGGATTCTGCCGCTGTTGATGGCATCCCTCTGCGCGAGGCTCCACTCCGTGGGATCGTGAGTGTCCGCAACCGTCGTCACCCCGTACCGCAGGAACATCGGCGGCATGTAATCCCGAATGTGAACGTGGGGATCGACCAGCCCGGGAAGCAGCGTTCTCCCATCGGTCCTGATGACCCGTGCGTTGGCGGGGTACCGTACCTGTCCTCTCGACCCGACCGCCTTGATCCGTGACCCTTCGATCACGATCACGGCGTCTCTGATTGGACTTCGCCCGGTTCCGTCGATGAGGGTCCCGCCCTCCAGAACGAGGGTCCCGTCTTGAGCCTGGGCGAGGAAGGGACTGAGAAAAGCCGCGATCAGGACGATCCAAACGATCCGTGCCCTCATATGCTCACCCTCATTTGATGAAAATGGTGTGCGAGAGGTGGATATTACCCTGTGGCGCTGTGATTGAATTGGAAACTGCATGAGCAAGGCGTTCACGAAGGAATCCGACGGCGAGGGGGACGAGCACGAGCACGACCACGCCGCTGAAGAGGCGGCGCACGCCGAGCTGGTGGGAGTCAAGAACTACGTCACCCCGAGCGGCCTGCAGCGGCTCAACGACGAGCGGCGGTTTCTGCTCACCAGGGAACGGCCGGCGGTGACCAAGGTAGTGGCGTGGGCGGCGAGCAACGGCGATCGCAGCGAGAACGCCGACTATCAGTACGGGAAGCGCCGGCTCCGCGAGATCGATCGGCGGATTCGTTTTCTCACCAAACGAATCGATGCCGCGGAAGTAGTGGACCCGGAAGCCCCGAGAGCGGGCCGGACGGCGACGCAGGTCTTCTTCGGGGCGACCGTGCGCTACGCCAACGCCGCTGGCACGGAGAAGGTCGTGCGCGTCGTCGGCCTCGACGAGGTCGATCTGGATCGCAACCACATCAGCTGGAAGTCGCCACTGGCGCGCGCGTTGATGAAGTCAGGACCGGGCGACTCGGTGATCCTTCGCGCGCCCGGCACGACGGAGGAACTGCAGATCCTCGAGGTGCGCTACGAGCGCATCCCGGTGGAGCCTTTCAGCGAGCCACCCGGAGCCGAGTCCGCCCCGAGGACTCGGCCTCGCACCGGCGGCGAAACCGACCAGGGCGCCTGATGGTGACCCCCCCCGTCCTGACAGGTCTGAAACTCGCCAACCACAATCCGTCAGCTCCCTCCCCCTCGAATCCCCCACCCCACCTGGCGCAATCCTTCTAACTGCCACACACGTCGGCAGTTACAGCGTCTCTGTCGTGAGATGCCATCACGGCGGTCGCTTTGCACTTTGGAGGGCGTCAAGGTCATACCCCCGTCGTACCCAGGAGTCACGAATGTCCAGATTGAAGAAGGTCAGGCCGCTGGGCCTGTTGGCTGTACTGCTCACCGCGGCGTGCGGAACCTCGCCGCAATCGCTGAATCCGACCGGGCCGTCGGCGTTTGCGGGTGCCAGCGTGGCATTCGACGAAGACGGTGGCGTTTCGGATGCGGCCGCGGTCAACGTCCAGGCCAACGGCAAACCGAACGACAAGGGCAAGCCGGACGACAAGGGCAAGCCCGACGACAAGGGCAAGCCCGACGACAAGGGCAAGCCGGACGACAAGGGCAAGCCGGAACCGGCTCCGGTACCGCCCACCACGTCACCGGACAGCCCCGAACCGCCGGCCAGTCCCGTTACCCGCACGATCCAGATCGAGGGTGTGATCGCCGCCATCTCGGGGCGGTCGGTCACGGTGAACGGTCACGACGTGGTCGTGCCCGACGGTACCGTGATTCGCCACGGCTCGCGCGCGGTGGCGTTCTCCGAGTTGCGGATCGGCGACCGCGTGCACATCAAGGGGCGCCTGCACGACGGGGTGCTCGAGGCCAGCGAAGTCAAGCTGCAGAACTCCGGACACGGAGACGACGCAGACGAGGATGAAGACGAGGAGGTGGTGCCGGTGGTGGTGCCGGTGGTCACCGTGGCTGCGTTCGACGCATCCGCCTCTGAGACCGCTGCTGACCCCGGGACGTTTCGCTTCACCCGCACCGGCAGCACCACCTCGCCATTGACGGTGAGCTACACGCTGACGGGCACGGCCGTGAACGGCACGGACTACCAGACCCTCGCGCTCACCGTCACGTTCCTGGCGGAACATGCCACAACCGATCGAGTCGTGATGCCGTCAGCCGACGGAGATGCCGAAGGTAGCGAAACAGTGATCCTGACCGTGACTGACGGTGCCGCCTACGACGTGGGCGCGTCGGCGACGGCCACCGTTACCATCGCCGGCTAGACGTTGATCATTCGCCTCCGGGCGCGGCCGCGTGGCCGTGCCCGGAACCGCCAGGCGTCCTACCTCTCCCGGATACGATAGAAGGTAATATCCGCGGAGCGAGCATGAGCAAAAAACCGAAAACACAACGAGGGTCGAAGACCCGGTCCGAGACTCACGCACTCCGGGACGGGCCGAATTGGCCGCTCCTGGCAGTGAGCATCCTGGGCCTGCTGCTGACGGGGTACTTGTCCTTCACGGCATTCACCGGCAGCGCGGTGCAGGGATGTTCAGCCGGCGGCGGATGCGACGCCGTCCTCACCAGCCGCTGGGCGACCCTGCTCGGCCTGCCGACGGCCCTCTGGGGACTGTTGGCCTATGCCGGGCTCGCAGCCATCGCGTTCGTGCGCCGGGAAGATACGCACTGGTCCTATGCCTGGACCGCCGCATTTTTCGGGGTCTGCTACAGCGTCTACCTAACGGTGGTGTCGCTGACGATTCTCGAGTCCGCGTGCCCGTACTGCCTCACGTCGCTCGCGCTCTTGACGACGGCGCTGGCGCTGGTGGTGTGGCAACGTCCGCCGGCGATGGCCCACCGCTCCTGGGCGGGCCTGATTGCCGGCCGCGGCGCGCTCGCGGCCGTGGTGATCCTGCTGCTCCACGCCAACTACGTCGCGCCGCAGGCCGAGCCCATCGGGCCGGAAGACCCTGCGACCCGCGCGCTGGCCGAGCACCTGGCCGAGGAAGGCGCCTTGTTCTACGGGGCGTCGTGGTGTCCGCATTGCCAGGAACAGAAGGCGCTCTTCGGCGCGTCAGCCGTCCGCCTCCCGTACATCGAATGCAGCCCCGCGGGACGCAATGCCCCGCAGGCGCCGTCCTGCACCAGGGCCGGCGTGCAGAGCTATCCGACGTGGATCATCGATGGCCGGGCAGCGAGTGTCGGGGAGGTGTTGAGCCTGGCCCAACTCGCCGACGCCTCTGGGTTTCAGGGGGCGGCCAGCTTCAAGTAGCGTCCCTGTTTTCCGGCTAGTTCACGGCGAAGCAGTAGAACAACCCGACGCCTCCCGAGGCGACGAGATCGGTCTGGCTGCAGCCGGCCGTGGCGTGCGACGAGTTCCACGACTGGTTCCCGTAGCCGACGCGATCGGAGTGGCCAACCTGCGCGGCGCCCGCGCCGTTGCTCGTCCAGTTGTTGCACGTGCGGTCCGCGGTACCGGTAAACGCGCGTCCATCGGGCTGGGTGCCAGTCAGCATGTCGTGACGCGTCGGCAACGGGTCATCGGTCCCGTTTATGAGCTCGCCCTTTTCGGTCAGCGCAAACTCCTTCGTCAGGTTGCTGCCGCGCTGCGCTTCGGCCAGCGTGTCCCCATGAATCTGAGAACCGACGATCGGCCGGCTCAGCCGGCGATTCAGGTAGTCCAGGAGCCTCTCTTTCGGATGGAACCACGGACCGTTGCCGATACGATCCCGCGCGTTGACCGCTGGCTGGCCAGGGCGTGCCTGGGTGCTGAGATAGGCGCGCCACGTCTTCCCGCCTGCCCCAGCCGCTGACGCGAGCTTCGAGCAGTGCGCATCCGCACCTGCCAGCCCGCCAAGATTCCCGCCGTTGCCGATCGGCTCACTGGTGACGAAGAACGTCATCAGGCTCGAGGGGATGTTTTCCGACGTGGGCATCGGCTGTGAGCCCTGCGCGAGCGCCGGCCCGGAGTGCGCCAGGACGACGACTGCGCTGATGACTATCCAATGGGCGATGTGTGTCATGAGTGTTCTCAGTTCGCCGCGAAGCAATAGAGCATGCCGATGCCATGGGTCATGACCAGCGCGGTCTGGCTGCAGCCGTTGGTGCCGTGCGAGGAATTCCAGGAGCCGTTGCCGCCGCCGTTTCGATCGGGGAATCCTATCTGCACGTTCGGCTTGCCGGGGCCCTCGCCCATGCCTCGTTGTCCCGGACCAGGATCCTTGTTGCTCGTCCAGTTGTCGCAGGTGTAGTCGAGGCCGGCCGGATACGCGCGCCCGTCAAGGTGCGAGCCGGTCAACACCTCGTGCCGGTTGCTGTAGGGCGTCGTCTTCACGTGCTCCCAGACGCCGTCGTTGGGCTGCTTGTAGTCGTTCAGGCCTGGGACGATCTGGCCCTGCTCGGTCAGGCCGGTACGCTTATGAAGGTTGTTCCCAAGCCGCGCGAGGTCCAGCGTGTCTCCGTGCAGGTGCGCGACGTCGCGGGCGACCATGACGCCTTCGAAGTTGTGCCACGGGCCCCTGCCGATTCGATCGCGCGCGTTGACGGCCGGCTGCCCGGGCCGCGCCTGCGTGCTGAGGTATGCGCGCCACGTCCGGCCGCCCGCGCCTACCTTCGCGGCGAGACCCTGACAGAACGCATCGGCGCCGGCCAGCCCGCCCAGATTGCCGCCATCGCCAATCGACGTGCTGGTCACGAAGAAGGTCATCGGCGTGCCGCCGGGCAAGCCGTGCTGTGCGATCGCTACCGACGGCGCCATGACCGACAGGGCCAGGCATGCGGTGAGCATGGACAACGTTTTCATCTGTATCTCCATCTGGTCGTCGCTGGAATCATAGCCGGAGCCACGGTCAGCGCACCGCGATCGGCGCCACCGAGGAACCGGTCGCGCCTCTGAGCTTCAGCGGCTCGACGATGAACGCGAATTCGTGGATGCCCTTCGCCAGGAGTTCATCGAGCTTGAGACTTTCAATCAAATAGATCCCGTTCGCCACCAGCAGGATCTGATGCACGGGCGAACTGAGCTTGGGATCGGGATTGGGATTGACCTCGACGCAGCAGCTGTCGGAGCCGACGATCATCGGATTCTGCCGCACCAGCCACTCGGCGGCGCCGATGCCCAGGCCCGGCTGCGTTCGGTAGTAGCGGACGTCGTCCTTGCCCCACAGGCGTCCGAACCCCGTATTGACGATGACCGCGTCGCCGGTCTCGAGCGTCAGCTTCTGGCGCTTCAGCGCATCCTGCAGATCCTGGGCTGTGATTTCGTACTGATCGCCGAGCATCTCGACGCCGCGCAGCGCCGCCACGTCGATCAGGACGCCGCGCGTGAACAGGCCACCCGCCTTCTCGATCCCGAGTTTTGAAAAGCCGCTTCGGGTGGCGACCTTGTCCATCTCGACGCAGTTGTAGAGCCCGTTGCCGATGGACTGATGGCCGAAGCCGTCGATCTGCGTGCCCACCTGTCCGAGCTCGGTCGTCACCATCTCCTCGTTCGAATTGCGGGTATTCGATCCGAGCGGCCCGTTGGTCCTCTTCAACTGCTGGCTGAAGACGCGTTCCCCGTAGAAGGGCATCCCGGCGAACAGGGGGTGCGCCAGCTCGATGACCTCGCCTCTGGTGATCAACCGCGCGGCCCGGAGGACTACTTCCGGCTTCATCAGGTTCGCGGTCCCCCGCTCGTCGCCAGCCCCCCATTTCGACGGGCAGCGTTCAGCGTCGGTCGGCGGGCGCCAGCCCTGCGCGCTGACGGGGGCGCTTGCCAGCCAGAGAACCGACAGCGTCGCGATGGCGACAAGCGTCCGTGAGATGTATGTGCTCATGGCCGTGAACTATACACCTGCGCTGCGGCTCGACGCCGCCTTGACATCGCGAGCGGGCCGTTCAAATAATGCGGCACCACATGGGAAGAATGCCCGCCGTCCTCCTCCTCGCGCTGGTCGCAGCGAGTACCCCCGCAGCCGCGCAGTCGCGTCCGGACTTCACGGGCATCTGGATTGCGCCGGCGCCCGATATCACCGCGGTGCTCCTGCCCGGCCAGGACATTTCGCTCACGCCCTACGGAGCCGAGAGATATCGCAAGGTGGACATGGCGAACTCGCCGTCCTACAAGTGCCTTCCCTACGGCCCGACGCGAGGGTTGCAGTCAACCAATCCCTTCCAGATCGTCCAGACGCCAGGGGTGATCGCCATCATCACCGAGCACATCGACTACCGGATGATCTACACGGACGGACGGAAGCACCCGGAAGACATCCTCGACTATCCGGAGTGGATGGGGCATTCCGTCGGCAGGTGGGAGGGTGACACCCTGGTCGTCGACACGATCGGGATGAGGGAGGAGACCTGGCTGGACACCGACGGGTTCGAGCACAGCGACAAGCTGCGCATCACCGAGCGGTTCCAGAAGACCGGCCCGGATACGATCCGCCTGACCGTCACCATCGACGATCCGGTGTTTTTCACCAAGCCGTTCACCTACGGGCGCAACGCGCGCCGGATGGCGAAAGACATCCGCCTGATGCCGGCGCGGTGCGCCGACAACGAACGATCACTGGGCGATGCGCTGCAGGGCCTGGCGGGACCGGAGCACAAGAACCCGCCGACGTTTCCGAAGTAAGCGCCTGCCACGCCGAAGCCGACGAAGCGGCGAAGGCGGGCTACTGGTCGGTCGCCGCGGAGCCGCTGAACACCTTGCGGCCATCCGCCAGGGTCAGGATGCCGCCGTATGCCTTCGGCAACCGGTTTCTCGCCGGCGATGAGCCGGTCACAGTCACCGCGTCTCCCAGCTTCACGTCGTCCTTCCTCCAGCCATTCCGATACAGCTGATTGGGAGTGGACGCTTCGATCGACCAGTTGGTCACGGCACCCGACGCGTCAGCCACGTCGAGGTAATAGAAGACGTGCGGGTTCTTCCACTCGACCTTCGTGACTTTTCCTTGCAGCGTGATCTTGTTTGCGGTGTCGTAGGCAGCGGCCGCACTGTGGTGGGCAACAACGGAGACGGTACAGAAGAACACGCCGAACGACAGGGCCAACACAGTACGTCGCGTCATCGCAGTACCCTCACTTCGGCAAGATTGTAGCCCGAACCGCCGGGAACAGCATGCCGCGACGGGTACGCCGAAGGATGGCTAGTTCTGAGACTGCAGGGCGACCGTGTCTTCTCCCTGGGCAGGCCATGAGAGGGTGAATCCCTCGGGCGCCGCGGGCCAGGGAACGCTCCAGTGGATGTCGCCAGACGGCCACCGCACCGCGTAGCGCGGGAGCGCACGCGCCGGCGGCGGCCGCCGCACCGGCCGGGGCGTAGCGGACGAATCCCCGGAGTGAGCGGACGAACTCCCGGGTTGACTCGGGGCAACAGCGGCCGCGATCGCCTTCGCAACGCGAATCAGATCCGCGTCGCTCCCGCCCAGTGCCGGCGCGGCCTTGGCCGGAGCAGCATGCGCAGACGGCGCCAGCTTCGCGGGCGCGGCATGTGCGGCCGGAGACGGCTTCGCCGGCGCGGCCGCAGCGCCGTGCGCCGAGGGTGTCGCTTTCGTGGGAGCAACGTGTGGAGCCGGCGCGGCCGTCGCTGGAGCAGCGTGGGCAGCCGGCGCGGCCTTCGCGGGCGCAGCGGCGGCGTGCGTTGCGGGCGCCGCCTTTGCGAGCGCTGCCTTCGCCGGCGCGGCCGCGTGTGCCGCTGGCGCCGTCTTTACGGGTGCAGCCGGGGCTGCGTGCGCGGGTGACGGCGCCTTCGCGGGCGCTGGATGCGCAGCAGGCTTGTCGTGCGACTGCGCAACGACCTCGGCGCCGGCGAGGAACATGACGACGAGACAAAGTGCGCGGCGCATGGCGTTACTTCCGCGCGAGCGTTGACGGCGCCGAGGTGATCGGCTCCGAGAACAGCACGCGTCCGCTGGCGAGCTCGTAGTAGCCGCCGACCACCTGCATCGACCCGCCCTGCACGGCATGCCGCAGGATCTCGCTGCCGGCCAGCGCGTCGTTGATCACCTGCTCGACGTTGCCGAGAATCGCGCTCCTCAACTCCACCTTCTCCGAAGGCGTGCGGCGGCTCGCCGCCTTGATCGCCTTCACCATGTATTCGAGATTCGGCCCTTCGACGTGTGCCCCGTCGACGACTGCCTTCACGGCGCCGCACGATTCGTGGCCCAGCACGACGAGCAGCGGGATGTGCAGGTGCTCGGCGCCGTACTCGAGGGTCGCCATGATGGAGCGATCGACGACCTCGCCGGCGGCCCGGACGACGAACAGCTCACCGAGGCCGGCGTTGAAAATGTATTCCGGCGGCACCCGCGAGTCGGCGCACGACAGCACCATCGCGAAGGGCTGCTGACCCTTGGTCAACCCCATGCGCGTGTGCGGGCTGAGCGACACGGGCGTGGACGCGTTGCGCGCGAACCGGTCGTTGCCAAGCTTGAGCATGGCGAGCGCGTCGCGTGAGGTGGCCACCCGGACCACCGGTTCCTCCGCGTGCGGAAGGGCCATTCCACCCAGGCTGAGCAGGGTGCCGAGGACAATCAGTCTGGAAGTCTTCACAGGGGGAGAATCGGCCCGCCCAGGCCGGTCTTGAATCCCGACGCCCCTTACGATTCGCGAAAGCTGTCTGGAATCTCGAAAGCGCGAACACCCGGCTCGACCACGAAAAACCACAGAAAAATCGCGCTGGCGCCCGGCAGCATGTTTGCGCGCCACGCCGACATGACCAACCGGCGACGTATCTCCTCTCTCGCGAGCATCATCCTTCTCCCGGCCCTGTTCCTTACTGGCTGTGGTGACGACGATTCCACCACGGGGCCCTCGAGCGCGCCCCTTATCTTCAGCGCCGTGCTCAGGCCGGCCAACGAGGTGCCGCCCGTCAGCAACGCCGAGCAGTCAGGCTTCGGCTCGGTGCAGGTCCAGATGAACGTGACGCGCGGCGCGGGGGATGCGATCACCGCGGCGACCGCGCAGTTCTACTTCGACCTCACCCGCTTTCCCGAGGGGACGACCGTCGTGGGAGCACATATCCACCCCGGAGCGTTCGGCGTCAACGGTCCCGTCACCGTGAACTCCACCCTCTCCGCCGCCAGGCCCGCGGTCGTCTCCGGGGGCAACGTTGTATATGAGTCACCGGTGGTCACCGTCGATCCCGTGACGGCACAGGCGATCATCAACAACCCGGCAGGGTTCTACTTCAATACCCATTCGACGCTGAACCCCGGCGGTGTGGCGCGCGGGCAGCTCGAACGAGTGCGGTAAGCATGGGGCCGTGGGCGCGAGAACCGCGCCCACGCGTCACTTCGCCGGCGCCAGGCCTGGCGCGGCAGGACCCTCGATGAAGTGCTTGTCCTGGTTGTTCTCCTCACACATGTATTCCATCAGCTCCTGATCGGGCATCAGGTACGCGATGAAGGTCAGCGTGAACGGCCTGGTGTAGGCGACCGGGTCGTCGATCAGGATCTCCATCCTGAGCGTCCCGAGATCGGTGCGCGTGAAGCGCTCGACGACGCGCATCTTGTCGCTGTGCAGGTGGCCGTAGTTGTCGAACCAGGTGAGGTCGTTGAATCCGACCGTGTCCACCACCAGCGTGTCCCCCTCCCACCGGCCGATCGAATGACCGTGCCACGTCGGGTCGAGATCCTCGGGATGCTTGCGGCCGTCCATGAACACCTGCCGGTACCCGTGCATCGACTCGTTGATGATGAACAGGTGCGCCGGCGTCTCCACCATGCGGAACGGATAGGGATTTCCGCGCGGGGTCGGCAGCGGGAGGCAGTTGGTCTGGGGGTCATCCTTCGCCTGCAGCGCCTGCATCCGCTTCAGCGTCTCGGGCCGAAGGGGCATCGTCTCGCCCTTCGGGAGCCCCTGCGAGATGTTGCCCGTCCCCTCGCGTCGGAGCCAGAGGCCGGTGAGATCGGGGCGCCCGTTCGCCTGCCTGGGCAGGGGCCCAACCGGAGGCTTGGTGGTGATGTTGCCGCCGGCGCGCGCCGTTGGAGGCGGCGTCGTCGGCACGCTGATTTGCGCCTCCAGCGCGATCGGAAGCAGGCCGGCGGCCGCGAGCCACACTGCTGCAATACGTGTTCGCACGGCGGATCTCCTTGTCTTTCTATCGAGCCAAATCGGTGGCGGACGATGCAAAGAGCGGCTTGCCGCTGGCATCGGTGAGCGCGCCGGCAATCGCCATCCTGTCGGCGGACCTGGCGAGGTAGCCGGCCACCGTGATCTGATCGCCAATCTTGAGCGTGGTGCGCTTCCACCCGTTGCGCGCGAGGACGTTCGGGCTGGCCATCTCGAAGTTCCAGTTCTCGACCTGGCCCTGCGCGTTCTTCACGTCGATGTAGAAACGCGCGTGCGGGTTGGTCCACTCGACCTTGGTGACGGCACCCTTCATCTCAACCGGCTTGTTGGCGTCGTACTGGGTCGCGAAGGAATGATGCCCGAGGATCGGCGCGGTCCAGATGACCAGGGTGACGGCCGCCAAAGCACTGGCCCCGATGATTTTCATGATGGCCGGGACTATATCGGCTCGCCGGCCGAAATTCAACGTGACGTGCAAGCAGCCACGTGATCTCCTTGCGCTCGAGCTTCCGCAGCCTTTGCCAGTCCCAACGCTTCATGCGGACGGGAGCAGTCACCCACGCATCGTACCCGCTCTGGAATGAGGCGGGGTGATCCGCCGAAACAGAAAGGGCCGGGTTCCCTCGAGGGAAACCCGGCCCGTCCATCCCTGCGCGCGGCGCTACTTACTGTGCGCCGCCACGACCAGCGCCGGCGCCCCGGCCACCGCCGCCGCGGCCCGCACCGCCGCCGCGCGGAACCAGCGGCGGAAGGCGGTTCGAGTAGATCTCGTCGTAACGGACACGGCCGCCCTTGGCGTCCATGAACCCGAGGTTCTGCTGGAACATCCCGGGTTCCGGGTATCCCGGAGGCACGGTCCCCTCGACGATATACAGGCGGTTCTCGTGGAGGTAAATGCCCACGAACGAGCGGGATTGATCGGGGTTGGTGACCTGCAGCTGATGCCCCTCGACCAGGTCGATATAGTGCCACGCGTCATACGTGACCTTCGCGCCCGGCCGGTTCCGGAACAACTTCGTGGCCGCGTACTGGATCGACGCCTGGATGTCGATCTGCCAGTACCGGGGGTCCTGAAACGATTCATGTTTGGGAATCGCTGAGTGAATCTTCTCGGACTCTCTGTAATCAATCACCGTCACGGTGTACTTGCTTGCCCCGTTCTGAGCCGAATAAACCCGGCCCGGGAACACGGCGCTGTACTCGGACGGCCACTTGATCTCCGTCACGGTGGGCTGGCTGGGAAACACGATGGTAAACAGATCGGTGGGATTGGAGTACTCGATCCACTCCTGCGCGGACACCGGCGCCGCCACGGACAAGAGGAACGCGACCGGAATCAGTCGTATAAGGCGCATGATTTCTCCTTCGAATCGTCTAAGCGCGCTAATAGTGCCAGAACACCGGTCGCCGCGCCAACAGCCCAGTTTACCCCGCACGGGCAACAGCCTTGCAAATAGCCTGAGCAGACATTCATGGCTAAACGTACGCCACGCCCTCCGACGCTGACGTTTCCCACCTCATCACGACAGAAGTCCCTGATCGAGTGGAAGGACCCGTCCAAGCAGGTCCACTTGCTCGACTGGCGGCGGCGCGCGCACGAGTTCGGCCTCGACGTCGAGGAGCGCGAGGACACCGAGGAACGGCCACCCTTCCAGATGGCACCGGAACGGCTGCTTGCGGAGGAAGAGCCTGAAGCCTTCGCTCCCCAGTCGATCCCGGGCGACGATGACGATGAGGTCGAGGGCGACGAGGAGGAGGACGACGGCCAGCCGCTGATGGCTGCGCGCCGCGAGGACGTTGACCTCGTCCGGGTCTACCTGCAGCACATCGGCAAGCGCAAGCTGCTCAAGAAGGCGGAAGAACAGGCCATCGGCCAGCGCATCGAGACCGCCCAGGGCCAGCTGGTAGGGGCGTTCGGCGACATCCCCGCGGCGGTGCAGACGCTGGTGGCCCTCGCCGACCGGATTCGCACCAAGGGCGACCCGACGTCGGAGCTCATCCTGCTGCCTGAAGGCGGCGAGCTTCGCGAAGAGACGACCGAGCCGGTGCTCAGGGCGTTCGCACGCATCAAGCGGCGTCGCTGCCTGGTCGACAACCTGCGCAAGAAACTCGACACGCCGCGCCTCGGAGTCAAGGCGCGAGCTGACCTGGAAGCGCGCATCAACCGCACGCGCACGGCGATCGCCGAGGAACTCGCGGCGCAGCCGATCCGCCCCGCGCTAATCGACGACGTCGTGACCGAGCTGCGTGAGATCACCGAGCAGTTCAAGGCGCTCGAGAAGATTCCCCGCGCCCAGCGCGCTGAACGTTGCCGCGAGCTCGAGGCGCGCGCCGGCCTGGCGCGCGCGGATTTCCGCCGGCGCTTCGCCAAGGTCGAAACCGCCGAAGAGACCGTGCGCGACGCGAAGCGGGAATTGATGGAGGCGAACCTCCGTCTGGTGGTGTCGATCGCCAAGCGCTACTTGAACCGCGGGCTCTCCTTCCTCGATCTGATCCAAGAAGGGAACATCGGCCTGATGAAGGCCGTCGATCGCTTCCAGTTCCGGCGCGGCTTCAAGTTCTCGACCTACGCCACCTGGTGGATCCGCCAGGCCATCACGCGCGCGATCGCCGACTTCGGCCGGATCATCCGCCTGCCCGTGCACGTCATCGAGTCGCTCAACAAGCTGGAGAAGGAGCGGAAGGTGCTTCGCGCCCAGCACGGGGGCGAGCCGACGCCGGATGACCTCGCGGATCGGTTGAAGATGCCCGCCGCCAAGGTGCGACTGCTCCTCGACGCGCAGAAGACGCCGTACTCGCTGGAAATGAAGATCGGCGAGGACGAAGGCAGCGAGCTCGGCGCGATCCTTCGCGACCACAGCATCCGCTCTCCCGAGGACTCGGTCATCGACAGCGACGTCGCCAACGAAGTCGAGCGCGCGCTCGCACCCCTCTCCGATCGGGAGAAGGAAGTCCTCCGCCTCCGGTACGGTCTCGGAACCGACCGCGAGTACACGCTCGAGGAAATCGGGCGGCGACTGTCGGTGACCCGCGAGCGCATCCGCCAGATCGAGAGCCGGGCGCTCCAGAAGCTCCGCGCGAGCAAGCAGCGCGAGGTCGACGCGACACGCCGGCGGCCGGCGTAACGTTCAGCGAAGGTGTGACGCCATGAATCTGCTGTTAGCGGACGCATCGCGCTTCGTCGCCTCCTTGAAACAGCATCCGCAGTTTCTGGGGCAGGCGATTCGCGCCTGTGTTCCCGGCCTTGCCGACTTTGGTCTCGTCTACCTGGTCGACCACGACGCACTGCGCTGCGGCGCTTCGGCTCACACCACCGCTGCCGGCGCGCGCCTGCTTCGCACCCTGAACCGGATCTACAAGCTCCGGCGAAATGACCGCGACAGCACCGTCGCGCAGGTCGTGCGGATAGGCCGCCCGGCGCTGCGCAAGCGAATCCGCCGGGAAGAGACTCCGGGCGACCCGTCGGCGGCGCCGGTGTTCGAGCTGCATCGCCGGCTGGGCGCCCACTCGGCTCTGGTCGTGCCAATCCACGGCCGGGATCGCGTGCTCGGAGCGCTCGCGCTCGCCTACGCTGAATCCAAGCGGCAGTACAGCCGCGACGACGTGCCGGTCGCCGAGCACATCGCGCTGCAGATCGGCTTCGCGATCGATCGCGAGCTGCTGACCACGCCCCGTGCGACGCCCGTGTTCCTCGCGCGGCGCCGGATTCTCCCCGCCCGACTCCGTGCCCGCGCGTAAGGCGGGTCCTGCCGGCCCGAGCGCCCCCGCGCATGACGCGGGCAAGGTGGGACTGGCGCGGCTAGGCCGCGGTCATCGACAGCTGGCGTTCGGGCGTGACGAGCACCGTGCCGCCCGCCATCAATCCCACCCATAAATCCAGGGCACCGGCCTGATCCTGCCACGCGGGGCGTGACGGGACCGGTCCGGACGTCAACGAGGTCACCGTTTCGTGCGGCACCAGCACGGGCAGTTCGCTCTTACCAGTGATCACGCAGGCGACATCGCTGCCGCGCGTCAGGATCGGAAGGTTCGGTCCGGACTGAGGCGGTTCGGTCAGTGCGCGCGTGATGTCCACGGCGAGGAATCGAGTCTCACGGTGCGTCTGATCGATTTGGATCGAGATGCCACGGGGCCACGTGGCGTCGAGTTCCATCCACGTATAGGCGCCCCCGGCCTTCAGCACGCCGAGACACGCGACCGCAAGATTCATCGAGCGTGGCAGGTTGACGATGGCAACCGCTCCGCGGCCGAACCCGTGGGCGACCAGGCAGCGGGCCACGCCATTGGCGCGCTGGTTGAGCTCACGGTAGGTCATCGACTGGAAGGCGTCGGCGAGTGCGACCGCGTCGCCATGATTGGCCGCCTGCCCCTCGATCGCCCGGTGAATAGCTGTGGTTTCCATCCTGCAGCTGTCCAGCTGCAAGCAGAAGGCCAGCAATGGCCGGGCTGGAAACTTAACGCCAGCGAAAGGTCTTTACGGCGATTACAAAGGGAAATACGGCCCAGGCGCTCAGAAGCGCCAGCTCGCCGGAGACCTCGCGGACCCCCGCTCCTTCCAGGATCACCGCCCTGAGGGCATCGATCAGGGCGGTCAATGGTAAAGCTTGGATAAAAGGCTGGACCATTTCGGGAAAATTGGCCGCCGAGAAGAACACCCCGCTCAATACCCACATTGGCAGCATGCACATGTTGAGGATTCCAGAGATCGCCTCGAAGGTCCTGGCCCGGCTCGCGGCGAGCAAGCCGATGCCGGTGAACGCGAGCGCCCCGACGAGCGAGACGACCACGATTGCACCGTAGGAGCCTCGAATGGGCATCCCCAGCGCCAGCGCGCCGAAACCCAGTGGCACGAGGATCTCGGGCCCGAGGAAGACGAGGCGCGCGAGCGTCTGCGCGAGCAGGTACTCCCACCGCCGCATCGGGCTCGCGACCAGGCGCTTCAGCAGCTTGCGCATCCGGCTCTGGACGATCGAAAACCCGATCCCCCACATCCCGGTGCCCATGATGTTCATCCCGAGGATGCCCGGGATCAGCCAGTCGATATAGCGCGAACCCGCAACCTGCACCGGTTCCTCGCGCGCGCGCCACGGATCTTCCCTCCCCGCCCCCCGCTTCAGCGCATCGTCGATCACGAGGCGCGCGATCCGGCTCTCGTCGCGCGCTGGATCGAACCGGTAGGCCGGGGGGTCGGTGGGAACGACGACGAGGTGTACTTCCCCTTCGCGCAGGGCGCGCTCCTGCTCCTCGCGCGAGAGCTCGCGAACCCTCACGTCGGGCGTGGCGCGCAGCGTGTCGCGGACGGCGTCGATCTGCGGCCCCGGTTCGAGACCGACGATGACCGGGCGAACGCGGCCCCCGGGAAATGCGATGGCCAGCGCGACCGACATGACGATCGGAAAGACGAACGCCCAGAAGAGGGCCTCGGGCTCGCGCACGAACTCGCGAAGCCGCGCGAGGGTGAGCTCGAGCAACGGACTGTGCGTGACTCCCCGGTTCGCCGGGTCCACGGGACCCGGCCTACTCCTCACGGAGGTGCCGTCCGGTCTTGGCCATGAACACGTCCTCGAGCGTGCCCTGGTGCACGACCACCCTGGGTGCGCCGAGCGATCCGATGAGATCCTTCGGGGTCCCGAGCGCAATCACGTGGCCGTGGTCCACGATCGCCACGCGGTCGCACAGCGTTTCCGCTTCGTCCATGTAATGGGTGGTCATCAGGATGGTGCCGCCCCGCGTACGGAAGTCCCCGAGCACGCCCCACAACTGGCGCCGCGAGTGCGGGTCGAGCCCGGTGGTCGGCTCGTCGAGGAAGAGCAGGTCCGGGTCGCCGGCGAGCGCGCACGCGACCGCGAGCCGCTGCTTCTGGCCGCCCGACAGCTTGCCAACCCAGCTGCGGCGCTTCCCTTCGAGCTCGACCATCTGCAGCAGCTCGTCGATGGTCCGGCCCGCGTGATAGAAGGATCGGAAGAGGCGCAACGTCTCTTCGACGGTGAGCTTCTCGGCAAGCTGGGTTTCCTGCAGCTGGATGCCGAGACGCTGGCGCAGCTCCCGGTCGTCCACTCCCCATCGCAGCCCGAGGACGTCGACATCGCCCGCGTCGGGGGTCAGCAATCCCTCGAGGATCTCGATGGTCGTTGTCTTCCCCGCGCCGTTGGGACCGAGCAGGCCGAAGCACTCGCCGCGAAACACGTCGAGGGAGAGGCCGTCTACCGCGACGACGTCGCCATACCGTTTTGTCAGCGAGGCGCAGCGTACCGCGAGCGATTCCACCAGACCCATTGTGGTCAACTTTGAGGCGTGTTTTTTGAGTTAGACTGACAAACTGTGTCCGCGACGGTCCTGATCGCCTCTCCAGAACACCTGCCCGCGCTCAAGGAACGAGACGACCTCGACGGCGCCCAGGTGTTTTCGGATGCGGAGGCGCTGCGCGCGCTCGAGGTGATCACCCGGCAGAAGCCGACGGTGGTCGCGCTGGAGCGGTTGTTCGCGGCCACGTCCCGCGGAGCGGCGCTGATCAACCGCATCAAGGCTGACCCGGCGCTGAGCGGGTGCGAGATTCGGATCGTGGCGCACGACAGCGCCTACTCGCGGGTCTCACAGCGCCGGCCTGGCGAAGCGGCGGCGCCGGCGGCCGTCGCGGAGCCGCCACCGCTGCCACCTCCCGCGGCCGCAGCGCCGCTCGATCAGCGCGGAACGCGACGCGCGCCGCGGTTCCGGATCGCCGACGGCGTCGAGGTCACCATCGACGGCAATCCCGCGACGCTGGTGGACCTGTCGCTGGTGGGCGCGCACGTGGTCTCCCCCACCATCCTGAAACCGAACCAGCGCCTACGGGTGTCGCTGCCGGATTCGAACCGGCCGATTCGCTTCGGCGGTGCGGTGGCGTGGGCGTCGTTCGAGATCCCCAAGGGAGGCGCGCCGCGCTACCGCGCGGGCATCGAGTTCTTTGACGCCGACCAGACCATGGTCGGGCGCTTTATCGAGAGCCACAAGAAGTAGGTCCTTTGACCTTTAACCTTTGACCTAGGCCTTCCCCAGCCACCGAGCTACCTCGGAGTCCGGCCTGACGATGGTCTCCGCCCGGTCCGACCCGGTCGAAACGATCGCGCATTCCACGCCGCTCACCTCTTCCAGCCGCCTGACATAGCGCTGCGCCTCTGGCGGCAGCTGCTCCATCCTGGTCGCGCCCTTGGTGGGCGTCGACCAGCCGGGCATCGTTTCATAGACAGGGGTGGCCGTCGCCAGGACGCGCAGGTCCGCCGGGAACTCGGTGATGGTGCCGCTCGCCGTCTTGTAGCCGGTGCAGATGTGGACCTCGTCGAGGCCATCGAGGACGTCGAGCTTGGTCAGCGCAAGGGCGTCGAGGCCGTTGATGCGCGCCGAGTAGCGGACGACGACCGCGTCGTACCAGCCACAGCGCCGCGGCCGGCCGGTGGAGGCGCCGTATTCCTGTCCGCTCTCACGGAGCCGGTCGGCGAGCGCGCCTGACAGCTCCGTCGGCAGCGGTCCCTCGCCGACGCGCGTCGTGTACGCCTTGGCGACGCCGAGCACGCCGCCGATGGCGCTGGGCGGCACGCCAAGGCCGGTGCAGACGCCGCCGACTGACGCGTTCGACGAGGTGACGAAGGGATAGGTGCCGTGGTCGATGTCGAGCAGCGTCGCCTGCGCGCCCTCGTACATCACCGCCTTGCCGTCCTTCCTCGCGTTGGCGAGGAACAGGGAGACGTCGGCGACCCAGGGACGCATCCGCTCACCGGATGCGACCACGTTGTCGAAGAGCGGCTTCCAGTCGAGGGTCGAGTCCTTGATGATGCGATTGCGCGCGTTGACGTTCTCGCGGACCTCCTGCTGCAGCGCGGAGCGGTCGCCGAGAAGATCGCAGATGCGGATGCCGCGCCGGGCGATCTTGTCCTCGTAGGCCGGGCCGATGCCGCGCGAGGTGGTGCCGATCTTGCGCTCGCCGCGGCGCGCTTCCGACAGCACGTCCAGCTCGCGGTGGTACGGCAGGATGACGTGCGCCTTCTCGCTGATCAGGAGACGGCCTTCGACGCTGGTGCCCATCCGGCCCAGCTCGTCGATCTCCTTGAAGAGCGCCTGCGGGTCGATCACCACCCCGTTGCCGATGATGCAGGTCACGCCGGGATGGAGGATGCCCGAGGGAATGAGGTGGAGGACGAACTTCGTGCCCTGCACGTAGACGGTGTGACCCGCGTTGTGGCCGCCCTGATACCGGGCCACCGCTGAAAAATGCGGCGTCAGCATGTCGACGATCTTTCCCTTGCCTTCGTCGCCCCACTGCGCCCCGAGCACTGCGATGTTCGTCTTCGACATTCGGGTATATCGTAAGGGCTTCGCGGCACGTATGTCGAACCACGTTCACCTCCCCGTAACACCGAGGCTCCGAGGCACAGAGAAATATTTAGTACGGCTCGGTGTCTCGGTGCCTCGGTGCTCCGTCGGGGTGAACGGCTTTCGCCCATGATTGAACTCGACGGTCATTCACTCACCCTCGGGCAACTGGTGTCGATTGCCGACGACTTCTCGGAAGCAGGACTGACACCCGGGGCGCGTGCGCAGGTGGCCGCCGCGCGGCGGGTGGTGGACGAGTTCGCGCAGCACGATGCGCCGACCTACGGCATCAACACGGGGTTCGGCAGCTTTGCCGAGGTCAAGATTCCCGCCGATTCGCTCGGCCAGCTCCAGGTCAACCTGCTGCGCAGCCACGCCGCGGGCGTCGGCGAACCGCTGCCCGAGCGGGTGGTCCGCGCGGCCATGGCGCTGCGCGCCAACGTCCTGGCCAAGGGATTCTCGGGCATCCGGGTCGAGACGCTGGAACTGCTGATCGCGCTCCTGAACCGGCGCGTGCATCCGGTCGTCCCGTCGCGCGGATCGGTCGGCGCCAGCGGAGACCTGGCGCCGCTCGCGCACCTCGCGCTGGTGCTGATCGGCGAAGGCGAGGCGTGGACCCACGGGCAGGCGACCCGCGAGCGGGGGGCGGACGCGCTCGCGCGGGCCGGCCTGGCGCCGGCGACCCTGGCACCGAAGGAAGGGCTCGCGCTGATCAACGGCACCCAGATGTCGACGGCGCTGCTTGGCCTGACGCTGGACGGGTGCGAGCGGCTCGCCCGCGCGGCCGACATCGCGGCGGCGCTCAGCATCGACGGCCTCCAGGGGTCGAGCCACCCGTTCGACGCGCGGATCCACGCGGCGCGCGGCTTCGCCGGCCAGTCGGCCTCGGCGGCGAACCTGCGCGCGTTGCTCGACGGCAGCGGCATCAACGCCGCGCACGCCAACTGCGGGCGCGTCCAGGACGCCTACTCGATGCGCTGCGCGCCCCAGGTGCACGGCGCCGCGCGCGACGCGTTCGGGTTCGCGGCGCGGGTCTTCGACACCGAGGCGAACGCGGCGACCGACAACCCGATGGTCTTCGCCGACGCGCGCGAGATCCTGTCGGGCGGGAACTTCCACGGCGCGCCGGTGGCGATCGCCTGCGATCTGATCTGCGTCGCGCTGGCTCACATCGCCACGATCAGCGAGCGAAGATGCGAGCGTCTCGTCAACCCGGCGCTGAGCGGGCTCCCCGCGTTCCTGACCAGGCACGGCGGCCTCGAGTCGGGCCTGATGATGGCGCAGGTCACCGCCGCGGCGCTGACGTCGGAGCTCAAGACGCTCGCGCATCCCGCCAGCGTCGACACCATCCCGACCTCGGCCGGGAAGGAAGATCACGTCAGCATGAGCATGGGCGCCGGGCTGAAGGCCGCGGCCGCGCTCGAGCGCGCGCGCCAGGTGCTCGCGGTCGAACTGCTCTGCGCGTCGCAGGCGATCGATCTGTTGAAGCCGCTCGCCTCCTCTCCGCCGCTCGCACGCGTCCATGATTTCATTCGCGCGCGTGTGCCGGAGCTCGAACACGATCGTCCCACGTCGCCCGATCTCGCGGTGATCACCGAGCTGATCGCATCGGGAGCGCTCGAACGCGCGTGCGGGATGAAAGTCAACTGAAACTTTTTTTGAAAATCGATTGACAACATCTCGCCCGCTTCTTACCTTCTGATCTTCCCGGCGGACCCCCCTCCGCTTTTTTCACCGTATGACGATTGGTACGCGCATCATCCGTGCACCTCGCGGCCTGGCACTGTCGTGCAAGGGCTGGCCGCAGGAGGCCGCGCTGCGCATGTTGATGAACAACCTGGATCCCGACGTTGCGGAGCGCCCGGACGACCTGGTGGTCTACGGCGGATCCGGCAAGGCGGCGCGCAACTGGGAGGCGTACGACGCGATCGTCTCGTCGCTGCAGCGGCTCGAGCACGACGAAACGCTGCTGGTGCAGTCGGGCAAGCCGGTGGGCGTCTTCCGCACGCACGCGGGCGCGCCGCGCGTGCTGATCGCCAACTCGCTGCTCGTGCCCGCCTGGGCGACCTGGGAGCACTTCCGGGATCTCGAGGATCGCGGGCTGACGATGTACGGGCAGATGACGGCCGGCAGCTGGATGTACATCGGCACGCAGGGGATTCTGCAGGGCACCTACGAGACGTTCGCCGCCGCCGCACGCCGCCATTTCGGCGGCAGCCTCAGCGGGCGCGTCGTGGTCTCGGCCGGGCTCGGCGGCATGGGCGGCGCGCAGCCGCTCGCCGCGACGATGAACGGGGCGGCCGCGCTGATCATCGAGGTGGACCCGGCGCGGATCGCACGGCGGCTCGCGACCCGGTATCTCGACGAGGCGACGACAAGCCTGGACCAGGCCCTCGACACAATTGAAGGCTGGCGTCGCGCGCGCGTCGCGCGATCGATTGCGCTTGAAGCCAATGCGGCAGACGCACTGACGGAAATCCTGCACCGTGGCGTGGTTCCCGACATACTGACTGATCAGACATCGGCGCACGACGCGCTCAACGGCTACGTGCCGCACGGCATGTCGCTTGCTGATGCGTTGGTGCTACGCCAGCAGCATCCGCAGAGTTACATCGAACGATCGATGACGTCGATGGCACGGCAGGTGGAAGCGATGTTGGCATTGAAAGCGCGCGGTGCGGTCACCTTCGACTACGGAAACAACATTCGTGCTCAGGCGACACACGCCGGGGTCGAAAACGCGTTTGACATTCCCGGCTTCGTGCCCGAATATGTCCGTACTCTCTTCTGTGAGGGCAAGGGTCCGTTCAGGTGGGCCGCGCTCTCGGGAGATCCCGACGACATTCGCGTGACCGACGAGGCAGCGCTCGAGATGTTTCACGAGGACGAGCCGCTCTGCCGGTGGATTCGCATGGCGCGCGAACGCGTGGCGTTCCAGGGATTGCCCGCGCGGATCTGCTGGCTCGGCTACGGCGAGCGCGCGCGGTTCGGGTTGAAGATCAACGAGCTCGTGGCCACGGGAGCGGTGAAGGCGCCGATCGTCATCGGCCGCGACCATCTCGATGCGGGGTCGGTGGCGTCGCCGAACCGGGAAACGGAACGGATGCGCGACGGCAGCGACGCGATTGCCGACTGGCCGGTGCTCAACGCGCTGCTCAACGCGTCGGCGGGCGCGACCTGGGTGTCGGTGCACCACGGCGGCGGGGTCGGCATCGGCTACTCGCTGCATGCCGGCATGGTGATTGTCGCGGACGGGACGCGCGAGGCGGCCGAACGGCTCGATCGCGTGCTCACCTGCGACCCGGGAACAGGCGTGGCGCGGCACGCCGACGCCGGCTATCCGGAGGCGTTGGCGACGGCGGAATTGCGGGGCGTCAGGATTCCAATGCGCGAGCGGAGGGGAATGGAATGATTGGTCCACAGGCCGGGTTCGAACGGCGGGTACAGGGCGCGCTCGACGCGTCTCCATCTCGAATCCCGGTGGTACTGGGCGGGTGCGGCACCGGCCGCACGTGGCTCCTCCAGCGGCTCCGCGATCGCGTCGGGCGCGGCGCGGTCCAGTACATCGACGTGGAGCGCTGCGCGACCACCCCTGAGCGTTTCCTGCAGGCCGTGATCACCTCGTCCCCGTTCGCGTGGCACGGCGCCGACCGGACGCCGGCGAACGCGCGCGAAGCCTTTGACGCCCTGCTGGCGTTCTTCGACACCACCCGCGCGCCCGGCGGCGAGCCCTGCACCTTCCTGCTCGATGAAGTGCTCGAGCTGCGCACCTTCGAAAGCTTTCCCGGGCTTCGCCACGTGCTGCGCGACCTGCTCGAGGCGCTCTCCGGCAGCCCGAACCGGTTCGTCATGACGACCCGCTATGTCGCCCGCGCGCACCGGCTGCTCCGCGACGCCACCGCGCGATTCGAGGTGATGCACATCCCGGCGCTGTCGTCCGCCGACGTCACCGACGTGCTGGCGCCCGCCTTCAACGGCTACGAGCAGATGCCGACCGACGACCGCGACTATCTCGGCCGCACCGTGCAGTCACTGACCGACGGCCGCGTGGAGTACGTCCGAGCCATCGGCGACGCGATTGCGCAATCAGGCGCACAGGCCGGCGGCAGTTCCGACCCGATCAGCGCGCTGACCGGGCTGCTGTCGGTGGACGGCGCGCTCAACCACTGGTGCCGCTTCTGCTACGAGCTCCGGCTGCATCGCGCCCGCGGCTACGGCGCGCTCAAGGCGATCCTCGACATCCTCGCGGACAACGAACCGCTGACGCTGACCGAGATTTCCCTGCGCCTCCACCGCACGCCGGGGTCGACCAAGGACTACCTGTCGTGGCTGGAAGACGTGGACCTGGTGACCTCGAGGCAGAAGCGTTACAGCTTCACCGACCCGGTGCTGCGTCTCTGGGTGCGCCTCCACTGCCATCCCACGCGTCCGACCGAAGAGGACGTCGCGGGTGAAGTGCAGCGCTACGCCCTGGCGCGGCTGCCCCAGCCGGAGCCAACTCCCGCGCTTGCCTACGCGGGCGTCGAAGCGACGCCGGAGGAGAGAAAAAGCTGGGGGATTATCGAAATCGACTGACTTCCAACGCCCAACCCCACAACCCCCAACGTCAGTCTTGCGTGGGAGTTGGTTTTTGGTAGTTGGGAGTTGACAGCCGAAGGAGGGCTAAACGAGCCGCTTCCTGCTCGGCTTCCTTCTTCGCTTTCCCGCTGGCGCTGCCGAGCACGTCCCCCTCCACGACGACATCAACGCTGAACACCTTTCGGTGGTCCGGTCCTGCTTCCCCCGCGACGCGGTACTCCGGCAGCGGCCGCCCGAGCGCCTGCAGCCGCTCCTGCAGCGCCGACTTGAAGTCCTGCCCCACGATCGTGTCCGACGCCCCGATCTCGATCGCCTCCTGCAGCTCGCGCGTGAGGAACTCGGCCGCCGCCTCGAGCCCGCCGTCCAGGTAGATCGCCGCGATCAGCGCCTCGTAGGCATCGGCCAGGAGCGCCTGCTTGAACCGGCCGCCGGTCTTCTCTTCGCCGCGCCCGAGCAGCAGATGCTCGCCGAGCCCCATCTGCTCGGCCTGGCGCGCCAGCGCCGTGCTGGAGACGACCGCGGCTTTGACCTTCGATTTCTGCCCCTCGTTGTAGGCGGGGTAATTGCGGAACAGCAGGTCGGCCACGACCAGGCCGAGCACCGCGTCACCCAGGAACTCGAGCGACTCGTTGTCGGCGACCCCCCCTGACGCGTCTTCCGCGGCGCGCGACTTGTGCGTCAGCGCATGTTCCAGCAAACCCCTGTCCCTGAACCGGTAGCCGATGCGGTGCTGGAGGGCGTCGAACTCGTCACGCAGGCGCACGACCCGCGTGCCGACGTCCTCACGATGGCTGTCGATGATCCGCCGCGCATCCTCGGCATCGCTGTGCGGCACCGCAACCCGGATCTCCCCGAGCGAGTTGACCGCCATCGGCAGGATCGCCTGCGGATTCCCCGAGATCCGGAAGCTGGCAATCCCATGGCTGTCGAGCAGCGCCGTGACGACGCTGGCTTCGATGTCAGAGGTGGTGGTGAAGATGACGACGGGGTTCGACATGCGGTGCAATTCAGGATTAAGCGATCTTTGGTTGGCGATTACTTGTTGATTGGCGATTCTCGATTCGTGATTCCGATCCGCGACCGGATCAACTCACACGCCCGAAGTCGCGACGAACCAATATTCAAGAATCGAAAATCGCAAATCATCAACGAATCCTCATTCAAGAATCACTCAACCTTCAATAACAGCATCGTCATATCGTCCTGCTGGGGAGCCCCGTCGACGAAGACCGCGAGCTCGCCGAGGATCCGTTCGCGGAGATCGTCAAAGGGCAGCCCGGCATGCCCTTCGATGATCGCACCAAGACGCTCGTCGCCGAACCAGTCTCCGCCCGGGTCCATGGCTTCGGTGATGCCGTCCGTATACAGGACGAACAGGTCGCCCGCGGTGAGCGGGATGACCATTTCCTTCAGCAGGCTGTTGAACCGCTCGCCGTTGTCGATCGTCAGCCCGAGCACCAGCCCATCGGGCGCCAGGATCTGCACGCGCGGCGGAGAGGAACCGCCCGGGCCTGGCAGGTACATCAGCGGGCAATGCCCCGCTCGCGCGTAGGTGAGGGTGCGCGCCTCGAGATCCACCACGGCATAGGTAATCGTAATGAAGCTCCGGGTGTCGAGGTGCTGCGAGATGATGCGGTTTGCTTCGATCAGCAGGGCACGGGGCGACCGGTGGGTCTGGCTGAGCGCGAGCATCAGCCCCTTCAGCTCCGCCATGTAGAGCGCGGCGGACGCGCCCTTCCCGGCCACGTCGGCAACCAGGATGCCCACCCGGTGCTCGTCAATCGGCAGGAAGTCGTAGTAATCGCCGCCGACTTCGCGCGCCGGTTCGCAGTGCCCCGCAAGGGAGAGGCCCGCCATCCGCAGCGGTCCCTGCGGCAGCAGCGACATCTGGATCGTGCGCGCGATCCGAAGCTCCTGCTCGAGCCGATCCTTCTCGGCCTTCTGCTCCAGCAGGTGCTCGATGCTGGCGGTCATCGAGTTGAACGACTCTGCGAGCTCGCCGAGCTGATCCCGTGTGTGAATCGCGATCTTGTGCGTGAAGTCACCCCGCCGCAGGCGCTCGGTGCCCGCGAACAGCTCGTGGACCGACCCGGTGATCGAGCGCGCGAGCGCGAGCCCCATGCCGAATGCCACGATCTGAATCACGACGAACAGCCCGGCGACCACCGCGAGCAGGATGAGCAGGACCTGGCCGAAGTTGAGGTTGCCGATGCGCTGGACCTGTGTCGCCGAGATACGGCCGTAGATACCGGCGATGGTGGTCCGGATGGCCACGGTGGCCGTGTCAGGGAGACCGGTCTCCCAGTCCGCATAGTCGAGGAACACGACCCATTCGAGGGGCCGGTCGAGGACGTTGCCCGCGGGGACGACGGCGACGGGAAAATCAGGCCCCATCTCGATACCCGTGTCCTGGCGCAACTGGCGGGTCACCTCGGCGTCGAGCGGAATATCGACCACCACCGCGTATCCCGAGGCCGCCGCTGGCCACGCGACCGCACGCGCCGCGACCGGTGCCGCCCGGTCGCCCTGGGTGATCAGTCCCGCGTAGCCGGCGCACTGCACCCAGTCGGGCACGAACGACGGCGCTGGCGCGTGCGTCCACGGCCCCACGACGATCGATTCCTCGAGTGGTTCGCCGGCTCCTCCCGCCGTATCGCCGCACGTCCTGGTCGCCGGGGCGGCCACGAACGACGCCGTCGGGTACCGCTGCGCCGCGCCCTCGCGCTCACGATCCAGCGTCTCAGGGAGGCCTGCGTCGCCAGGAGCCCGCCGCAGCTCGAGCGCGGCGGCCTGCGCGAGGAACTGCACCTGATCGACCAGCGTCCGCACGCGCGATTGCACCAGGTACGAGCTGACGTTGAAAAAGATCAGCAGGCCGCACAACAGGAAGAAGGCGACGATGAGGAGCGCGGGGACGAACCCGATGAAGATGTACGAGAGGGTCAGCTTCCGCCGGACGCGCCACAGCAGCCGCCGCGTGATGATGGTGAACAGGCGATACAGGAGGAGGGACCCGCCGAGAAGAATGACAAGGGCGAGCGCGCCGGTAAGCCAGTCTCGGAGGGCGGGCACGCGGTTGTCGGCGAGGATGATATCAGAGTACCCTGCGATCCACTGTGAAACTGCGCGAGAACGCCCGCTTCAGCACGATTTGCATCCACGCGGGCCAGACACCCGACCCGTCCACCGGCGCGATCATCACCCCGATCTACCAGACGTCCACCTACGTGCAGGACGCGCTCGGCGTGCACAAGGGCTACGAGTACGCGCGCACCCAGAACCCGACGCGCGCCGCGCTCGAGGCCAACATCGCGGCGATCGAGCACGGCAAGGCCGCCTTCGCCTTTGCGTCCGGCATGGCCGCCGAAGGCGCGGTGATGACCCTCCTCCAGTCAGGCGACCACGTCGTCGTCACCGACAACACCTATGGCGGCACCTACCGGCTCTTCGAGCGCGTGCTGCGAAAGTACCAGCTCGACTTCAGCTACGTGGACACGTCGAACGTCGATGCGATCCGGGCCGCCATCAGGCCGTCGACGAAGATGCTGTTTCTCGAGACCCCCACCAACCCGGTGCTGCGCCTGACCGATATCGCGGCGGCGTGCGGCGTCGCGCACGAGCGCGGCGTGTTCGTGGTGGTGGACAACACGTTCGCGAGTCCCTACGTGCAGCGCCCGATCGACTTCGGGGCGGACCTGGTCGTGCACAGCACCACGAAGTTCCTCAACGGCCATTCAGACAGCGTCGGCGGCGTCGTCGTGGCGGTACGCGACGACCACGTCGAGTGGCTTCGCTTCTTGCAGAACGCCGAAGGCGCGATCCTCGGGCCGATGGACTCGTGGCTGGTGCTGCGGGGCACCAAGACGCTGCCGATCCGGATGGAGCGGCACAACGCCAACGCGATGGTGCTGGCCGAGTACCTGGCATCGCACCCGAAGGTCACACTGGTGCACTACCCCGGTCTCCCCTCGCATCCCCAGCATGCGCTGGCCCGCACGCAGATGCGCGGGTTCGGTGGCTTGATCTCGTTCGCGCTCGGGTCGCTGGAGCGCGCCCGCACGCTGCTCAACAGCGTCCGGCTGATGGCGCTGGCGGAAAGCCTGGGCGGCGTTGAAACCCTCATCAGTCACCCGGCGTCGATGACGCATGCGTCCGTGCCGGCAGAACAGCGCCAGAAGCTCGGCATCACCGAAGACCTCGTCCGCGTCTCCGTCGGCATCGAGGATGTCGAGGACCTCCAGGAAGACCTCGCCCAGGCCCTCGAGCGCGTCTGAGCCGGTTATACCTTTCCAGATTACCCATGGCCGAAGTCATCGACCTCTTTCTGCACGTCGACAACTACCTGCTCGATCTGGTGATGAACTATGGCGTCTGGATATACGCCATCCTGTTCCTGATCATCTTCGCGGAGACCGGGCTGGTGGTGACGCCGTTCCTGCCCGGCGACTCCCTGCTGTTCGCCGCAGGGGCGATCGCTGCCACCGGGGCGCTGGACATCTGGCTGGCCACGGTCGTCGTGCTGGTCGCGGCCATCGCCGGCGATGCCGTGAACTACTCGATTGGCCGGTCGGCGGGCGTCCGGGTGCTGCACCTGGCGAACACCGAACCCAAGTGGCGGCGGTGGATCAACCCCGCGTATGTCGCCAAGGCGCATGAGTTCTTCGAGCGGCACGGCGGGAAGGCGATCGTGCTGGGCCGGTTCATGCCGATCGTGCGGACCTTCGTCCCGTTCGTCGCGGGCATCGCCGAGATGTCCTATCCGGCATTCGCGCTGTTCAACGTGACCGGCGCGATCGTCTGGGTCGGCATCTGCGTCGGCGCGGGCTATGTATTTGGCAACGTGCCGGTGGTGAAGGAGAACTTCTCTCTGGTCGCGATCGGCATCGTGATCGTCTCGGTGTTGCCGATGGCAATCGAGTTCTTGCGCTATCGCCGCCAGCCGCCGCCCGAGCGCCCCTCCTAGCCCGGAGTCGTACTCTCTTCCACCCAGCGCAGGTAGGCCTCCGATCCCCCGGACGGCCTGAGCACCACGAATTCCGGAAGCTCGTACGGATGCAGCTGGCGCAGCCGATGTTCGAGGGCGGCAAGCCGATCCGGCGTCGTCTTGATCAGCAGCTGCCGCTCACGGGCCTGTTCCACGCTTCCCTTCCAGCGGTAGACCGAGACCATCACCGGCAGGATGTTCACGCACGCCGCGAGGCGTTCCTCGACCAGCGTGCGCGCAAGGGCGGGGGCGTCGGCCTCGGCGCCGAGCGTGGTGAGGACGATCACCATGGACGAATCTGCGGACGAATCTGCGGCTGAGCTCACGATTCCGCTTGTACTTTCTTTCCGAGTGGGCTATTTAAGACTTGTACTTCGATCGACACTCCGGTACAAGGGATTCAGGGCCCGTGCGCCCTCTTGTACTCGCGATCGAAACGCGCTATTCTCGCATCGTCAGGGACCCGAACGGTGAAAAAGACGTCGGAATCAGGCTCCACCGGCTCCTCGACGACGCCCCGCGGCAAGCGGCGGCGGGCGGTGCAGTACCTGCTCGTCTTCGTCGGATGCGTGCTGGTGATCGACGCGCTGGTGGGCGACAAGGGGCTGCTGGCGATGCTCAAGGCGCGGCAGGAATTCCGGGTGCTCGAACAGTCGCTGGCGGGCTCGCGGCGGGGTAACGCCTCGCTGCGTGAGGAGGCCCGCCGGCTCCGCGAAGACCCCGACGCGATCGAGGCGATCGCGCGCCGGGAGCTCGGGCTGATCAAGCCCGGCGAGAAGCTGTTCATCGTCAAAGACATCGGCCCCGCAGACGAAAATCGCTGAGCAATCAGCGCCGCCGCCTTTACCTCAGCCCATCCACGTGTTACATTGAGGGTTCCTCAAGGGACGGCAGGCCTGTTCTAGGTTCCGCGTTCCAAGTTCCCACATGTCGCGGGGTGGAGCAGTCCGGTAGCTCGTTGGGCTCATAACCCAAAGGTCGCGGGTTCAAATCCCGCCCCCGCAACCATCTTTACCGGCATGACCAAGTCGCCAGTTTCCGGCGACTTTTTCGTTTGTTGGGCAACGGCTAGCATTGCGGCCAGATTCCCTCTCAATTCGATCCGGAGCTGGCCCTTCTCCGGAATCAAGACAATCGAATCAATGAGCCCACGGAGCGTTTCCGAGGCTTCCAGGCGGCTGCCGTCGGCCTGAAGCGTAGCGGCGAGCTGTTCGACCTTCGTCCGGTAGAGGTCGGCCATGCTCGGGTGGCGGAACGTCTTCAAGCAAGACTTACACGTCACACCGATGTCCTCATGCGTGAATTACCGTCACGGGCGGTGGTGTATGCCTCGTCTCCTGCTGAGGGGCTCATCACGTTCGATACGAAGGGAGAAAGGCGCGACGAATCGGCTGCTTTTGCCGCTCGGTGCAGTGCAGCGATTCCGTACTTTTTTACCCCGCAACGCATTGGCGATCACCGCGTGTACGACGGTGGTGTGCGCGACAATTTTCCGTTCAAGCGTTTTGTCTGGGCGCGCCGGTCGGAAAGTGATCCATTCGCCGCTCGGACAGTGATCCACCTGGGGGCCTGATGGCGGGTTGCCGAAGCGCTGGGCTTCGGGTTCCGCTGGGAGGTGCTCAAGGTGGATCAGGTTCACGTCATTCGTCACAAAGTGTT
>CANIBQ010000049.1 GCA_947465645.1 Acidobacteriota bacterium | reverse complement strand
TCTTGCCTTCATCCAAGACCAGACGGACCGCGCCGCTTCGAAACTCGTCAGAGAACTGCCGCCGGGGCCGCCGGGTCGTGCTGCGTTTGGGCATTCGGGACATCGTATCCACCTTTCGGAAGATGTCCACCGAATCGGATCAAGCCCATCTCGATGCATTTCTCGCTGACGATGCCTTCGAGCTCGTGCAAAGCGACCACGCGCTGCGTCACTTGGAGATCCACTTTGATGAATATGCAGCCTGACGGTTTGCTGTGGGCGTCATCAACAGCGAGGGAAGTCTGATGGCTTCAATTGTTGAAGTCGTCGTTCGTTTCCGATGCTTCGCCGGCAGCGCCGGCCGAAGGCGCGTCCGTGGGCAGCCATGACCTTGAACTACAGAACGCGCCGCTGCCGCTGCTGCTCAAGGTCGATGAAGCTGCCGCAGTTCTCCGCGTGACACTGAAGGCCGTCTACGCGATGGTCGAACGCGGCCAGATGCCGGGCGTCATCCGATACGGCACCCGCGTTCGTATCCGCAGTCGCGACCTGCTAGACTCCGCCGACCAGAAGCCAAACGCCGTCGTCACGGAGGTCAGGACGATGAGCGTGATTGTTAGACCGTATAGGCGCGGAGGGTGGGAAATCGACGTCACGGTGCGGCTGCCGAACGGCGAGTTATTCCGCGACCGGAAAACCCAACGCGATTGCTCGAAAACCACGGCCCGCGAATGGGGTCAGCAACGCGAGCGTGAGCTGCTCCTGAACGGGCCGCCGAAACCAGAGAGAGAGGTGCCGACGTTGAATGAGTTCGCCCCGCGATTCCTCGATGGATATGCGCGCGCGAACAGGCAGAAGCCAAGCGGCATCGCCGGCAAGGTCACCATCTTGAATGTGCATCTGCTGCCGAACATCGGTGCGAAAACGCTGGACAACGTCATGAACGAGGACGTGCAGCGTTTGAAGCATCAGTTGAAGGACAAGGCGCCCAAGACGGTGAACAACGTGCTGACGGTGTTGAACACGTTGCTGAAGGTCGCGGTTCAGTGGCAGGTGATCGACCGGATGCCCTGTGCAATTCGGTTGCTGCGGACGCCCAAGACCTCCGCGAGGTTTCATGACTTCGGCGCCTATATGCGATTGGCGTCGGCGGCGGAAATGCTCGATGACCGCGCCTACCTCATCGTGCTGTTGGGCGGGCAGGCGGGCCTTCGGTGCGGCGAGATGATGGCGCTCGAATGGACCGACGTGGACTTCGAGAACCGGCAACTGAGGGTCGAGCGGTCAGACTGGCATGGCCAGGTGAACTCCACGAAGGGCGGTCGTGGTCGCTGCATCCCGATGACCGAGCGGCTCTTGGCGGCGCTGCGGGCACATCGCAGTCTCCGAAGCGCCAGAGTGCTATGCCAGGACGATGGGAAGCCGCTGACGCAGCAAATCGTGCGGGGCTATGTCCGTCGCGCCGCACGTCGGGCGAAGGTGATGCCAGACGGCGTTCACGTGCTTCGGCACACGTTCTGTTCACACCTGGCGATGAGAGGCGCATCGACGCGCGCCATTCAGGAACTCGCCGGCCATCAGAACATCTCGACGACACAGCGATACATGCACCTGAGCCCGGCCGCGAAGGAGGGTGCGATAGGGCTGCTCGATCAGGCGACGCCCACGTTTGGGCGTGGAGACATTCTGGAGACGACGGCAGGCTGAAAGGGAAATGCCCTGTAAATACAGGGTCGAGTGTGGAGCGGGCAGCGGGAATCGAACCCGCGTTCTAGGCTTGGGAAGCCTCTTTCTTGCCACTAGAAGATGCCCGCGTCTGGAACATTCTATCTCTCACCCTCGAATGATGGAAAGCACCTCATCGCGCTTCTGCGCCATCATCGCGGGTGAGGCCGCCTCGAGATTGAGCCGGATCAGGGGCTCGGTGTTCGACGCCCGCACGTTGAAGTGCCAGTCGGGATAGTCAACCGACACGCCATCCATCCTGGCGATCGTGGCGTCCTTGTAGCGCGCCTCGATGGCGGCCAGCTTCTGGGGGATATCGTCCATGCTGGCGACCACCGTGTTGATTTCACCCGAGATGAAATAGCGCTCTCTATACGGCGCCAGCAGGTCGTGGAGCGACTTGTTCTTCTTGGACATCAGCTCGAGCATGAGCAGCGCCGGAATGAAGCCGTTGTCGGCGTAGTAGAAATCCCGGAAATAGTAGTGCCCGGTGACCTCGCCGCCGAAGATGGCATCCTCCTCGCGCATCCGCTTCTTGATGAACGCGTGGCCGACACGGTTCATCAGCGCCTTCCCGCCGTACTTCGCCACGGTGTCTCTCACCGCGTGGCTGGCGCGCAGGTCGTAAATCACCGTCGCGCCTGGCTGCTTCAGCAGAAACGCTTCCGCGAGCAGCGCCGTCACCATGTCACCCGAGATGAACTCGCCCGTGCCGTCGATGAAGAAGCAGCGATCCGCGTCGCCGTCCCAGGCGATGCCGATATCCGCCTTCTGCCGGATGACTTCCTCGGTGATGTCGCGCCGGTTCTCTTCGATGAGCGGGTTCGCCTCGTGGTTGGGGAACGTCCCGTCGATCTCGAAGCAGAGCCTCGTCGTCTTGCACGGCAGCCGGTCGAACAGGGCGGGCGCGACCAGTCCGCCCATGCCGCTGCCGGCGTCGAGCACGACCTTGAACGGCTTGATCACCGACGGATCGATGAACGACATGACCTTCTCGACGTACTCGGGCAGCACGTTGCGGCTGGTCAGCGAGCCGCGCGGGCCCTGGGGCGGGGGCAGACGGTCGTTGGCGATCATGTCGCGGATATCGCCGATACCCGCGTCTCCGCTGAGCGGCAGTGCACCCTGCCGCACCATCTTGACGCCGTTGTAGCGTCCCGGGTTGTGCGACGCCGTGATCTGCGCACCCCCGTCCAGCGAGTCCTTGACGACGGCGAAGTACAGCATGTCGGTGGCCATCATGCCGTAGTCGACGACATTGGCCCCCTGCTCGCGGGCACCCTCGATGAACGCCGCGGCGATCGCCGGTGATGAGACGCGCATGTCGCGCGACACGGCGACCTGGGTGGGTTTCAGGTAGGCCACGAATCCGCGCCCAATCTGCCGCGCCACCTCCTCGTTGATCTCGCCAGGATAGAGGCCGCGAACGTCGTATGCCTTGAAGATCGTCGGGTCTATTTTCATGCGCGGGTGTAATCCGTGAGAGTGGTCTTGTCGCCCAGCACCGCGCCGTCGCCCACGGTCACGCTGCGCCCCAGGTGGCAGTTGCGCCCGACGATGGCGTTGCCGAGCACGGCGTCGCGGCTGATGCGGCAGTTCGGCCACACGATTGTGCCGTTCACGGCGGCCGCCTCGTCCACCTGCGTCTGCCGGCCGATGACCGAGTAGGGGCCGATGCGCGCACCCGCCTTGACGAGCACGCCTTCGTCGATGAAACAGGGGCCTTCGACGATGGCGCCGTCTTCCACGCGAGCGTCTTCCGCTATGCAGATCCGCGGCGCCGCCATGCCGTGGAAGGGCGGCGCGCCGAAGCGGCCGTCCATGATGTCGCGGTGCACCTGCGTGTACTTCTCCGGCGTGCCGATGTCGATCCAGTAGCCGTTGTAGATGTAGGCGACGAAGGTCTCGTTGCGCTCGATCAGGGAGGGGAAGTAGCTCCGCTCAATCGACCAGGCCACGTCGCTCGGGATGCGATCGAAGGTGTCGGGCTCGAGGATGTAGATGCCGGCGTTGATGTTGTTCGTCGTGATCTCTTCCGGCTTCGGCTTCTCGAGAAACCGCCGGATGTTGCCGTCCGCATCCGTTTCCACCAGTCCGTACGCCGTGGGGTTGTCCACCGGGGTGAGGACGATGGTGGCCTTGGCGCGCCGTTCGCGGTGCAGGCGGATGACCGCCCCCAGGTCAATTTCCGTCAGGACGTCGCCGTTGAAGACGACGACCGACTCGGTCAGGTTGTCCCCGGCATACTTCACCGCCCCGCCGGTGCCGAGCGGCGCCGGTTCGACGACGTAGCGGATCTTGATGCCGAGGTCGGCGCCGTCGCCGAACATTTCCTCGATCCGGCGCGGCTGGTAATTGAGGCTGAGAATGACCTCGTCGATCTCCGGCACCTGCTTTAGGAGGTCGATTTGGTAATGGAGGAACGGCCGGTTGAAAATCGGAACAATCGGCTTCGGTGTGTGTATGGTCAGGGGGCGCAACCGGGTGCCCTTGCCCCCTGCCAGAAGGATCGCCTTCATAGCAAACAACGATCATACACGATGGTAGAATGCCGCCATCCTCATGAATCTCCCGAACACCCTCACGCTCGTGCGGATGTTTCTCGTTCCGCTGCTCGTGGTGGTGCTGCTGACCGAGTTCGAGGGGCACCTGATTCTTGGCATGCCCAAGGAACTGGTGGGCGCGGCGATTTTCGGCCTGGCGTCGGTCACCGACTGGCTCGACGGTTACCTGGCACGGCGGCGCCGGCAGGTCACGTGGCTGGGGCAGGTCCTCGACCCGATTGCCGACAAGCTGCTGACGTCGGCCGCGTTCATCTCCCTGGTGCAGCTCGATTTGGCGCCGGCCTGGATGGTGGCGCTCATCATCGGCCGGGAATTCGCCATTACCGGCCTTCGGAGCCTGGCCTACACGAAGGGCATCACCATGCCCGCCTCGGCGCTGGGCAAGATCAAGATGGCCTCGCAGGTCACCGCGATTCTGCTGCTGATCCTGGGATGGCGCTCGCTGCCCTGGCTGGCGCCGGTGGGGTATGTCGCGCTGTGGGTCGTGATGATCACGGCGGTGGTGTCGGCGGCCGATTACTACCGCCGCTTCCAGCAACTCCTGAACGCGCGCGTGACCGACGTCAACATCGCGCGCGCCACCAGTCCCAATCGCCGCGCAGGCTGAAAATCATCGGTCGTCGCGCAGGCTAGAGCAGTTTCTATTCGTACGTCGTACGTAGTGTCCGGCTTTAGCCGGACCGTGTGGGCGTCGGCTTTTCACGACGGTCCGGCTAAAGCCGGACACTACGTACAAATGGAAAACGGTCTAGAGCCTGCGCGCTACAGGTGATTGGTAGCGCGCGGGCGTTTAGCCCACGCGTTATTTTCGAATCGCCACGTAGTCGCCCGCCCGGAAGGCGTCGCGGGAGACGAGCACCTGCAGCGTGGACGTCTCCGGCCTGACATCCACCGCCACCGCCTCGCCAAGGTCGTACAGGAAGTTCTCGACCTGCTGCTTGTCGTGATAGACGACGAACCGCGCGCCCAGCGACACGCCGTGGTCGCTGCCGCGGTCGACGATGAAGAAATCCCCCTTGCCGAAGCTGCGGCGTCGATCCGTGCCGAGCACGATGCGGCCGTAGTTTTCGCGCTGAGGCTTGATGCCCCCCGTATCCGCCGGCGCCGGCACCTGGGGCAGCACGAACGGTTCGAGGAAGTCGTCCACATCGATGGTGTCGCACGCGTGCACGATGGTCGCGAGCGACATCTGCGGGTCGACGGCCCAGATCCGGATCCATCCGGTGGTGCTAATCGTCGCCGGGTTGGCGCGTGTCACCGGACGCCGCTCGGCGGCCTGCACGCGGCGGACGAAGTACTCCTGGCCGACTTCGATGCCGTTGTCGGTGCCGGCGTTGATGGTGATCAGGTCGCCAGGCGAATGGGAGTATCGGACGGAGGAGTCCTGCCCGCCGGTGATGCGGAGCGGGGTAGGAGGCGGCTCGAACACCATGCTGGGGGCGCAGGCCAGGGCGAGAACGTTCGCCGGCAGGCGGCTCCCAACGGGAGCGGGACCGCGTTGCGCGCCGAGCGGCGCGGACGAGAGAACGGCCGCGGCAAACACGGCAGCACTTACAGAAATCGCGTGTCTGGATCTCATTTGTGTCGTGCCCCGATAAGTTACTGATTCTTCAGTTCTTGGAGCCGTTTCTTCGCGTCCTCGATGTGCGCGCTCTGATCGAATTCGGCAATCAGGCGCTCGAAGTACGGGATGGCTTCGGCAACTCCATTCTTATCGGTCTTGGAGAGCGAGTCCGCCAGATAGAAATACAGGGCGTCCTTGCCGGTGTACCCCGGGTCCTGGGCAAGGACCTCGCGGAAGCGGCTGATGGCGCCGGGGTACCACCGTTGCCGGTAGTAGGTCAGGCCGACACGGAACGAGGCCTCGCTGAGACGATCGCGGGCGATGCGCCAGTTCTGCTTCACCTCCGCGGTCAGGGGGCTGCTGGGGTACTTCAGGAAGAAGACGTCGAATTCCCGGAGCGACTCGCGCGTTTCGGTCTGATCGCGCTCGGGGGCGCGCATCTGCCCGAAGTGGCTCATGGCGAGCTTGTACTGCGCGTAGTCGGCCCGCATGTTCGTCGGGTAGAACTGCAGGAATTCGCGGAACTCGTTCGCGGCCAGCACCGCCGATTCCGCCGAGCTCTCACCCAGGTAGGAGTCGCCCATCCCCAGCTTGGCGTCGGGGCGTAAGGGACTCTGCGGGTAGTTGTCGACGATCTGCTGGAAGTAGGTGCGGGCGTTCAGCCACTGTTCTTCCTTCAGCGTTTCGTTGCCGCGGTCGAACAGGAAGCGATCGGGCTGGGCCGTACCCGCCGGGGGGCCGAGTTGCTTGTTGCCGCAGCCGCCGGCGGCGACCAGGAGTATCAGCAGCGCCAGCAGTCGAGGGGCGCGCCGCGCGCAACGGACGGACAACACACGTTCAGTCATTAATACCAATCAGAAGAGGCCGGCCTCGGTCATCCACTCGAACTGCGCTCGAAGTCCCTGTTCGAGCGACACGGTTGGCGCGAACCCGAGGTCCGCGCGTGCACGGGTCGTATCCGCGTAGGTGTCGCGCATGTCGCCTCGCTGGGCGTCGATCCGGTCGATGCGCAGCGGACGGCCGGTGATGGTGTGGATGAGCTCGAAGATGTCGAGCAGCTCCACGCGAGACCCTCCACCGATATTGTAGACACCCCCGGGGGCTCCGCGCGTGCCCGCCGCGATGGTAGCCGTGACGGCGTCGGCCACGAAGGTAAAGTCCCGGGTCTGCCGTCCATCCCCGAATTGTGGCACCGGCTCGTCGCGCATGACGGCTCGGAGAAACTTGTGAAACCCCATGTCCGGACGCTGCCGCGGGCCGTAGACGGTGAAATAGCGCACCGACACCGCCGGAACAGCGTAGTTCACCTGGTAGAGGTAGCAGAGCTGCTCCGCCGACAGCTTGGTGACTCCGTAGGGCGACACCGGCTGAGGCAAGGCGGCCTCGGTCATCGGCAGGGCCACCCTGTCGCCGTAGACCGACGAGCTGGACGCATAGACCAGACGTTCGAGGGGACGTCCGACGCACGCCTCGAGCAGGATCTGGGTCGCCTCGACGTTGTTCACGGTATAGACGCAAAAATCGCGTCCCCAGCTCTTTCGCACCCCCGCCTGCGCGGCGAGGTGAAATACGTGGGTCACGCCCTCGAGCAGCCGCGGCAGGTCGGCGTCGGCAATGGCGGCCTCGACCAGGGTGAAACCGGGCGTGTGCCGCAGGCGAGACAGGTTGTGCTCCTTGCGCTCGCGCGGATAGTAGTCGGTGAAGCAGTCGAGGCCGATGACGGTCGCCCCGTCCGCAATCAACCGCTCGGACAGCGTCGATCCGATGAACCCCGCGGCCCCGGTGACCAGGGCCTTCATGCGAACAGCTCCCGCACGCGCACCGGCAGGCGGCAGGGACGCCCGGTGGGATCGAGCGCCGCGTGCACGGTGTGACCCACCGCGCTCACGATCTCATCGGTCGTGCGGACGACCTCGTAGTCGAAGCGGATGCGCACGGGGGTGAGGATCGCCGCGCGGGTGCGGATCTCGATTTCGTCATCGTACCGGGCGGGCTGGACGTATTCGCACTGGACCTCGATCACCGGCAGGGAGATGCCGTCGTGCTCCATCTCGCGGTAGCTCCACCCGGTGGTGCGGAGCCACTCGGTGCGCCCCACCTCGAACCACACCAGGTAGTTCGCGTAGTACACCACGCCCATGCGGTCGGTCTCGGCATACCGAACCCGCACCCGCGTCCGGTGGATTGTGGCGCTCGCAGACGAGTCGCTCATGCCCTGGTGGGGGAGCCCACGGCGGCGGCGCGCAGGGCGCGGGTGGCGGCTTCGGGATCCGGTGTCCCGAAGATCGCGTTGCCGGCGACCAGGATGGATGCGCCGGCCGACACGACCTCCCCGACGTTGGAGAGGTCGATGCCTCCATCGATCTCGATGACCGCCGACGACCGCGCCCGGTCGAGGACGCTTCGCACCGACCTGAGCTTGTCGAGACTGTGACGGATGAAGGCCTGGCCGCTGAACCCGGGATTCACCGACATCACGAGCACGAAGTCGAGGTCACCCGCGATGTCCTCAAGCGCCGAGGCCGGCGTGGCCGGGTTCAGCACGACACCAGCCTTGGCGCCAAGCTTCTTGATGAGATGCACCGTCCGGTGCAGGTGCGGCACCGCCTCGACGTGCACCGACACCATGCTGGCACCGGCGGTGATGAAATCCTCGATGTAGCGGTCGGGCGCCTCGATCATCAGGTGCACGTCGAGCGGCGTGGTCGCCACGCGCCTGATGGCGCGCACGACAGGCGGGCCGATGGTGATGTTCGGCACGAAGTGCCCATCCATCACGTCCACGTGAATCAGATCGGCGCCGCCCCGTTCGACGGCGGCGATGTCGCGCCCGAGCGCGGCGAAATCGGCCGAGAGGATCGAAGGCGCGATCCGAACGGTCACCGGCTGACCTCCAGCGAGATCGCGTCGCCTGGTCCGACCTTGAAGCCTCCAGCCGGCTGTTGTCGCACCACGGTGCCTTGCGGAACGCCGGGATAGGGCTGCGAGCCGGTAATCGTCACGCGGAAACCCTGGGTGCGGAGCGCTTCGGCCGCGCGTTCGCCGTTGATCCCGATGACGTCGGGCATCACGTAGGTCGTGGCCTGCTCGCCTCGATTCAGCAGCAGCGACACGCGGGGGGCGCGGGACGAGGGCGCGGGGTCCTGCGCCACCACGGCGTCAGCGGGGTAGTCAGGCGACCGGAATTCCGTGAGCGAGCCCACCTCGAGGCCGTCCTGCTCGATGCGCATGCGCGCGGTGCGTTCGGTCTGTCCGACGAGCGGAGGCACGAATTGCGCGCGCGGACCGGAGCTGACCCAGACGCGGATGGTGCGCTGCTGCCGCGCCGACCCGCCAGGCGCCGGATCCTGCTGCATGATGCGGCCGGCAGGCACCTTGTCGTCGGCCCGTTGATTCGAATCGATCCGCAGCGCGAGGCCGAGCGCCGCGAGCGACTGTGACGCGTCGTTCACGCTGTGGCCCACGAGCGCCGGCACCTGCACCTCGCGCGCCTTCAGCGCCACGCGCATCGCCGCGGCCGCGAACACCAGAAAGGTCGCCACGAGCGCGCCAACGAGCAGCAGGAACTTGCCGAGCCCCCAGACCCGCGTTTTGAACGGCATCAAGAGGACAATCGTACCACGACCTTGGGCAGTAGCCAGTTGTCGGTTGCCAGTTGTCAGTTGTCAGGTGTCGCAGGCTCTCGATTTGGCCTGTTGCCTTCCGACAACTGACAACTGACAACTGACAACTGACAACTGACAACCGCCTACTGTCTATGCAGCGCCGCTGCGAAGAACGCTTCCAGGCCGTGTTCGGACGGAAGGGTCCGCATCATTCCCCTCGAATCGACGAGCGGCGCAGGTAACGGCACTCCGCTGGTCCGCAGATCGATGAGCGCGAAGTCCGGATGCCGGGCCAGGAATGCGTCCACGACCTCCTCGTTTTCTTCGGGCTCGCTGGAGCACGTGGCGTAGACGAGCCTGCCGCCGGCTCCGACGGCCTCGGCGGCCCTGGAAAGGAGCGCCCCCTGCGCCCTGGCCAGCACCGCCAGATCGCTCTCGTGACGCCGCCAGCGGATGTCCGGGTCGCGACGAATCGTGCCGAGGCCCGAGCAGGGTGCATCAACCAGCACGCGGTCGAAGGCGATCCCGAAGGGAAGCGCCCCGTCGGGCGCGACGTGCACGAGGTGAATGTGCGCCGCGCCGCTGAGCCTCACGGTCTCCTGCAGCAGCGACATCCGGCGGGGACGCACGTCACAGGCGACGATCGACCCGGTGTCGCCCATGTCGGCCGCCATGGCTGTGGTCTTGCCCCCGGGCGATGCGCACAGATCGAGAATGCGCTCGCCACGCCGGGCATCGACCACCAGGCTCACGAGCTGCGATGCCTCATCCTGGACGAAGAACGAACCATCGTGCGGACGCCGCAAGGGGTTGCCCGACGTGACGACCAGGCCATCGGGGGCATAGAGGGTTGGCTCGGTCTCGATGTCATCTGCCGCAAACGCCGCGGCTGCGGCATCGCGTGTCATGCGCAGCCTGTTGGCGCGCAGCGTCAGCCGTGGCGTGTCGTTGTTGAACCTGACCCACCGCTCGGTCGCCTCGTAGCCGTACCGATCCAGCCACCGCGCGACCAGCCAGTCGGGATGCGAGTGCGTGATGCCGAGATAGGCGAGTGCCTCGTCGCGGTCCGCGGCACTGTCGGGCCTCGCGGGAAACGGCAGCCGCGTCCGCTGCCGGACGGTATTCCGAAGCACGGCATTCACGAACCCGGTCGCGCTTCGCTTCCGCGCCCCCCGCGCCAGGTCCACGGCATCGTCAACCACGGCGGATGCCGGCACGCGATCGAGGTGCAGGATCTGGTAGAGGCTGAGCCTCAGTATCGACACGACTTCGGGATCCACGGTCGAGAGCGCGCGGCGGGCGAAGTGGACGATGAGGTGGTCGAGGGCGCGCTGCCACCGCAGCGTGCCGGCGACGATCTCCGCCGCCAGCCCCTTGTCGCGCTCGTCCGGGAGGTACTGGCGGCTGTGAGCCAGCGCGGTTGGCAGGTCGGCGCGCTCGAGGTCGATGGCGCGAAGGGCGTGGTACGCCGCTATCCGTGCTGGTGCGGTCACATCACGGCTTGCGCGGGTGATCGCGGAAGAACGTCGTGATTCGGTCTGAGGTGTCGCCAGGGTAGATGTGGCCGCGAGGATGGATCCAGGTCATAACCGGGGCGGCGGTCTTCGCGCCGTAGATCGTGCAGCCCGTTCCGCACGAGGTGTCCGTGCCGGCGACGCCGTTGGCGCGGATAGCCGCCTCCATGGCGGCCTCCTGTTCAACGAACCGGATCTGGGGATCTTGAAGGCCTGCGACGTGAAACAGTGGCTTCGGCTGCGTGAGCTGCACTGAGGGAGCAAGCCTTGCGGCCACCGGCGCGTACGCCGCAAACACGTCCGGCCGCTCCGCCCACAGCAGGTAGGTGAAATTCGCGCCGTTGGAAAAACCAGTCGCGTAGATCCGGTTGTCGTCCACGTTGAACTTCTGGCGGAACGACGCGAGCGCGGCATCGACGAGCTTCAGGTCGCGGTCGTCGTCCTGTCCCTTTTCTGATTGCCAGCCGCGAAGCCTGCCGGGCGGCACGAGACCCTGAAAATAGACGACGACCGCCTGCGGCCACGCCAGGTGCATGCCGGTGCGCTGGAAGTTGTCCATCTCGTCGCCGCGGCCATGGAACGAGAACACGAGCGGGACCTTCCCGCTCGGCGTCGGCACGGTCGGGAGGTAGACGATCGCCTCTCGGGTGTCGCGGCCGACCTTCCAGGTCATGGTCTCGGCGAACGCGGAGGGCGCGGCGAGCGTCATGGCGGTCGCCATCAGCGTGGAGAGCGCTAGCAGCTTCATGGCATCCACTTTACAATCAGCCCCGACCTTCATGCTCGCCCGATCTTATGCCAATCGCATTGATGGAATCCTTGAGTCATGAGGGACGTGCGCTCGCTCTCGGTCGTCGTGCCCGCCTACAACGAAGCCGCTCAGATCGAACGGACGCTCGACGAGCTACGCGGGTACCTGACTCCAATGCCGTTCCCATGGGAAGTGCGTGTCGTGGACGACGGATCGACGGACACGACGCGGGCCATCGTCGCCAAGGCGGCAAGCGGCGACGGGCGGGTTGTGCTTCAGGCAGAACCGCACGGCGGCAAGGGCGCGGCCGTGCGCGCCGGGATGCTCGAGGCAACCAGCGACCTGCGTTTTCTCTGTGATGCGGATCTGTCGATGCCGCTGGCGGAGTTGCCCCGCTTTCTCGAGCTCGTGCCAGGGCAGTGCGATATCGCCATCGGCAGCCGTGAGGCCGCGGTGCCCGGCGCGTGGGCGAGCCCGGATACCGTCACGTGATGGGCCCGGGGTTCAACCGGCTCGTCCGCGACGCGCTTCTTCCCGGCCTGGAAGACACACAGTGCGGCTTCAAGTTCTTCAGCGGCGCGGCGGCGGACGCCGTGTTTGGTCAGCTCACGATTGACGGCTGGGCGTTCGACATCGAGGCGCTATTTGTGGCCCGCCGCCCCGGGTTGCGCATTCGGGAGATCCCGATCGAATGGCACTGCCGGGAGCAGTCGAAGGTCTCACCCGTCCGCGACGCCATCCTGATGGCGCGCGACGTCGCACGCGTTCGACTCAATGCCGCGCGCGGAAAGTACGCGGTGTTACGCCGCTAGCGACCGGTAACCGAGAAGTCCGCGGCGCTTGATGACCCTGGCCACCGAGTTGGGGGTCGCTACCTCCCACCCGCGTTCGCCGCTGCGAATGCGTGCGAGGACGTCACGCGAGCGGATCGACAGGCTCCGCTGGTCGACCCCATCGAGACTCTCGATCATGCGGTTCTCGACCAGGTACCCGCACAGATGCCGAAGGTGTGCCGTCACTTGCAGGTTGCCGACGGTCGTGACCGCACCGGTCTTCGCGTCGAGCTCCGGGTAGGCATAGATCTTCAGATCGTTCTTGAACAACCTGCCGAACGACTCGAGAATGCCGCCTTCCAGGTCGGCGTAGTACCGCTCGTCGAACAACTGGCGCAGCGTCGGCACCCCCATCACCAGCCCGATCGGCTTCTTCGTGTGGCGAAACAGGTAGGCGGCCAGCCGGTGATACGCGCCGTAGTTCGAGATCAGCACGGTGCCGCCGAGCGTCGCGAGGATGTCAGCCCGTTCGAGAAAGTCCTGGCCGTCGATGCCGCCGGCATCCTCGCTCAGGTTCGTCAGCGTCATCTCGAACAGTTCCAGGACGTCTGTGGGAGCGACACCTGGCTCTCGCTCGAACTGCGCACGCGCGCAGCGCAGCATGTCTACGGTCACTTTGGTGGCCGGCCGGAAGCTTCCGCGCTCGACCAGTACGCATTTCTTGTAGAGGGCGTCCGACGGCTGGACGACCCGGCCGTCCGCACCGAACATCGCCGCATCCGTGAGACCCGAGCGTACGAGCTCGAGGCTCATGAGCCGGTTGTCGACGCCGGCGAACGCCGGGCCGCTGAACTCGATCATGTCGATCTCGCCGTGCGCCGACGTCACGTTGTCGAGCAGCGACCTGATCAGCGCGGTGGGCTCGGCATGCTGGAACAGCGCACCGTAGACCAGGTTGACGCCGATGATGCCGAGCGCCTCCTGCTGCTGTTCCGTCTCACCGCCCGTGAGCCGGACGTGAATCGTGATCTCAGAGGCCGGCCCCAGGGGATCGGTTTGGAAGCGGATGCCGAGCCAGCCGTGCCCGTCTTCCTTGCGCGAGTAGCCGCGCGTCGCGACGGTGTCGGCGAAGACGAAGAAACTCGTGCGCTCGCCGCGCTGGCCGTTGAGGCGTTCGATCAGCAGCTCGTACTCGTGGTCGAGCATCGTCTCGAGGCGCGCCCGGCTGACGTAGCGATCGCTCTGTCCGTAGATGGCGTCGCTGAAGGTCATGTCGTACGCCGACATCGCCTTCGCGACGGTGCCCGCCGCGCCGCCGACGCGGAAGAACCACCGCGCGACCTCCTGGCCGGCGCCAATTTCGGCGAGCGTGCCGTATCTCACGGGGTCGAGGTTGACCTTGAGGGCTTTGAAGTGGGTGTCGGGCGGGTCCTGTGCCATGAATGCTGAGCGGATCGGCTCAGCCTTCTAATCGACAGCACAAGAGGAGACGTGAATCGCGGGCCGTCAAGGCCCGCGCCGCATCAGGAGGGACCGGTCAGCCGGGCGCGGGGCGGGATCGGGTGGCCGGCCAGAAAGTCGCGGGCCTTCATCGGGCGGCGTCCCTCGGGCTGAAGCTCGTCGATCGCCAGCCGCCCGCCGTGACCGGCTGCCACGTGAATGCCGTTTACGGACGCTTCGAGGACGGTTCCGGGCTCGGCGTCGGTCGTGCCGGTCTCGACGTGCGTTCTCAGGACGATCAGCCGCCGGCCGTTCAGGTATGTGTATGCGTGTGGCCAGGGATACAGCCCGCGCACCCGGTTGTGGACGTAGCTCGCGGGCAGGCTCCAGTCGATCAGGCCTTCTTCCCTCGTGACCTTCGGCGCATAGCTGCACATCATGAAATCCTGCAGCTCCTGCGGCACGTCGCCTTCCGACATGCGATCGACGACGCTGACGAGAAGGGGGGCGCCAAGCTCGGCCAGGTCGCGCTCCACGATGTCGCTCGTCTCGTTCGGATCGATCGGCCGCGTCACGCTGGCAAGCATGGGCCCTGAGTCGAGCATCTCCTCGACCCGCATGATCGTGACTCCGGTTTCGCTCTCGCCGTCGATGACGGCCCGGTGCACCGGCGCGGCGCCGCGATACTTCGGCAGGAGCGACGCATGGACGTTGATCATGCCGAGGCGAGGCAGCTCGAGGATCTCTTTCGGGATGATCTTTCCGTATGCCGCGACCACGCCCAGGTCGGGTTGCCACGACCGGAGAGTGGCCGCGACGTCCGGGTGACGCAGCTTGTCGGGCTGGATCAGAGGGACGCCGTGCTCGGCCGCCACCATCTTCACCGGCGAATCCGATACTTTCTGCCCGCGGCCTCGCGGGCGATCCGGCTGCGTCACGACGCCGACGACCTGGTGACGCGACGCGAGCAGATGCCTCAGCGTGGGCACGGCAAACTGTGGCGTGCCAAGGAAGACGATGCGCAGGGGCTTCATGGGAGTGTCCTGCGGCGTCACCATTTGCCGGTCTTCGTCATCTTCCGGATCTTGCGGACGATCAGATCCTTCTGCAGGCCGCGCAGGCGATCGACGAACACGGTGCCGTCGAGGTGATCCATTTCGTGCTGGAAGCAGCGCGCCAGCAGCCCCGTTCCCTCGACGGTCTGCTCGCGGCCGGCGCGGTCGAGGCCCTTGAGGACGACGCGCTGGGGCCGCGCGACGGTGGCGTTGAAGCCCGGTACGCTCAGGCAGCCTTCTTCCTCGAGCTGCATCCCGTCGCGCTCGACGATCTCCGGGTTGACGAAGGTCAGCAGGTCGAACGGGTTGCGCCCCACCGAAATATCCGCGACGAAGACGCGGAGGCCGATGCCGACCTGCGTCGCCGCGAGTCCGACGCCAGGCGCGGCGTACATGGTCTGAATCATGTCGTCGATCAGTTGCTCGATCTCGGGCGTGATCGCGTCGACGTGGCCGGCGGGGCGGTGCAGGACGTCCGCACCATAGCGCAGGATGGGGCGAATCACCGCGCGACGCTGCCGCGTGCCCCGGGCTCGGCACGAGCGGGGCGTGCGGCGAAGCGGCGGCGGACCTGCTCGGCGGTGGCGCGGTAGTGGCCATCGATTTCGTCGATCGAGTCGCCGCCGAATTTTTCGAGGAAGGCATCGGCCAGCACGAAGGCGACCATCGCCTCGCCGACCACCGCGGCCGCCGGCACGGCGCACACGTCGCTGCGCTCGATCGCCGCCGGCGCCTCCGCCATCGTCGTCAAGTCAACCGATCGGAGCGGCTTCATGAGGGTGGCAATCGGCTTCATGAACGCGCTCACACGGACGTCCTCGCCGTTGGTGACGCCGCCTTCGAGTCCGCCGGCGCGATTGGTGGGCCGCTGGGGAACGACTGCGTGCCCCACGGGGGGAAGAATCTCGTCGTGAACGCGGGAGCCTGGCCGGAACGCCACTTCAGGCCCGATGCCGACGCCGACCGCCTTGATTGCGTGGATGCACATCAAGGCCTGCCCGAGGCGGCCGTCCAGCTTGCGATCCCATTGGACGTAGGAGCCAAGGCCTGGAGGAAGGCCGGTGACGATGATCTCGAAGGCGCCGCCCACCGTGTCGCCGGCATCCCGGGCGCTGTCGATGAACGCCATCATCTTCTGCTGCAGTTCGGCGTCTACGCAGCGGAGCGGGGCGTCCTCGGGAATGGCCTCCGCCTCGGCGAACGACACCACGCGATCCTCCGGTAAGACGACGTCCCCGATGGCCGAGACGTGGCTCGCGATCTGAACGCCGAACTGGGCGAGAAGCTGCCGTGCCAGGCTGCCGGCGGCGACGCGCGCCGCGGTCTCGCGCGCGCTGGCGCGCTCGAGGACATCGCGGATGTCGTCGTGACCGTATTTGATGGCGCCAGCCAGATCGGCGTGGCCCGGGCGAGGGCGCGTGACGTCGGCGCGCCTGGTGCCGCTGGCGCCCTCCGGCATCTCCGCTTCCACGTACATCGTCTGCTGCCAGTTCACCCAGTCGCGATTGCGAATCAGCATCGCGATCGGGGCGCCGGTGGTGCGCGAATGACGGACGCCCGCGAGGATCTCCGCGCGGTCGCTTTCAATCGCCATGCGGCGGCCGCGCCCGTACCCGCCCTGGCGGCGGCGGAGCTGGGCGTTGAGGGCATCGATGTCGAGTTGAAGACCGGCGGGCATTCCGTCCACGGTCACCACGAGCGCCTGGCCGTGTGACTCGCCGGCGGAGAGGAATCTGAGCATGGGTGATTCATTTTAATCCATGCAGAAATTGCAGCACCCCCGCCCACGGCGGCGTTGGCAAAGCTGCGACCTTTGAGACGGACCTGTCCGATTGGCGGGGATTCTCCGATGTCGCGGCCGTTGCATCAGGACGAGCATGGTGCATCTGCTTCACGACCGGTATTACGCCTACGACGCGAACCACTGCTGCGACCTGGCGAGCGGGGACACGCTGCGCATCGGAGATATCCCCGAGGATGCGGTCCAGCCGCGACGAGGGATGGATCCTCCCGGACTGGCGCCGCTGATGGAGGTCCTGGACCATGGACGTGACGGGGATCCGCGGTGGGTCGTCTCCGATACGAAGAGCGCCGCCCAGGCCGCGGCTATGTCGCGCCGTGCCGCCGCGAGCGGCCGGGGCCGCGGGTTCGTGCCGATCCTGGTGCCGCTGTACCTTCGGTTTCGCGATGCACTGGCAGACGACCTCCGGGAGCGCGCGCTCCTGCTGATCGGCCCCCTCGCGTGCGGCCTGAGCGACTCCCGTGGGGCCCTGGTAGATGCGGCGGCGCGGTCGCGGCGGCCTCATGTCCTGTTGACGTTTTGTGCGGCTCCGGAGGGAAGGGGAGGGCTCCAGGTACGCGAGGCTCGCGCGGCGTACGGCGCCGATGTGGATGGGGAGGCCGCTCAGCCCGTTCAGTATCCGCCGGACGTCGCCCGCCACATCCTGCGAGCCCGCCGTGCGACCGAATTTGCGCGCTCGGGGCGCCACGCTGCAGCCGAACGCCTGTTGCGCGACGTCGCCGGGTCGCTGGCGCGGCGACGGGCGTACGTGCCCGCGGCGCAGACCACGATCGCGCTCGGCCGATTGCTCCTCGAGCGGGGCCACGCGGTGGCAGCCGACGAGGTCTTCGCGCAGGCCGCCGCCCTCGGTCAATCAGGACGGCACGAGGCGTCGGTCGTCGATGGCCGCATCTGGCAGGCCCTGGCGCGAACGGATGACGGTCGGCTTACCGAAGCCGAATCGATTTGCCGCGCGGTCATCCTCGCCGCCGGGGCGCTGCCAGATCGGCAAGCCTGGGCCCGCGCAGTGCTGGCGCGCGCACTGCTCTGGACGAACCGCATCGATGAAGGAGGGCAGTTGGACCTGTCGATTCCCCCGGGTCCGAGGGACCAGGCCTGCGGGAACGATGGGGCGCTCGACGGGTTGGTCGTCGCCTCCGTTCATGCCGCGGCGGTCAGGGTGGCCCTCGCCACAGGAAACGTGTTTGTGGCCGGCCAACGGGCGCGGATGCTTCTTGCTGAGTCCGCCGACCCGATGCCGCGAGTCATCGCCCAGATCGCGCACCTGCGTGTGCTGGCTGCGACCGGCGACCTGACGCTCACGGAGGACGCATTCCGCCAGGCGCTCGACCTGGCGCGGACGGCCCGCGTGCCGTTGCGCGCGGCGCGGGCACGCCTGATCTGGCTCGACGTCCTTCGGCGGGCAGGTCGCGATCGAGATGCCCAGCGTGAGGCAGCCTACCTTGCGCGGATCGCGCGCGGAGCGCCCCAGCTCCTGAGGCGCACGATCGCGCAAAGCCTTGCGCACACGGACGGTCCTCTCCAGCCGGTCCGCGGAGCCAGGGCTCCGCAGACCGCGTCGTCGGCGATCCCCCTGGTGCGGCTGGCGCACGAAGTGGAGTGCGACAGAGAGGCCGTGCAGCGGATCGTCGACTGGATCGCCCGCGAGCTGCGAGCGTCACGGGTTGACCTGGTGTCGGCGGATGCCGGACCGGTCAGCACGCTGATCACCGCCGGAGCCGGCGTGCCCACGCGTCTGGGATCGCGTGTGCTCGACGCGGGTATCTGTCTTCCCGGGGAGCCTCAATCCGGTGGCCGGGAGATCGGGATGCCGGTGCGTCTCGGGTCGCGACTGCTGGCGGCCCTTGTCTGCCGCTGGCCGCTCGACCGCCAGCCGCCGGCGGGCGCCGAGGAGATCGTCGACCTGGCGGCCGCGATTGCCGCGCCGCGCGTCGATGCGCTGCTGTCCGGCGCGCGCGAAATCGCCAGGGCCTCGATTGCCATTCCGGACCTGGTCGGCGTGAGTGCCGTGATGGCGGACGTCCGCCGCGCGATCGAGCGCGCGGCGACGGCGCCGTTCGCCGTGCTGATCGAGGGCGAGAGCGGCGTCGGGAAGGAGTTGGTCGCCCGCGCCGTCCATCAACTCAGCCCGCGGCGCGAGCGGCGATTCTGTGACATCAACTGCGCGGCGCTTCCCGATGACCTGCTCGAGTCGGAGCTCTTTGGTCATGCGCGTGGCGCCTTCACGGGCGCGGTGGTCGAGAAGCCGGGCCTGTTCGAAGAGGCGAGCGACGGCACGCTCTTCCTCGACGAGCTGCCCGACCTGTCGCTGCGCGGACAGGCCAAGCTCCTGCGCGTGCTGCAGCAGCAGGAAGTACGGCGCATCGGCGAGACCTTCAGCCGCGCGATCGACGTCAGGCTCGTCACCGCGGCGAACCGCGACATGAAGGCCGAGGCCGCCGCCGGCCGGTTCCGCCAGGATCTGCTGTACCGGCTCGATGTGATCCGAATCCGGATTCCGCCGCTTCGCGAGCGTCCCGAGGACGTGGTGGTGCTTGCGGAGCATTTCTGGACCGACGCCGCGCGCCGCGTCGGTTCTGCGGCGCGGCTCACGCATGCGGTGCTCGCGGAGCTCTCGCGGTATCACTGGCCAGGCAATGTGCGCGAGCTGCAGAACGTCATGGCCGCGCTCGCGGTGGCGGCGCCGGCCCGGGGCCGGGTCCAGGCCTCTTTGCTGCCCTCCGCGATTACCGGAGGCACCACCGTCACCTCGCGCCGCCTCGCCGAGGCTCGCGCGCAGTTCGAGCGGCGATGCGTCGAGGTGGCCCTGGCGCGTGCCGGGGGCAGCCGCACCAAAGCCGCATCCGAGCTCGGTCTTTCGCGACAGGGCCTGCTCAAGACCATGGCACGGCTCGGCATGATCGCCCCGGTGGACCAGGAGGCAGGCGCATGAGCCACTCGTTGCCTGAATCCGTTCCGGGATCGGTAGAATGACGCGTGCTGCGTTTTCTTGCACGGCGCCTGGTGCTGACGATACCGGTGCTGCTTGGCGTCGCGACCCTCGTCTTCTCGCTCATTCACCTCATTCCCGGTGACCCGGCGCTGGCGATGCTGGGCGAGACGGCCTCCGACGAGGATGTCGCCGCGCTGCGAACCAGGCTGGGTCTCGACCGTCCTCTGCTGGAGCAATACGGCGCGTTTCTTGGCGGCGCGGTTCGCGGCGATCTGGGCACCTCGCTGCGCACCAGCCAGCCGGTGACCCAGGCCATTCTCGAACGGCTCCCCGCGACCTTCGAGCTGGCGGCCGCGGCGATGCTGGTGTCGATCGCGTTTTCCATTCCGCTCGGCATCGCGGCGGCCGTCGGGCGCGGCACGGCGATCGATCACGCGGCGACCACCATCTCCCTGCTCGGGGTCTCGATTCCCAATTTCTGGCTCGGCCCGCTCCTCGCGATCGTCTTTTCCATCGAGCTCGGATGGCTCCCGGTGTCGGGCCGCGGCACGCCCGCGCACCTCGTCCTGCCGGCGATCTCGCTTGGCGCCGCGCTGGCGGCAATCCTCGCGCGGATGACCCGGGCCACCCTGCTCGAGGAGTTGCGCGAGCCGTACGTGCAAGCCGCCCGCGCGCGCGGTGCCTCGCGCTGGCGTGCCGTGCTGCACCATGCGTTTCGAAACAGCCTCATTCCCGTCGTGACGCTGATTGGTCTTCAGTTCGGTGCGGTGCTGACGGGGGCGGTGATCACGGAAACCGTCTTTGCGTGGCCGGGGATCGGCCGGCTGCTCATTCAGTCGATCGGGTTCCGCGACTACCCGCTCGTCCAGGGCTGCATCCTGCTCATTGCCGTGACCTATGTGGCGATGAACCTGATCACGGACCTCGTCTACGGCGTACTCGACCCCAGGATTCGCTATGAGTAGGCTGGGCGCGGTCATCGTCCTGGTGACGGTGCTGGCGGCGGTCTTCGGGCCGTGGCTCGCGCCGTTCGATCCCACGTCGCAGGAACTGGCGCTCAGGCTCGAAGGACCCACCGGCGCGCACTGGTTCGGACTCGACGAACTGGGCCGCGACATCTTCGCCCGGGTGCTCTCGGGTGCGCGCATTTCCTTGCTCGTCGGCCTCGTCGTCGTCAGCGTCTCGTCGGCGGTCGGGATCGTCCTCGGCTCGGTGGCCGGGTACTTCGGCGGCCGGATCGACGAGGCCATCAGCCGCGTGGTGGACATTCTCCTCGCGTTTCCAGGACTGCTCCTCGCCATCGCCCTCGTCGCCGTGCTCGGGCCGAGCCTGACGAATGTCGTGCTGGCGCTGTCGCTCATCGGGTGGGTGGGGTACGCGCGGCTGGTCCGCGGACAGGTGCTGCGATCGCGCGAGCTCGAGTTCGTGCAGGCGGCGAGGGCGCTCGGCGCCACGACCCCGCGGATCCTGGCGCGGCATGTCATCCCCACGACGTTGCCCGCCGTGACCGTACAGGCCACGCTCGGGATGGGCGGGGCGATTCTCGCCGAGGCGGCGCTCAGCTTCCTGGGGCTTGGGGTGCAGCCGCCGACGCCGAGCTGGGGAACGATGCTCAGTTACGGGCGAGGACATCTCCTGGATGCGCCGCACCTGACGATCTTTCCGGGTCTCGCCATCGCGGTGCTCGTGCTTGGGTTCAATTTCCTGGGAGACGGATTGCGGGATCGCCTCGACCCGATGACACGCGGGCGCCAGTCGTAGGCGCGGCCTTCAGGCCGGCCCAAGACGCCGCTGGAGCCGCAGCAGATTCTCGTCCTCGGGATCGATCGCGATCGCCTTCGCCACGGTCGCGCGGGCGGCCACGATCTCTCCCAGCCGCCGGTGCGTGTCGGCCAGGAGCCCCAGCGTTGGCGCGTCGGGGCTGTCGACGAGCGCGAGGTAGCGGCGCAGCGCGTCGCGGGCGGGTGCGAGGTGGCCCAGGCGATCGGCCGCAGCCGCCAGGTAACGGAACGCGAGCGGCTCGACCGGCATGCGCGTCGTGGCTTCCTGCAGCGTCCGTTCGGCGCCGCCGATCTCCCCGAACAGGAAAAGCGCGCGGCCGTAGAGCGCCAGCACTTCGCTCGACGCGGTCGCCCGTCCCGCAGTGGGCTGCAGGGCGCCAATCGCCTTGCTCAGGGCGACCCGATCGTTCCGCGTTTCCGCCTGTTCCAGCCACACCCGGCCGAGCGCGGTGTACACCACCGGTTCTTCCGGAAAACGCTCAGCGGCCCGTCCGAGGGTGAGGATGGCGGCATCTGTGCGCCCGAGCCGCGCATACGCCAGGCCGACGCTCACGAGCCTCTCCGCGCGCGCCGGCTCCAGCGCGGCCAGCGCTTCGAGCTGCTCGATCGCCTCGCGGTTACGTCCTCTTTGCGCGTGAAGGTCGGCCATTTCCTCGCGCGCCGCGGCAAACGCCGGGTTGATCTCAATAGCGCGCGTCAGCGAACGGAGCGCATCGGCATCCCGCTTGCGGTCGAGCAGGCACATGCCGAGCAGGTAGTGCGCCTCGACGAACCGATCGTCGAACGCCACCGCCTGGCGAAGCGGCTCGATCGCCAACGCCGCCTGGCCGTTGCGGTAGTACGTAAGAGCCAGCTTGTAGAGCACCCGCGGCGCGCGGTCGTCGAGCATGGTGAAGCGTCGGTATTCCTCGATCGCTCGCTCGTAGCGGCCCATGGCGACGTTCACGTCCCCGAGCAGCTCCACCGGCCGAGGCGCGCCGGGATCGAGCGCGGCAGCCTGGCGGAGGTCTCGCAGTGCCGCGGCGAGCTCACCCCGGCGGCGGTAGGTGTCCCCCCGTTTGAGATAGGCGAGCATGGAGTCGGGCTTGAGGGCGAGGGCGCCGCTGAACGCCTCGATGGCGACAAACGTCTGGTCCTGGACGACCGCCACATCGCCGGCTGCAATCAGGCGCTGGAACTCACGGTCCTGGCGAACCGAATACCAGGCGACAAGGATGCCGACGACGAGGGCGGCGACGCCCACGGACACGACGACCAGGCGCTTCATGGATGCAGCGATTCTACCAAGGAACCTCGGCGTCATTCCGGGGTCTAAGCCACGGGAGGACGCAACCTGTTGTTGTAAACTCGATGCTTACACCGTTCTGTGGGGATTTCGTGAAGAACGCCGGCGCCATCATCTGGTCAGACGTCGATTCCGGCGAGGCGGCACTCATCGAGCGCTGCGCGGCCGGCGACGAACTGGCCTGTGCCGAGCTGGTGGCCACCCACCAGCGGATGGTCTACTGCCTGGCCCTCAACCTGCTCGGCGACCGGGATGAGGCGCTCGACATCTCCCAGGACGTCTTCCTTCGCGTCTTCCGCACCCTCTCCCGCTTCCGCGGCCAGTCAGCCCTCCGCACCTGGATCTACCGCATCGTCGTCAACCAGGTTCGCAACCGGCAGCGCTGGTGGCGGCGGCGTCGCCGGGCAGACGAGGTGTCGCTCGACGAGCACCTGAAACACGGTGTCGAGTTCGAGGCGAAGCAGGATGTGCTCCCGGATCGCCTGCTCGCGAGCAAGGAGACGGCCACGCACATCTGGCAGGCGCTCGACCGGCTGCCATTCGACCAGCGGACGGCGCTCATCCTGCGCGAGGTCGACGGCCTGCGCTATGAGGAGATCGCCTTCTCGCTCGACATCGCCGTTGGCACGGTGAAGTCACGCCTGACGCGCGCGCGCCAGGCGCTTCGCGCCGACCTCCTGGGGGTGCGGGCATGATTCCGTACCTCGGCTGCGAATCCGCGCGCGAGCTGCTCGAGGCGTTCCTCGATGACGAGCTCGCGATGGCCGACCAGGTCGCCGTCGAGTCGCACCTGCGCTGGTGCCGCACGTGCGGCGCGCACGTCGAAGATATGCGCCTGGTTGGGGCCGCGGTGCGCATGGGCGCGCCGCGGTTCGCCCGGGAGCCGGAAGGCGGCCGCGCGCTGACCGCGGTGCAGGCTGAAGTGCTCGCGCGGATCGGCGCCGAGCGCGATCAGTCGTTCGTCGTGTGGCTGCGCGAGGCGTTCGCGGACATGCGCTTCTTCTGGCCGGCGCTCGGCGCCACGGCGGCGGTGGTGGCGTGCCTGTGCGCGGCGGCGGGCGTCCTGCACGCCGCCAACGACAACGACGAGAGCGATTCGATAGCGGGTGTCATGGAGTCGACGGCGAACGCGAGCCGCATCAAGACGGGCTGGGTCCTCGAAGGCGTGCCGGAAGAGGAAGCTGTCTTCGCGCTGGCGACGATGGTGACGCGGGGAGGCCAGATTGCGGATTACGAGATGCTGCTGCTGGAGCGCGCCAAGGTGAGACGCCGCGACGGCTCGGCGTTGACCGCCGACATCGCGGGACTGCTCGATGCCGTGCGGCAATCGCGGTTTTCGCCGGCGGCGGAAGAGGGCGGCCGCGCCGTGGCCGTCGACATGGTGTGGCTGACGTCAGCGCCCGCTAACGCTAACGACGAGCTGCCGGCGCCGGAGCCTCGCCGCGGGCGCTTATAACGTTGTTGAGGGCGTCGGTGGCGCGGATGACGACCGCGCGGCCGGCGGTGTCACCCTCGAGCGTCAGCTCGAACTGCTCCGACCGCGAGTCGGCAATCCCATCCTTCGGATAAATCGCCTGCCAGCTATCGCCGTCGAGCGAGTACTCGGCCTTCTGCACGGCGGAGTCTTCATCCCGGACGTCGAACGCGATCACCGTTCGCGGACCGTCGCGACGCGCGCCCGTGACGACGATCGTGGGCGGCATGTTGTCGATGTCGAACGTCGTGCTCTCCATCGAGCCGGTCAACGCCGTCGACGGTGAGTTCGACCGCGCGTCGGAGGCCACGACCTGCAGGACATACCGCCCGTTCGGCACGGAGGTCGTGTCCCACACGAGAATCGCGTCGTTCACCGCGCGCTTCAGCGGCCGCCACGCGTCATCGCCTTCGCGCCGGTACTGGACGTCGTACGACAGGTCGTCGCGGTTGTCGTCTTCCGCGCGCCAGACAAACGTCAGCAGCCCTCGCTGGTACGAGCGGCGCCCGAGGGAGGGCTGGTTGCCGGCCTGCGCGTTCTGCGGGTTCTGCGCGGCGGCGCGCTGGTCTGGCGTCTCTCCCTCGAACCCCGCGAGACCGGGATCGCCGGTGGGGAAGGGACGCTGGAACACGGTGCCTGGCGGATGAATGGTGATCGCCGTGACGCGCGGGCGGGTATTGCGCGGCAGGTAGGCCGCGACCACTGACGTGAGCACCGGCGCCTCGGTGCGCGTGCCGGTCAGGATCGCACGCCACTGGAGGTGCCTCGCGCGCGGGCTGGTGATGCCGCTGCCTGCGCGCGCCGCATACGCGGCGCTCCAGTCGCTCCAGGTCTCGTCCGGCGTCCGCGTGTTGCCGGAACGGGTGGAGACCTCGACCTTGGTGCCCGTCGGAATGGACGCCTGCCACTTGATGGCGCCCCACGTCGCGACGGTTTGCGCATCGCGGACGTCGGAAGTGTAGGTCCCCTTGTCCGCGCGCGCCTGCGACAGGCGGAACACTTTGCCAGGGTTGGAGGTCGCAAAGAGCATGCGTCCAGCACCGTCGGGCAGCAGCGCCGTGATCTGCTGCGCGCTGGCGCGCGCGACGAGCATCGGCTGAAGGGGATCGCCGCTGAGGCGGTAAATTTTGCCTTCATTGCCGGTGGCCACCGTGATGCTGCCGTCGGCATCGAACGCCATGTCGTACGGCGAATCCTCGCGGAGCTGCCAGACCATGTCCCACGCGCCGTCGGGCATGATGCGGTAGACGGCGCCGGCGCCGGGCCCGGTGTTGTTCCGCGCACCTGCCCCCTGGCTGGCCGTGGTGGTTGTCGAGATGTCGGGGATGATCGAGATCGCCGTGATCTCGGTTGAGACCGACGCCACTGGCTGGGCGGCGGAGGCCGGCGGCGCCTCGATCGTGGGCGTGCCCGGCGCTGCCCCGGCACGTCCATTGACGGCGGCGGCGTAGATCACGCCCTGTGGGTCGACCCGCAGCGCGTGGATCTCGCTGTAGGGGGAGTCGAGCAGCACGAACGGCTTGCCGGCCGCATCGATCTGGAAGACGCGCCCGGGTGACTCCGTGCCGGCCAGCAGGCGGCCGTCGCGATCGAAGGCGAGCGTCATGGCGTGCGTGGCCTTGGTCTGGTAGAACGGCGCGCCCTTGCCGTCTGGTGTGATCTTGTAGATGACGCCCTTGTCGCCGGTGCCCGCGAAAACGTTGCCCGCCTTGTCCACGGCGAGGCTCCAGATGTACCGGTCGGGCGGATCGAAGAGCACGGTGCCCTTGCCCGCGGCGTCTACTTTGTAGACTTTACCGTCGGGCGACGTGCCGACGTAGAGACCGCCTCCCGGCGCCGGGACAATCGCGTGCACTTCGAGCTCTTCGGCGTCGAAGAACACGGTGCCCTTGCCGTCGCCGTCGATGCGGTAGACCTGGCCTTCGTTGCCGGTGCCCACGAACGTCGACCCGTCAGGACCGCTGACGAGCGTCCAGAGGAACGGCGCGTTCGATTCGTAGACGATGGCGGCCGTGGGGCCGAGCGTCAGCCGGCCGTAGTTGTCGATCGACAGATTGTCGACTTCGCCCTGCAGGAATTCATTTTCGGTGGAGACCTGCCAGAACGTCGGCAGGGCGGCCTGAGCCACGACGGCAGCCGCGGCGCAGAGCCCGAGCGCCGCGGGTACTACACGCGTCAATCTCATGAGTTAGTCCTGAACGTCGAGTGTGAGCGTGCGCGAGCCGTTGATGGCGTACGGCGTGGTGATATCCCACTCGCCGAGCGTGGCGTTCTGCAGCGCCCTGAAGCTTCCGCCATTCCGATCAGACTCCATGACGGCGAGAACGGACGGGGGCAGCGCCGCGAGCGTCTCGCCCTTCACGACCGCGCCGCCGTCGCGCCCGAGCAGCCGGACGTACAGGCGGTTGTTCTTGCGCGCGCTGTTGAGCACCTGCATCATCTGCGGAATGCCGCGCGCCTGCAGCGGCTGAATCTGCAGTTCGCGAGCCTCCCACTGTGAGAGCCGTCCGCCGTCGGCCACCATGACCGAGAGCGACGTGCCGCGCGCGTTCGCCGGAATGTCGATCGGGAGCGTCTTGGTGACCTCGTCGCCGCGGTAGGTCCGGAGCAGCATCTTCAAGTCGACCGTCGTGCCGGCCTTCGGCCGCGCCGCGTCGATCCAGACCCGCTCGAGCGTGGCGCTGCGCGGCTCCTCGCTCGCGTCGATGTCGAGCGTCAGCCCCTCGAGCTCGACGTCTTCAAAGGCGTTGCGCAGCAGGAAATTGATCGGCGCGACCACGTAGGCCGCCGCGCCGGTCGACCCCTGGTCACCGGTGAAAAGGTCCTCGAACGCGATGTTCCCGTATTTCTTGACGGAGGCCTCGCCGCGGACGACGTAGCTCGCCGCCCCATTCTGGCGCTCATACGACTGGAGCGTGTTCAGGATCGAGAGATAGGCCAGGAGCGGCGTGAACAACTGGTCGTTGACCATCTTCATCTCGAAGGTCTTCTTCGTGCCGCGCTCGGAGGTCAGGTTCAGCTTGACCGGGATGAGCGTCGGCCCGGCGCCCAGCGTGCCCGCAATCGTCGTGGCGCGATCCTGCAGCACCGTGCCGATCACTTCGCCGGTGCTCGCGATCTTCGACGAGCTCATCATGCTGGCAAGGACGACGTGCACGTAGGCGCGCGTCATCGGAAACTGGGTGGGTCCGAGGCCGTAGAACGGATGGCCGAACGCGTAGACGCGGTTGCCGTCGACATCGGTCACCGTGCCCGTCGCGCCGAGTTCCATGTCGCCGCTCATCAGCGAGACGCCGATCGGATCGCCGGGACGTAGGGGAGTGCTCGCGCCGGAACGCACCGGCTGCTGACCGGCCAACCCGCCAGCCATGACCGGCACGAAGCCCTGGTCGCGGAATGCCGAGACGATCGGGTCGGCGAAGCCGGCGTCAAAGCCGCCGAGCGTCAGAGGGGTCGCAATCGGCCGCAGCATCGTGCCGATACCGGCGTTCATGCCTGGACTTCCGAGCACCTGCACGTCGTTGGGACTGTCCGCGAACGGCCGCATCCACGAGAACGCCTGGCGCAGCGAGTTGCGCAGCCCCTCGTTGGTCAGCGGCAGTTGCAGCTCGGCGCGCGCGGCCTGGCGGCGGGGCCCCGCGAACGTGGCCGCCTCGGTCATCTCGTCGATGGGTGTGATACCCGCAATCGGCTCCTTGGAGAACTGACCCAGCGAGTACGACACGGCGCCGACGAGTCGGCCATCGATGTAGACCGGGCTGCCGCTCATCCCGGCGATCACGCCGGTTTCCGCGAGTGGCCCGCCCTCGAGCCGGGCGAGAATCAGGTTGCGGCGGGTGCCGATGACGTTCTTGAGCACGCCCAGGATGTGGACCTTGAACTCGTCCAGCCGGTCGCCCTCGAACACTGTCTTGCCGACGCCGACCATGCCGACGCGCAGCTCGTCCACGGGAAATGTACGGCTCTGCGCGGGCAGGCCCACGGCGAAGAAGAGCACGAGTGCACCGAGAACAGCAGCGCTTCGCATGTACATAGTGTCGCTCACGATTGAAGATACGGGTAAACCCATGAAACTGCAAGGCCCTGCGGCCCTTTTAGTTGACAGTCCCGCTGCCGCTGGGTTACTGTGCAGCCTCCGTCGAATACGCTGATGTCTCACCGTTTTAGCCCCTTCGCCTACCCGTCCTCCGCCAGCTATTGGTGGTGGCACGGGACTGCAAACTGAAGGGGCAGCGTCCAGCATCTGCGACGAACAGATACAGGAACTCAGCAGTTACCACGCCCCTTCAGCCCGTCGGTTGAAGGGGCGTTTTTATTTTCATGAGTCATTCACTTCTGTGTGAGACGGTCACCGGCCGGACGCTGGCTGAGCTGACCCGCGCGCGCGATGCGGCCGACGCCGCCGACCTTGTCGAGCTCCGCCTCGACGGCGTCAGTGACTTGGACGTCGCCAGGGCCCTGGCTGGCCGGCGCACGCCCGTGATTGTGACCTGCCGTCCCACGTGGGAGGGCGGTCGTTTCGACGGCGGCGAGGGCGCGCGGGAAGTCATCCTCCGCAAGGCGCTCGACCTGGGGGCCGAGTATGTCGACGTCGAATTCAAGGCCGGGTTCGACCGGCTGATCGCCGCACACGACGAACGGGTCATCGTCTCCTCGCACGATTTCACCTGCGTGCCTGACGATTTGGCGTCGCGCGTCGAGGCCATGCGCGACACCGGGGCGGGCGTGATCAAAATCGCGGTCACACCCGCATCCCTCACCGAGACGCTGACGCTGGTCGACATCGCCAACGGCGGCGACGCGGTGGTCATCGGGATGGGCGAGTCGGGCGTGCCAACCCGGCTGCTCGCCACGAAGTTTGGATCCCGCTGGACCTACGCAGGCCAAGCGGTCGCGCCGGGTCAGGTGCCTGCGCGACGGATGCTCGAGCAGTTCCGGTTCCGCGACGTCGGCCCCGACACGAGCGTCTTCGGCGTCATCGGTGCCGTCAACTCACCATCGCCCGTGATGCACAACGCGGCATTTGCCGCGGCCGGCATCGACGCCGTCTGCGTGCCGCTGCGCGCCGCTGATTTCGCCGACTTCCTCACCTTTGCCGACGCGATGTCCGTCGTCGACGCCTATCTCGAAGACGCCGACAGCCTTCCCACGCTGATCGCCCGCGCCGAGCGGCAGTTCGAGTGGTGGACAGGAGAGAAGCCGCCAGCCGGCATCATGCGACAGGCGGCAATCAACGAAACGGGCCACAGAGACACGGAGACACGGAGGCAAGATGGATAGGAATTCTCCGTGTCTCGGTGCCTCAGTGGCTTGTGGGTGTGAACGGCGGAACGGATAAGACGATGCACATCACGACGTTCGAAGAATTCAAGGAACTGGCGAAGCGCGGCACGTTCGTCCCCGTCTACAAGGAGATCGTCGCCGATCTGCTGACGCCGGTGTCTGCCTTCCTGAAGATCGCGGAGCATTCCGACTACGCGTTTCTCCTCGAATCGGTTGAAGGCGGCGAGCAGGTGGGCCGGTATTCGTTCCTCGGGAAGGATCCGTTTCTCATTCTCCGGTCGCGCGGCGGCAAGACGATCATCGATCGTGCCGGCGTGACCTCCGAGTCCGACAAGCCGTTCATCTCCACGCTGCGCGAGCTGATGGCGGGGTTCTCGTCGCCCTTCGTGCCGGGCCTGCCGCGCTTCACGGGCGGCGCCGTGGGGTACCTGGGCTACGACGCGGCGGCCTGGTTCGAGCCGGTGACGCTGCAGGGAGAGGCCGACGGCCAGGACGAAGCCGGCTTCATGCTCTTCGACACGGTGCTCGCGTTCGACCACGTGCGCCACCGGATCCTGATCATCGCGAACGCCCGAATCACGGGCGACGAAGATCTCGAGTCGCTGTACCAGTTCGCCCGCGCGAAGATCGAGTTCGTCGAGCGCGAGCTCGATCGACCGCTGTCGAAGGCGTCGCGCGCGAAGGGCACGCCGCTGACGATGACCTCGAACGTGACGAAGACCGAGTTCGAGACCATGGTGCGCACCGCCAAGGAGTACATCGCCGCGGGCGACGTCTACCAGGTGGTGCTCTCGCAGCGGTTCGAGGCGGAGTTCGGCGGCGACTCATTTACCGCGTATCGGGCGCTTCGTCACGTCAACCCGTCGCCGTACATGTATTTCATCCGGATGAGCGGCCGATCGATCGTCGGCTCGTCGCCGGAGATGCTCGTGCGCGTCGAAGGCCACAAGATCCAGACGCACCCCATCGCCGGCACGCGGCCTCGAGGAAAGACCGAGGAAGAGGATCTGCGGATGGCCGACGAGCTGAAGCGCAGCGAGAAGGAGCGCGCGGAGCACGTGATGCTCGTCGACCTCGGCCGTAACGATCTCGGCCGCGTCTCGGCGTATGGCACGGTGAAAGTGCCGACGTACATGACCCTGGAGCGGTACTCTCACGTGATGCATCTTGTGTCGATCGTCGAGGGGCGGCTGTCGGACGACCACGATCGCCTCGACGCGCTGGTGGCGTGTTTCCCGGCCGGCACCGTGTCGGGTGCGCCCAAGGTGCGTGCGATGGAGATTGTCGCGGAGCTGGAGAATCGCCGGCGCGGCGTGTACGCCGGGGCGGTGGGGTATCTCGACTTCGCGGGCAATCTCGATTTCTGCATCACCATCCGGACGATGGTGATTGAGGGCGGCCATGCGTACGTGCAGGCCGGCGCGGGGATCGTGGCCGACTCGAATCCAGCCGCCGAGTACGAAGAAACACGCGACAAGGCGCGCGCCGTGATCCAGGCACTCGAGCTCGCGCAGGACGGGCTTTAATGGCGTGTCTCTTCCGAATCATTACCGGCCGCTCCGTTGTCGCGGCCGGCAGATCGCGCTCGGAGGCTTGTTGTGATTAGTACCCAATCAGTCCGAACGGTCCACTAGATGGTCCTGGTCATCGACAACTACGACTCGTTTACCTACAACCTGGTGCAGTATCTCGGGGAGATGGGCGCGGACATCCGCGTCAAGCGCAATGACGAGATCACGATTGGCGAGATCGAGGCACTCCAGCCGGCGCAATTGCTGATTTCACCGGGTCCCGGGCGTCCCGAGGACGCCGGCATCACGATGGAGGTGATCCGCCAGTTCGGGGCGGAGACGCCGATCCTTGGCGTGTGTCTCGGCCATCAGGCGATCGGGATGGCCTATGGCGGGGTCGTCTGCCGCGCTCCGACGCCGATGCACGGCAAGACCTCGATGGTCGTCCATGACGGCAAGGGCGTGTTCGCCGGCATCACGGAGCCGTTTGAGGCCGGCCGGTATCACTCGCTCATCATCTCGAACGACTCGGTGCCGGCGGAGCTGGAGGTCGCCGCTCGCACGCGCGAGGACGGCATCATCATGGCCGTCCGTCATCGTCAATACCAGGTGCACGGCGTGCAATTTCATCCCGAGTCGGTGCTGACCGACGAAGGCCGCCGCATTCTCCGCAACTTCATGGAGTTGTTGTGATGTTTGCGCCGCTCCTCGAGAAGCTCGTGCGTCACGAAGACCTCACCGAAGACGAGGCGGCGGCAGCCATGCGCGAGGTCATGGAAGGCCGCGCGCCTGCAGCGGCTCTTGGCGCACTCCTCGTCGGCCTCGTGATGAAGGGGGAGCGTCCGGCGGAGATCGTCGGCTTTGCGCGGACGATGAGGGAGCACTCGGTGCAGCTGTCGGCACCTGCGGGTGACGTGTTCGATACCTGCGGAACGGGCGGCGATCGATCCGGCACCTTCAATATCTCGAGTGCGGCGGCGATCGTCGTAGCGGCGTGCGGCGTGAAGGTGGCCAAGCACGGCAACCGTTCCGTGTCGAGCCAGTGCGGCAGCGCCGATGTATTCGAGAAGCTTGGCGTCAATATCGCGGCCGCCCCGGCCGTGGTCGAGCGGACGTTGCACGACGCGGGCATCGCATTCTTCTTCGCGCCGACATTCCACCCGTCGATGAAGCACGCGGCGCAGAGCCGCAAGGATCTCGGCATCCGCACGGCGTTCAACCTGCTCGGGCCGATGACGAACCCGGCGGGCGCCAGGCGCCAGATCGTCGGCGTGCCGCGGCCCGAGCTCACCGAACTCATGGCGCGGGCGCTCATGCTTCTCGGGTCAGAGCGCGCGTGGGTCGTGCACGGCGCCGACGGCATCGACGAGATCTCGACCACCGGCCACACGAAGGTATCCGAGTGCCGTGCCGGAGCCGTCAACACGTTTTACGTCCATCCCGCGGACTTCGGCATGGCGAAGGCCGTGCCGGCCGATCTCAAGGGCGGCGACGGGTCCGCGAACGCCGCGATCGTCAGTGCCATTCTCGACGGCCAGCAGGGCGCGCCGCGAGACGTGGTGTTGCTCAATGCAGGCGCGGCGCTGTTCGTGGCCGGGCTGGCAGGCGACGTGCGCGCGGGAATCGCGCGTGCAGCCGAGGCCATCGATTCAGGGGCGGCGCGGGCCACGCTGGCAAAGATGGTGCGCGGCTCGCAGGAAGGTGCCGCCGTATGAGCGCCGCCCCGGATCTGCTGCGGACGATCGTCGCGGCCACCGAACGCATCACGGCGTTGCGCCGTGAACGCGAGCCGTTGGCGGGCCTGGAGCGGCGGGCGGCGTCGGCTTCCCCCCGGGGCGCTCGATTCGAGGCGGAGCTCGGCAGGGCGGGGCGGGTCAACGTCATCGCCGAATGCAAGCGGCGGTCGCCCTCGAAGGGAGTGCTCGCCCTTCGATATGACCCGGTCTCCATCGCGCGCCAGTACGAACGGGGCGGCGCCTCGGCGATCTCGGTGCTCACGGAGCCGACCTTCTTCGACGGGGCGCTCGACCACCTCGCCGCCGTCCGCGCGGCGGTCGATATTCCGCTCCTTCGGAAGGACTTCATCGTCGACGAGTACCAGTTGTTCGAAGCCCGCGCGGCGGGCGCGGACGCCGTCCTGTTGATCGTGGCCGCACTCGAGCAGGCCGACCTCGTCCGGCTGCAGAAGGGAGCACGCGACCTGGGACTGGCCACGCTGGTCGAAGTGCACGACGAAGCGGAGATGATGCGGGCGATCGATAGCGGTGCGCGGGTCATCGGCGTGAACAACCGGAACCTCCGCACGCTGACCGTCGACGTTGACGCCTCCTTCCGGCTGGCCGCCATGCTGCCTGGCGAAACCGTTGGTGTGAGCGAGAGCGGCCTGCGTACTCGCGAAGAACTCGCGCGCCTGGCGTCGGCCGGGTATCGCGCCTTCCTGATCGGCGAGCGTTTCATGACGGCTCCCGACCCGGCGCGCGCGATTGGCGAGATCATAGGGGGTCGGGAGTCATTTTTTGAGGACGGTCTGAATCACGTGCGCCGAGGTGTCCTCGAAAAATGACTCCCGACCCCATTTTTATCAAGGTGTGCGGCATCACACGCCTCACCGACGCCCTCCATGCCGTGCAGCATGGCGCGTCGGCGCTTGGGTTCGTGTTCTGGCCGCACAGCCCGCGATACGTGACGCCCGCTCGCGCGCGAGAGATCATCGCCGAGCTGCCGTCGGGTACGACGACGGTCGGTGTGTTCGTGAACGAATCGGTGGACGGCATTCGAGCGCTCGTGGCGCGCACGGGAATCAACACCGTCCAGCTCCATGGCGACGAATCGCCGGCTTACGCCGATGCGCTCGAGTGGCCGATCTTCCGCGCATTCACCGTGGCCGACGCCGACGAGACGGGCGAGGCGTGGCCGAAAGAGACGACGTTCCTGCTCGACACGATCGACCCGGTGCGGCGAGGAGGCACCGGCGCGACCGTGGACTGGAGCAGGGCCGCGGGGATCGCTCAGGCCAGGCGGGTCGTGCTGGCCGGGGGGCTGACGCCGCTCAACGTGGCGGAGGCGATCGGCGCCGTTCGGCCGTTTGGCGTGGATGTGTCGTCGGGTGTCGAACAGTCGCCCGGCGTGAAGAATTTTGACAAGGTAGCGCGATTTCTGGAGAACGCGCGACATGCATTCGAAGGGCAGCTTGAAAAACGATCCTAAGGGGGATGGTTCCGCCGTCACGGATCGGCCGATCTTCGGCCGGCGGGATCCTGACGCGCGCGGCTACTTCGGCGCGTACGGCGGTCGCTTCGTGCCCGAAACGCTGGTCGCCCCGATCGAGGAGCTGACGGCGGGCTATTTCGCCGCGCGAGCGGACGCGGCGTTTCGCGACGAGCTCGACAGCCTGCTGGCGCATTACGTGGGCAGGCCCACGCCGCTGTACGAGACGCGGCGTCTCGTCGACGCGCCCCTGGACCGGGACCTGTCCGCCCCGGCGGCACGTGGCGTGCGAATTTTCCTCAAGCGTGAAGACCTCACGCACACGGGCGCGCACAAGATCAACAACGCGATGGGGCAGGCGCTCCTCGCGCAGCGCATGGGCAAGCGGCGCGTCGTGGCTGAAACCGGCGCGGGTCAGCACGGTGTGGCAACCGCCACCGCGTGTGCGCTCCTCGGCCTCGAGTGCGTCGTCTACATGGGCTCCGAGGACATGCGCCGCCAGGCGTTGAACGTCATCCGCATGCGCCTGCTTGGCGCGACCGTCGCCGAGGTCAACGCCGGCAGTTGCACCCTCAAGGACGCCATCAACGAGGCGATGCGCGACTGGGTCGCGAACGTCACCGACACCTACTACCTGCTCGGCTCGGCGCTCGGTCCGCATCCGTATCCGCTGATGGTTCGCGAATTCCAGTCAGTCATCGGCCGCGAGGCGCGCCAGCAGATGCTCGACCAGATCGGCCGGCTGCCTGACATCGTGGTGGCCTGCGTGGGCGGCGGCAGCAACGCCATGGGTATCTTCGACGGGTTCATCGACGACCCGGGCGTCCGGTTGATCGGCGTCGAGGCCGGTGGTGAGCGGATCGCTCCCGGGCGCCACGCCGCGCGGTTTGCCGGAGGCAGCACCGGCGTGCTGCAGGGGACACGCACCTTCATCCTCCAGGATGACGCCGGCAACATCGAGCTGACACATTCCATCTCAGCCGGTCTCGATTACGCGGCCGTCGGTCCCGAACACGCATGGCTCCGCGATCTGGGCCGCACCGAATACGTGAACGTGTCAGACGCCGAAGCGCTCGAGGGCTTCCAGACCCTGGCGAAGCGCGAAGGGATACTCCCCGCGCTCGAATCGGCACATGCGGTGGCCCACGCGATGAGGCTCGTTCGGGAGGTGAAGGACGGCACGATCGTCCTGATCAACCTCTCGGGCCGTGGCGACAAGGACGTGCAGAGCGTCGTGGATGCGTTGAAATGACCCCTGAAGGCTCCGGCGGGCAAGGCCGCCTGGCGCAGACGTTCGAGCGGCTGCTGTCAGAGGGCCGACGTGGCCTCGTCACCTACATCACCGCCGGCGATCCGGATCTCGAGCGCACCGCCGGCATCCTGTCCGCGCTGGACCGGGCCGGCGCCGATGTGCTGGAAGTGGGCGTGCCGTTTTCGGACCCGCTGGCCGATGGCCCCGTCATCCAGCGCGCCACCGAGCGGGCGCTGGCGTCGGGCGCCACGCTGGCGGGCGTTCTCGATCTGATTGCCCGCTCACGGGCGGGACTGCGGGCGCCGATCGTGATCTTCAGCTACGCCAATCCGATCCTGCGGCTGGGCGCCGAGCGCTTCGCGGATCGGGCGCGCGAGGCCGGCGTGGACGGCGTCCTGGTGCTCGACCTGCCCATCGAGGAAGCCGATGACTTCCGGGGCCTGCTGGCGGCACGCGGGATTGATACAATTCTCCTGCTCAGTCCGACGACGACCGACGAACGATTGCGAAAGGCCGCGGCGCTCGGCAGCGGCTTTCTGTATGCGATCTCCCGGCTTGGCGTGACCGGGGCCCGCGACCACGTGGCGGCGGGCGCACGAGAGATGGTCGAGCGTATCCGGGCGGTGAGCACCCTGCCGATTGCCCTCGGGTTTGGCATCTCGAAGCCGGAACATGTGCGCGAAGTCGGGCGATGGGCGGACGCGGCCGTCGTCGGCAGCGCCCTCGTGAACGTCATCGCCGAGGCCGGCGAATCACACGATCTGACGACACGCGTAGAGGAGTATGTGCGTTGGCTGAAGTCCTGAATATCGAGGAGTTGCGTGGTCGGATCGACGTCATCGACGACCAACTGGTCCGCCTCCTCAACGTCCGCGTCGCGTGCGCTGTGGAAGTCGGCAGGCTGAAGCACGAGGCAGGGCTGCCCATCTATCAGCCAGACCGGGAAGCGAGCGTGCTGGCGGGCGTGAGGAAATCGGCGGCGGAGCTCGCGGGTCCCTTGACGGCCGAAGCGGTCGTCCGGATCTTCGAGCGGATTATCGACGAAGCGCGGCGCGCCGAGCGCGTTGCCAGTGAACGACGGGACGGACACGGTCCCTCTACCGGAGAGTAATGTCATGGTTGTAGTGATGAGCGAACGCGCGAGCGAGGCGCAAATCGACGCGGTCATTTCCCGGCTGATCGAGCTGGGAATGGACGTCCACCGGTCGTCGGGCACCACGCGCACCGTGCTCGGCGTCGTCGGCACCGACAAGGTCGAGAAGGAGATGATCGAGATTCTCGACGGCGTGCACGAGGTGATGCGCATCTCAGAGCCCTACAAGCGCGCCAGCCGCACCTACCATCCAGAGGACACGGTCGTCATCGTCGACGACGTGCGAATCGGCGGAGACGAGGTCATCGTGATGGCCGGCCCCTGCTCGGCGGAAACCGACGAGCAGTGCCAGGCCTCTGCCGCGGCGGTCAAGCGCGCGGGTGCGAAGGTGTTCCGCGGCGGCGCCTTCAAGCCGCGCAGCTCTCCGTACAGCTTCCAGGGCCACGGCGAGAAGGGCCTCCAGATGCTGCGGCGCGCGGCCGACGCGCACAACCTCAAGCTGGTGTCCGAGGTGATGGACATCAGCCAGATCGAGCTGATCGAGAAGTACTGCGACATCTTCCAGGTCGGCGCGCGCAACATGCAGAACTACACGCTGATCCGCGAGCTCGGGTTACACCGCAAGCCGGTGCTGCTCAAGCGCGGGATCTCCGCCACGATCGAGGAGTGGCTGCTCTCGGCCGAGTACATCCTCGCCGGCGGCAACAACGACGTGATCCTGT
>CANIBQ010000048.1 GCA_947465645.1 Acidobacteriota bacterium | reverse complement strand
CGAACAGCCGGTTCGGTGTGAGTGACAGTCAGCTCGACGTGCGGCGGGAACTGCAGGCCGATGGGACGGCCGTTGTACTTCTGGATCTGAACCATGACATTGTCGGCGAGAAGCTGACGGTCAGCGCCCACGACGTCAAGACCCAGGGAGAGCGTCTCGAACGTCTCCTGGTCCATGAAATTGAAACTGTCGCTATCAGCATAGAGATACGAGGCCGACTCCACGACGAGATCCGGCTCGTTGAACTTTTCTCCAGCCTTGAAGGTCTTGTCGAACACCGCACGGGTCAGCAGGTTCCGCATTTTGATGCGGACCAGAGTCTGGCCGCCCCGGGCCGTGGGCTTTGAGATGTCGACGTCGAGGCAGTGGTATGGGGCGCCCTCGTACTCGAAGAACATCTTTCGCTTGATGCCGATCGCTTCGATGACGCTTGCCATGCCTGCGCGGGGGGGCCGACTACTCGGGCTTGACGTTTTCGGCGCGCGGACCCTTCGGGCCCTGACCGACGGTGAAGGAGACGTCCTGACCTTCCCGCAGATCGTCGAATCGCGTGCCCGTGCAGGCGGACTGATGGAAGAAATACTCGGTACCATCGGCCGTCGCGATAAATCCGAAGCCCTTGTCGGTGATCCGTTTGATAGTGCCCGTCGTTGATGCCATAGCGTCGTATCCTCTGAAAAGCCCGGCTCGTGGTTCGTAGCCGCAGCGGTTGCTCACCCCGCGGGTGATCGTGTGATGGTACATCACGTCGCACCGTCGAGCTTGGTTATTCTTTCAGGCTCAGCAGGGGGGGGGTCTGGCGGGGGAAACCGGGGGGGTCAGCAGCCAATCGCGAGGCCGTCCTTGCGGAGATCGGACCCGCCCATCAACACCCCGGTCGTCGGATCCATCATGACGGCCTGGTACCCCCCCATCAAACCCCGGCCGTCGACCAGCCTGTGACCGCGCTGCGTGAGCGCCGCCCGAACGCGCTCGCCAATCGCGCTTTCGACCGCCAGGCCCTCCTCGCCATGCCGCACCCGCGCCGCATCTCCCGCCTCCTGCACGTTCATCCCGAAGTCGACGAGGTTGACCACGACCTGCGCGTGCGCCTGCGCCTGGTTGTCGCCGCCCATCACGCCGAACGGCATCAGCGGCGTCCCGTCCTTCATGATGAATCCCGGCACCAGCGTGTGGAGCGGGCGCTTGCCCGGCGCGAGCCGGTTCGGATGGTGGCGCTGCAACGTGAACCCCGCACCGCGGTTGTGCAGCACCACGCCCGTGCCAGGCGCGACGACACCCGATCCAAAGCTGCCGAAGAGCGAGTTGATGAGGGAGATCGCATTCCCCTGTCCGTCCGCCGCCGCGAGGTACACGGTGTCGCCGAGGTCGCGTCCGTCGAACGACCCCTGTGCGTAGTGAGGCGCGGCGCGCCGCGGGTCGATCTCGCGCCGCCGGGTCTCCGCATACCCCTTCGAGATGAGGCGGTCGAGCACCGGCGGCGGCACGTGGGCGGAATCCGCCAGGTGCGCGGCGCGATCCGCAAACGCGATCCGCTTTGCCTCGACGAGCAGGTGGAGGTACTCAGCGCTGTTGTGCCCCGTCGAGGCGATGTCGTAACCCTCGAGGATGTTCAGCATCTCGAGGGCGACGAACCCCTGGGTGTTCGGGGGCATCTCGCACAGCTCGAAGCCGCGGTAGCTGGTGCGGATCGGCTCAACCCAATCGGACACGTGGCCGGCGAGGTCGGCCTCCGTGAGAAAACCTCCGCCCTGCCGGACGGCCGCCACGATCGCCGCGGCGATCCGGCCGGTATAGAAAGCGTCGCGGCCTGCCTCGCCGATCTGTTCGAGCGTCCTGGCGAGATCGGGGTTTCTGAAGATCGCACCGTGCGCCGGTGCGCCGCCGTTCGGAAGAAAGACGGCGGCCGCGGCATGTTCGGAGACAACGCCCACGGCGTCCGCCCACTGGCGCGCGACAATCTCGGCCACCGGAAATCCGTCGCGCGCATATGCAATCGCCGGCGCGAGCGCCGCCTTCAGCGCGATCGTCCCGTGGCGCTCGAGCAACTCGGCCCATCCCGCGACCGCGCCAGGCACCGTGACCGCGCGCCCCCCGGCCGACGGCATCTGGCTGACGCCGCTCGCGACGAGCGCGTCGGCGTTCGCATCCGATCCCGCGCGTCCGCTTGAATTGAGTCCGCGCAGCGTGCGTGATTTCGCGTCGTAGACGATGGCGAAGACATCGCCACCGGGACCGGTCATGGTTGGTTCGACCACGGCCAGCACCGCAGCCGCGGTGACCGCGGCGTCAATGGCGTTGCCGCCCTGCCGCAGCACGTCCAGGCCGGCTGCAGATGCGAGCGGCTGGCTCGTGGCGATGACGCCGCGCCGGGCGAGCACCGGCGAGCGGCTGCCGTCGATGTTGCCGGTGGGCCGATCGCCGCGGCCGAAAGACCCCGTCACTCCCTGATCAACGGACTTCGACTTCGATGACGTGCGCGGCGCCCGTGCCTGCCGCAACCATGGTGTGGCCCTGGGCCGCTGGTATGAGGATCCATCTCCCTGACCCGCGCACGGGGTACGGCTCCTCGCCGTTGACGCCCTGGTTGGTGATCTCACCACTGACCAGGATCGCCACCGTCGGCAGATCGTGCACGTGCTCCGTGCCAGGAGTGGCGGCGTCGAGCTTCACATCGTAGACCGCAAACGACCGCGCTTCCCTTGCGAGCGTCGTCGCGGGTGCCGCCGCCATCGCCGTTCGCGCGGGCCATGTCCCGGTCCGGTAATTCTCGACGGCGATCAGGCGATACGGCGTCTTGTCGATGTTCTCGACCTGGTGCACGGCCGGCTTGCCCGTGTACTCGACGAGGTCCGGGCTGGCGAGCGGACGAATGCGCGGGGCACCCCACTCCTCGCCGGGCCGCTTCGTCCGGGTCGATGCACTGCCGAGCGCCACCGTCGCGATGTCGAATTCATGCCGGTGGTCGAGCGTGGTGGCACCGGGGGGCACCGTAATCTCGAGAATCCGCAGGGGCAGCGTGTCGAGGAGCACCTTATGATGCGGCTCCTTCTCCAGCGGCACCTGGGCGGAGACGACGGTGACGCCGGCGACGAGGACCAGCGCAACCCGATGAAGAAGAGGAATTCGCTTCATGGCCACGGATTCTACCCGAGGCTGACGGCGTCTTGACAGCCGGAATGCAGGTGCTAGAGTTCACCCCGAGGGAGCAACATCATGAGAGGCAGGTCACTTCTTCTTGCTGCGGTGGCGGCGTTGGTCATCGCCCCGCTGCCCGTCTTCGGCCACCACGGCGGCGCGGCGTTCGACCAGGGGAAGACAGTCACCTTCACCGGCACCGTGACCGAGATGACCTACGCCAACCCGCACGTCCTCATCTACTGGGACGTCAAGGACGGGGAGTCTGCCGGCGTCAACTGGTCCGGGTGGCTCACGGCTCCGAACAAGCTCAGTCGCGCCGGCTGGACGAAGCGGACGCTGAACCCGGGCGACAGGATCACCGTGAGCGGCGTGCCTCACAAGTCGGGACTGCACGTCCTGCAGATTCGGAAGCTGATTGGCCCTGACGGCAAGGAACTCCCGCTGTCGGAGAATCAGTGATCCCGAGAGGGCTCGACGCGCGAAGAACCTTCATCGGTGCGACCGTCGCCTTCGCGACCGTGTTCGTCGTGTCCTCGGACCTCCTGGCTCAGCGTGGAGGAGCGGCCGCGCCGGCTCCTGCGCGCGACATCAGCGGCGTGTGGATGATGCGCAATCCACCCGGATCGAACCGCGGCTTCACGAACTTCACCTTCACCGACCCGAAGTTGCAGGAGGACGGCAAGGGCATCCCCGCACTGACGCCGTGGGGACTCGAGAAGTTCAAGGAAGCCAGGGACTCGAACGGCGGCAACTACCGGCTCGACGAGACCAACGACCCGGTGCTCACCAAGTGCTACCCCCCGGGCGTGCCGCGCGTCTACTTCCACCCCTATCCGTTCGAAGTGGTGCACACGCCGAAGCAGACATTGCTGATCTACGAGTACGACCACTGGCTGCGGCGCGTCTTCACCGACGGCCGCAAGCCGCCGACCGATCCCGACTTGCTCTGGATGGGCACATCGGCTGGACGCTGGGACGGGAATACCTTCGTCGTCGAGACGGTGGGCTTCAACGACAGGACGTGGCTCGATCGCATCGGTCACGCGCACAGCGATCAGTTGAAGGTCACCGAGCGCTTCCGGCGCGTCGACCTGACGCACCTCGAGCTCGACATCACGATGGAAGACCCCGTGGCGCTGGCCAAGCCCTGGACGGCGACGCTCTTCTACGAGCTCAGGCCGAACTGGGAGCTGGGCGAAATCTCCTGCTCCGGCGACTACCTGGACTTTACCGCGGTGGAACGGCCGAAATAGCTACCCCTCGTCGCACCGTCGCACCATCGCACCTTTCCCCCCTTTCCCGCGCTAGACTTCACCTCATGACGCTTCGCCGCTTTCTTCCCGCCATCGTCCTCATCACCTTCGTCGCGGCAGGCTGCGGCGGAGGCACCAGCAACCAGCAGGCGCCGGACTCGAGCGGCAGCGGTTCGCCGGCCTCGCAGTCCACCGCGTCGGCGGACAAGAACGCCTATCCCGTGTTTCCCAACGCGGATGCCGGCGCGGATCCATCCGTGCCCGCCGAACAGGGAGGCAAAGGCTTCACCGGCGAGGGGTGGGAGACCAACACCGACTTCGATCTGATCGGCGATCCGCGCGCGGTGAAGGGCGGGGTGTTCCGCGAACCGTTGCCCGATTACCCGGCAACGCTGCGCTACATCGGCCCGAATCTCACGACCTGGAATAACACGCTCAGCGGCCTCGTGTACGAATCGCTGCTCGGTCTTCATCCGACCACGCTCGAGTACATCCCGGCACTGGCGACGCACTGGCAGGTGCTGCCGGACAAGATGACGTACCGGTTCCGCCTCGACCCCAATGCGCGCTTCAACGACAACACGCCGGTCACCGCGGAGGACGTGGTCGCCACCTGGAAGCTCAACACCGACAAGACCGTCCAGGATCCGGTCCGAAACGCGATGTACAGCAAGTACGAGCCGCCGGTCGCGGAAAGCAAGTACATCGTCCGCGTCAAGTCGAAGGAAGCGGTCTGGACGGGTCTGTATTATTTCTCCGGTTTTGCCATCTATCCGGCGCATGTGTTGAAGGGCCTCACCGGAGCGCAGTACCTCCGCGAGTACAACGACAAGATGCTGCCAGGCAGCGGCCCGTATGTCGTCACCCCCGCCGACCTCGACAAGGGCAACGCCATCCACATTCGCCGGCGCAAGGATTACTGGGCCGAGAAGCACCGGCGAAATATCGGCACCGGCAACTTCGACGAGATTCGCGAGGTCGTGGTCCGGGATCCCAACCTGGTGTTCGAGATGGTGAAGCGCGGCGATCTCGATTACATGTTGGTACAGCGGGCGCAGATGTGGGTCGAGGAGCTCGACTTCGACAAGGTGCAAAGCGGCCAGTTGCAGAAGCGCAAGATCTGGAACCACGAATCGCAAAGCATCGTCGGCATGGCCATGAACACACGACGGCCGCCCTATGACGACGTCAGGGTTCGAAAGGCGCTACGGCACCTGTTCAACCGTGAGCTGATGATCGAGAAGCTGATGTTCTCCCAGTACGTGCCTCTCGATTCGGCGTTCCCCGGTTCGATCTACGAAAATCCCAACAACGAAAAGCTGAAGTACAACCCGCAGGCGGCCGTGCAACTGCTCGCCGACGCAGGGTGGAAGGAACGCAACGCGCGGGGGCAGCTCGTGAAGAACGGCACGCCGCTGTCACTCGAGCTGATGTACAACGATCGCCAGTTCGAGCGGTATTTCACCATCTACCAGGACGACCTCCGCAAGGTAGGCATTACGCTCAACCTGCGGTACGCCACCCCCGAGAGCTCGTACAAGCTTCTTGGCGAACAGCAGTTCGGCATGTTCATGGTGGGATGGGGCGGCGGCGGCCCATTCCCTATGCCGACGCAGTTCTTCGGCTCGGACCAGGCGGACTTGAAGGAATCCGGAAATGTCACCGGCTTCAAGAACAAGCGGGCCGACGAAATCATCGCGCTCTACGACCGTGAGTTCGACATCAAGAAGCGGGCGGGGCTGATGCGCGAGCTCGACGGCATCTACATGGCCGAGCATCAGTACGTGTTCCAGTGGTTCGCGCCGTACACGCGCGTGCTGTACTGGAACAGGTTCGGCCAGCCCAAGGGGATCATCACGCGGATCGGCGACTCCCGTGATGCGCCGTCGCTCTGGTGGTTCGACCCGCAGAAGAACGCGCAGCTCGAACAGGCGATGCGCGATCCGTCGAAGAAGCTCGAAGTCGGGCCGACCGAAGACAAGTACTGGCTCGATTTCGCCAGGACCGAGGACGATCAGAACGCGTCGATTAACTCGACGCGATGACGGGCTACTTCATCCGGCGCTTCCTCCTGATCATTCCGACCTTCATCGGGATCACGATGGCGGCGTTCCTGGTGATGCATTTCGTGCCGGGCGGGCCGATCGAACGGCAGATCATGGCCTACAAGATGGCCCTGGCGCAGGAAGGGGGCGGAGGCGGCCTCGGCACCTTTGGAACGGAGATTCCGCCCGAAGCGCTCGAGGAGATGAAGAAGTTCTACGGCTTCGACAAGCCGGTGCACATCCGCTATCTGACCTGGCTCAATAACATCGTCCATCTCGACCTCGGCACGTCCTACACCTACCAGGACCCGGTGTGGGACGTGATCAAGTCGCGCTTCCCGGTCTCGATCTTCCTCGGCCTGACCGGATTCTTCCTGAGCTACCTCGTGTGCATTCCACTCGGCGTGTTCAAGGCGATCCGCCACGGCTCCCGGTTCGACTGGATCAGCAGCGCGCTGGTGTTCATCGGCTACGCCATTCCGGGATGGGCGCTGGGAACGGCGCTGCTGGTCTTGCTCGGCGGTGGCAGCTTCTTCAGCGTGTTCCCCCTTGGGGGCTTTCGCCCTTCGGACTGGGAGTACCTGAGCGTGTGGGGGAAGATCACCGGGCAGCTCCACCACATGGCGCTGCCGGTGCTCTGCTACATGATCGGCTCGTTCGCCACCGACACCATCCTGACGAAGAACTCGCTGATGGAGAACCTGGGCCAGGACTACGTCCGTACGGCGTTTGCGAAGGGACTGACCGAGCGCCGGGTGATCTTCGTGCACGCGCTGCGCAACTCGCTCATCCCGATCGTCACCGGCCTCGGCCACGTCATCAGCCTGGTCCTCGCCGGATCGTTCCTGATCGAGCGCGTCTTCAACATCGACGGCATGGGCTACCTCGGATATACCGCCGTCCTGCAGCGCGACTACCCGGTGGCCCTCGGCATCCTCGTGGTCAGCAGTCTCCTGATGCTCGTCGGCAACATCCTCTCCGACGTCGTCTACGCCGTGGTCGACCCGCGCATCCGCTTCAAATGACCGGCGCGCTTCCGGATGAATCGGCCGCAGGGCCACCGCGTTCTCTCTTCATGCGCCGGCTGCGCAAGTTCAGGCGGCTGCGCCGCGGTTACTACTCGTTCCTGTTGATCACGCTGTGCTACGCGCTCTCCTTCTTCCTGCCGGTGCTCGCCAACAACGTCGCGCTGGTGGTGAAGTATCAGGGCCAGTACATCTTTCCGCTCGCGGGCTATCACGCCGCCACCGAATTCGGCCAGACCGCCATTGGCGAGGCCGACTACCGGGCGCTCGAGGAGCAGTTCGCCGCCGCGGACGAAGGCAACTGGGTGTTGATGCCCCTGCTGCCCTACGGCTCGAACGAGGCGCTGCTCGACCTGCCAGGCTCGCCGCCCCACCCGCCGTCATGGGCACACCCGTTCGGCACCGACGACCGCGGACGCGACGTGCTCGTGCGGCTGGCGTACGGATTCAACGTGTCGGTGACCTTCGCGATCCTCGTGATGATCGCCGCGTACACGGTGGGCATCTCGGTCGGCGCCACCATCGGCTACTTCGGCGGACGCCTCGACATCCTGGGACAGCGCGGCATCGAGATCTGGTCGTCGCTGCCTTTCCTCTACACGATCATCATCATCAGCTCGATCGTCGTGCCGATCTACCTTCCGGGACGCAACGTGCTGATGCAGCCCTCGCTCTGGCTGCTGGTCGTCATCCTCGCCGCCTTCAACTGGATGGGGATCACCTATTACATCCGCGGCGAGTTCTACCGCGAGAAGGCCAAGGATTACGTCGGCGCCGCGATCGCCACCGGCGTTTCCGAGGCGGGGATCATGTTCCGGCACATCCTGCCGAACTCCCTCACCCCGGTCGTCTCGTTCGCACCCTTCACCATCGTCGCCAACATCGCCGCGCTGGTGGCCCTCGACTTTCTCGGGTTCGGGCTGCCGGCCCCGACGCCAAGCTGGGGCGAGCTGATCGGCCAGGGGATGGAGAACCTGACCAAGTGGTGGCTGGTGGCATATCCGCTCGGCGTGATGTTCGTGACGCTCCTGCTGGTGGTGTTCATCGGCGAGGCGGTGCGCGAAGCGTTCGACCCGAAGGAGTACTCGCGCCTGCGATGACGTCCCTCCTCTCGATCCGCGGGCTGCGGACTTACTTCTACACGGAGTCCGGTGTCGCCAAGGCCGTTGACGGCGTCGATCTCGAGGTCCGCCGCGGCGAGGTGCTTGGCCTCGTCGGCGAATCAGGCTCCGGCAAGAGCGTCACCGCGCTCAGCATCCTGCGCCTGATCCCGGACCCGCCGGGAAAGATCGAGGCGGGCGAGATCGTCTTCAACGGCCAGGATCTGCTGAAGCTTCCCTGGGAAGACGTCCGCGCCATCCGTGGCAAGGACATCAGCATGGTGTTCCAGGAGCCGATGACCTCGCTCAACCCGGTCTTCACGATCGGCATGCAGGTCACGGAGGTGATCCTCGCGCACGAGAACGTGAGCAAGGACGAGGCACGGCGGCGTGCGATCGACATCCTGACGGAGGTCGGCATCCCCGATCCGGCGACGCGCATGAAGCAGTACCCGCACCAGCTCTCCGGCGGCCAGCGCCAGCGCGTGATGATTGCGATTGCCCTCGTCCTCAATCCCTCCCTGCTCATCGCCGACGAGCCGACGACGGCGCTGGACGTGACGGTGCAGGCGCAGATCCTCGACCTGATGCTTGAGCTGAAGGCGCGCCGCGAGGGCGCCTCGATCCTGCTGATCACGCACAACCTCGCCGTGGTGGCGGAAACATGCGACCGCGTCGCCGTGATGTACGGCGGGAAGATCCAGGAGGTTGCTCCGGTCGAGGAACTGTTTCGCAACCCCCTGCATCCCTACACGCAGGGTTTACTCGGATCGATTCCGAGCGTGGACGGTCCGAAGGCCGATCGCCTCACCGTGATCCCGGGGACGGTGCCGGACGTCCACAACCTGCCGGCCGGCTGCAAGTTCGTGACGCGGTGTACCCGCCGTTTCGAGCCATGTCCTGACATCGAGCCGCCGCTCATCGAAGAGGCCCCTGGCCATTGGGTGCGATGTCATCTCTATCCTCGGCCATGAGCGAACCGATCCTCGAGGTCCAGGACCTGACGGTGCGTTTTCCCGTTTTCGGCGGCGTCTTCCTTCGCCGCACCGGCGAGGTGCGCGCCGTCGACGGGGTCTCTTTCACGCTCGCGCGCGGCGAGACGCTCGGGCTCGTCGGCGAATCGGGGTGCGGCAAGACGACAGTCGGGCGGGCGATCATCAACATCCTGCGCGCGATGAGCTACAAGGTGGAGGTGTCGGGGCGTGTCCTCTATCACCCGCCTTCGCCTGCGGCTTCGGCGCGGCAAGCTCACCCCGCCGGCACGGTGGACCTCCTCCCGCTCGATCGCAAGGCGATGCGTCCGTACCGCGCGGACATCCAGATGGTGTTCCAGGATCCGTACTCGTCGCTCAACCCGCGCAAGACGGTCGGCCAGATCGTCGAAGAGCCGCTGACGATCCACACGCGAAGCTCCGCCGCCGAGCGGCGCGCGCGCGTGCAGTGGCTGCTCGACAAGGTCGGGCTGTCGCCGACGCACGTCAACCGCTATCCCCACGAATTCTCCGGCGGCCAGCGGCAGCGGGTCGGCATCGCCCGGGCGCTCGCGACCAACCCGAAGATCGTCGTGCTGGACGAACCGGTGAGCGCGCTGGACGTCTCGATTCAGGCGCAGGTCATCAACCTGATGCAGGACCTGCAGAAGGAATTCGGCCTGTCGTACATCTTCATCGGCCACGACCTGTCGGTGGTTCGCCACATCTCCGACCGCATTGCGGTGATGTACTTTGGAAAGATCGTGGAAATGGGCCAGGCGGAACAGATCTACGCGCACCCGCGGCACGAGTACTCGAAGACGCTGCTGGCGGCCGCGCCGCGCCCCGATCCGTCAGCGCGCCGATCGCGCCACGCCAGGGTGCCGCGCGAGCCCTCACGCGACGCGTGAGCCCGCCAGCCAGCGGCGAGTCGCGACGGTCATGGTTTCGGGATGCGCAGCGTCGCGCTGATCATGGCGCTTCCGCTCGCGACATAGATGAGAGACAGCGGATGCAGCAGCGCCGGCCCCACCTGTAAGGCGCCGAACCAGAGATCGCTTTCGATCCGGCCGAGACGCAGCGCCAGACCGAGCAGCATGACAATCACGATGCTCGTGGGAATAGGGGTGCCCTCGAAGTACTTCACCTTGCCGGTCTCGCTGTCGGACAGAGCGGCGGCGGTCACGTTGAAGCGCGCGAGCCGGCTGACGCCGCAGACCACGAAGTACGTCAGACAGAGCATGTCCCAGCCACCGCGCAGCCCGAGCGTGAATCCGAGCACGGCAGGTGCGACGCCGAATGAAATCACGTCGGCGAGCGAGTCGAGGTCGGCCCCGAGCAGCGACTGGCGCTTCTTGTTCAGCCGTGCCACGTAGCCGTCGAGCACGTCGAACCCCAGAGCGCCCGGGAGCAGGATGAAGGCAATCCAGAGGTGGCGCGAATTCCCCGTGGCGAGGTAATCGAGACAGAGAAAGATCGAAATCGTCCCGCAGCCCGCGTTGCCGATGGTCAGCAGGTCGGCCGGTGTGTACGACCGAAGCATGGACAGATGGCGCGGCGTCATGGCCTTAGTGTGTAACTGATTCGCATTACAGCCGAGCCGATTCACGCGTTTCACCCTCACAAGCCACGGAGGCACCTCTACTGCTCCACATGAGCCGTGTTCTCCTGTCCATCGTCGCCGGGGCCGTGCTGGTCCTGTCGTCAGCGGTGGGAGCTCAACAGCCCCCCTCGACTTCGCTCGGGGCAGGCGCCCTCAGTCTGACAGAGCTCCGTGCCGCGATCGAGCGGGCCCTCGCGGTGGCCCCGCGTGGATTTGAGGCATTGCTCATGCCGTCGCAGACAGGCGTCCGGGTGCTCGACGTCGAAGTTGAGCGGACCTCGGCGACGACGCAGCGCGTCATCATCGACCTCAGTCAGAAGACACTGACCTACGACCCCTCTGGCAGCGTCGAAGCGCTGCTCGATCAGGTGTTGAGGAGCACCGCAGCCCTCACCGCCGGCGCCGGCGACGTGGAGTACCGGCTGCTCGTTGACGGTTTGCCACTGGACCGGTTTCTCCCGGGCGCGTCGAGCGGCGTCTCCAGGCCGCGCGCGCTCAGCCAGGGCGGCCGCGTGGTGGTCAGCGCCGGCCACGGGTGGTATCGCCATGAATCAACGCGCACCTGGCGGCTGCAGCGCGACTTCTACTGGGGCATCGTCGAAGACTTCGTCAACTGGGACATCGCCAATTACGTGCAGGATGAACTGGCGATGGCCGCGTTCGACGTACGCCCCGCGCGCTATCCGAGCCGGGACGGCGTGATGGGCGTGGCCGGAGAACCGGCGTGGCAGGACAGTGCGAAGTACTTCATCAGGGGGCTGGGCGCGCCCGCGGAAGTCTCCGACTACGGGGTCGACGACTACGCGCGCGACATCAACAGCCGTCCGTTCTACGCCAACTGGATCGACGCGGCCGCGATGATCTCGATCCACAACAACGGCGGCGGCGGCACGGGCACCGAAACCTGGTACGACGAGACCAACGGCCACGCGGGCGAGAGCCGGCGCCTGGCGCAAATCGTCAATGACAAGGTGGTCGCGGCAATCCGGACGCACTACAACCCGAACTGGCCCGATCGCGGCCTCCGGTCGTGCAACGCGTGCAAGGGAGAAACGCGCCTCGCCTTCCGGCCGGCGATCATCCTGGAGGTGGCCTTCATGGACATGAAGACGCCCGACAACGAGGCGCTGCACAGCGAGGCCTTCAAGCAGATCGTGGCGCGCGCCATCCGAGAAGCGATTCAGGAGTTCGCGGCCTCGCACACGAGCTCGTAGGGTCGTGTCCGCCCCGCTACAATCTGATCGTGCTGCTATTCGAGCTCTTCCCCCTTCTCATGGCATTTCTGAGCGTCCTGGTCGGGGTGGGCTTGTACGTGTCGCATCGCCGCGCGAGGCACGACCCGCCGGATCCGGTGGTCACCGCCAAGCCGCAATCCTCCGACACGACCGAACGCTCGTCAGGAGGACGCCGCCCGAGCATGTCCGCCTAATCGGACGATTCGTCACAATTCATGCATGAGCGTTCGCGACATGCATAAATTAAACAGCCACGCATGACGATCGTGTTCCGCCGCGTGTCGAAACTGTCATTGGTCGCCGCCTGCGTCATCCTCACGGCGTGCGGTGGAGAGCCGCTTGCGACCAGCCCCTCGCCAACGCCCAGTCCGTCCCCTGCACCTGCACCTGCACCTGCACCTGCACCTGCACCGGCACCTGCACCTGCACCTGCACCGACCCCAGGCTCCTCCGTCCGCCTGAACGAGGATTTCAGCCGCCAGCTCCATCCGTCCGACCACTGGTGGAACCAGGACATCACGAACGCGCCGATCGACACGCAGTCGAGCGCATTCATCGATTTCATCGGACGGACGCGCGCCGCGCACCCTGATTTCGGTCCGCCTCCCTACGGCATCCCGTATGTCGGCGTCGGCGGATCGGAGCCGCGCACGCCGGTCACATTCGTTGACTACGGCAGCGAGAGCGATGCAGGGTTCAGCGCCGAGGTTGGCTACCCCATCCCCGACGCCGCGAAGACGCAGCCCAACTTCATCGAAGGCGGCGTCGCGGGCGGCGGATCGAGCGGCGATCGCCATCTGCTGATCGTCGATCGCGACAGGTGGGTGCTCTACGAGCTCTTCGCCACGCGATGGAACGGCGCCCGCCAGCGATGGGAGGCCGGGTCTGGCGCGGTCTTCGACTTGTCGGCGAATGGGCGGCGTCCTGACGGCTGGACGTCGGCAGACGCCGCAGGCCTGGCGATCCTTCCCGGCCTCGTCCGGTACGACGAAGCGCAGCGCGGTGTCATCCGACATGCACTGCGCATGACGGTGCGCTCGACCAACGGGTATGTCTGGCCCGCGTCGCATCGTGCCGGCAGCACGTCGGGCGCCCTGCCAATGGGCGCGCGCCTCCGCCTGAAGGCGTCCAAGGACGTCTCGCGCTACCCCGTCTACATCCAGAATGTTTTCCGAGCGATGCAGACGTACGGGGTGATCATTGCCGACAACGGCAGCGACATGTACATCAGCGGCGCGATGGACTCGCGCTGGAACAACGACGAGCTCAACCCCGCCTTTCGCAGCCTGACGGCCGGCGACTTCGACGTCATCCGTCTCGGCTGGCGCTAGCCTATTGCCTCCCCCTGGTCCTCATCGCATTCCCGGCGCAGGCAGCGGCTGCACCAGGCCCGAGCGGTCTGACGAAAGCGACTACTCGAGGGTCTCGAGATCGGCCAGATCCTGCTGGCGCCCGGACGCGCGCTTGTTGCGGCGCAGGTCTTCCAACCCGAGAAAGAACACCGGCTGATCGCCGTAGTTCCCCTGGACTCGACCGGCCCACGCCTCGTCGAAGGTGACTCCGTCGATCGCCGTGAGCAGGTCCACACGATTGGGAGCCACGCCGAGCTGGACGATCGCGCCCGCGGTTGCGAAGTCGGCGCTCGTCAGGCCGACGTCGCCGAACCCGAAATCCGCGAGCGCTCCCATCACCCGCTCCGCGTTCTCTGGATCCGGGTCGATGAAGATGTCGATGTCTTTGGTGAATCGGGGCTTGGCGTGAAACGCCAGCGCGTAGCCGCCGACGATGACGGCTCTAACGCGCCTGGCGTTGAAGCAGGCGAACAGTTCTGCGAAGCCCCTGGTGACCATCGTCGAGCGTCTCGCGCCATTCGGCGCGGAGTTCTTCGAGCGCAGAGATGCGCGCGGACGGAGTCATCCGCTTCCAGAACTCGCGGTCGGCATCGCGCTCTTCCGAGAAGGTCGCACACCGTCTCACCCACACATCCACACTCCAATTATACCGCGCCCCAGGGATGCGCATCGCCTCGTCCCGCTACTCTCCTTTCCGTGATGAAGATGCCGGTGTTGCCGCCGGTGAATTCGGCGCCGGGCGTCGAGGACATGATCACGTACAGGTTGTCCTTGACCCTGGTCAGGTCGGGCAGCGGCGGTCGCGGCGCCTGCGCAACATGGCGGACCGCCCCTGGTACATCGCGGCGATCGTCAGCTGGGCATCGCGCTGGCGCAACTGAAAATCACGCAGGAGGTGATCACGCTGACCGTGTTCGTGCCCTTCGCCGTCCTGTACATGCGGCAGCCGGTGAACCTGAACTTCCTCTGGGCGGGGTTGTGCCTGCTTGGAGCGGTCTACTTCATGTTTCGCTGAAGCTTCCTTCACTTCCACATAGCCACGGAGGCTCAGAGACACGGAGGATTCCTCGGGTGTTTTCTCCGTGCCTCCGTGCCTCCGTGTCTCCGTGGCCCGTGATCTAGACCAGATTCCATTCGTACGTAGTGTCCGGCTTTAGCCGGACCGCGATTAACAGGCCGAAAGCGGAGGTCCGCCTGAAGGCGGACACTACGTACGTCTGGAAAACGCTCAGAGGGTCTTGCCGCCGGCATCGACCGCCGGCACCGTGATGATGCCGCGCTCGCGGTAGATCGGACGGATCACTGCGCGGATCGCGGGGAGGCGTGAGGCGAACCATGCTCCGGCGACGAGGCATGCGACGCCGCTCAGGCGAACAGTCATGGGAACACCGGCGCGATCGGCGATGACGCCGCCGATGAGGCTGCCGATCGGGACCGTGCCGAAGAAGGCCATCGTGTAGAAGGACATCACGCGGCCGCGCAGCCGCTCTTCGACGACGGTCTGAAGGATCGTGTTCGATCCGGCGAGGGTGATCATCAGGCCCCCGCTCCCGACCGCCAGCGCCACGCACGCCAGCCAGGTCGATGTCGTCCACGAGAACGCGATCAGCCCGGCGCCGAAGGTGAACGAGGCGTACATGAGGATGCGCCCGAGGCCGAGCACTGACTCTCGAGAAGCCAGGTACAACGCGCCGCTGAGCGCCCCGACGCCGGTGGCCGCCATGAGGATCCCCAGCGTATTCGGACCGCCGCCAAGGACCTGCGCGGCGAACGCCGGCATCAGCACCGTGTACGGCGTGCCCGCCACGCTGACGATCGCGACCAGGGTCAGCACGGAGCGAATCGGGACGGAGTGGAGCACGTATGACCAGCCGTGGCGAAGCTCCTCGAGCAGGTGCATCTCGGGGCCGTCGTGGCGCTGCCTCGGTACGATGCGCATTGCCGCCAGCGAGGCGATGACGAAGACATACGACACCGCGTCGATCGCGAAGCACCAGCCCTCGCCGGCAACCGCGATCACAATGCCGCCGATCGCGGGGCCGATGACCCGGCTGCCGTTGACCATCGACGAATTGAGCGCAATGGCGTTGGGGAGATCGCGGCGATCGTCCAGCATCTCGCTCACGAAGGCTTGCCGGGCAGGGGTATCGAACGAGTTGATCACGCCCTGCACCACCTGCAGCCAGATGATCTGGCCCACCGTGACGACCCCGCTCAACGTGAGCGTCGCCAGCACGACCGATTGCGTCATCGATGCGGCCTGCGTGATGAACAGGATCTTCCGCCGGTCCATCCGGTCCACGATCACACCGGCGAACGGCGTGATGAAGAGCGTGGGAATCTGACCGACGAAACCGGCGATCCCCAGCAGCAGCTCGGAGCCGGTGAGCCGGTAGATGAGCCAGCTCGCCGCAACGCGCGTAATCCACGTGCCGATGAGGGAGAGGCTCTGGCCGCCGAAGAAGAGTCTGAAGTTCCTATGCTGCAGGGCGCGTGTCAGCCGCTGCCCCGCCGAGCTCGACATGTCTCTTCATTGTAGGTCCCGGCGAGCGCTTGATGAGCAGGCCGAAGCCTATTTCGGGCGGCCCATGAACCCCTGCGCGAGCATCGGGATCCGGAAGATGGATTTCGCGTTGTTGCGGACGCCCGCCGCCGTGACGATCTCTTGCCCGTCCGGGCCGAGCGCGCCGGCGCAGGCCACGAAGAGCATTCTCTTGCCGGGTCCGGAAAAGGCGACGCTGATGGCGGCCCGGGGGGTCGGAATCAGCCCGAGGTACTTGCCGTCCGCACTGAACACTTGCACGCCCGGCGCGGACGTGACGTACAGGCGCCCCGCCGCGTCGATGGCCATGCCGTCGCCGTTGCCACCCGCTTCGAGCCGCGCGAAGTCGCGCTGATTCTTCACGCTGCCATCTGGCTGCACGTCGAAGGCGACGACCACCGTGCCATTGGTCACGTAGAGGATCGTGTCATCGGCGCTCAGCGTGATCCCGTTCGTGCGCAGGTTGTCGCCGACCGTCGTGACCTTGCCGGACGCGCTCACGTAGAAGGCGCCTCCGGACGTGAAGTACACGCCGCCCTTCCGGTCTGCGACCAGATCGTTCGGCCGGCCGAAGGACTTCCCGTCGATGCTGTCGGCGAGGACGCGACGTTCGTTCTCGGGGTAGACGATGCTGATGCGGGTCGGCTCGGCGCATGGAGGGGTCGCCGTGCGGCCCGGATCAGTACAGCTCCTCTCCGCGGCGACGATCCGGCCCGTCGTATCCATCGACAACGCGCCAGCGCCCCGGGTGTTCTCGACGTAGACCGAGGCCACGTCGCCTCTACCGAGTCTGCTGATCCGGTTGGGTTGTTCCTGCGCGAACAGCAGCCCGCCGTCAGCCCCGACGATGCCGTCGGCGTTGTCGGCGCCGGCCCACGCGAGCGTCCACGTCGCGCCGGCGGCCACCACGCCTGGAATTTCCGTGACCGTGACCGCGCGCACGGCCGGCCCTTGCTGGCCCTGGACGGTCGAGAGGCTCACGACGCACAGCACACCGGCGCAGGTGGCCCAGGCAAGGGTTGTCTTCATGTGCCCAGTCCTTGAAATAAATCTGCGTCCCGTCTTTGGTCGTCGTCAGCGGTCTCGCACGTTCATGGGAGATCCGCGTCGCTCATCTCGAAGCTGTCCGGCTCGACGGCCTGCGGCCGCTCGGGCGCGCGACGGACAGCGCGCGGGGCAGCCTTCTTCTTCGACGGCCGCTTCGCCGGGGCGGTAATCTCTTTCTTCGCCGCCTTTGCGGCCTTCTTCCCCGCCTGCGTCACGGTCTTGCCCGCGTGCTTCTCCTCCTTGGCGGCGCGTGCCGACACTTTCTCGAGCACCTTGCGAGCCTCGCCGGCTGCGCGCCTGGCCTTGTGCGCGGCCTTGCTGGCCTTCTTGGCTTCTTTTTTCGCCTGCTTCAGCGCCGCCTTCGCCTGGCGCGATTTCGCCTTGGCGGCCTTGGCTGTTTCCTCGGTAGCGTGCGCCTCAGCTTTGGCTTTGCGCAGGATCGATCCGACGTCGGTCATAGTCGCGTCTCCCATGTTCCCTTAGAGTATCTCCACGAGCGGCCGCCGCGTCACCAGAACCATTGATAGGCCAGACTGATCTGATGGCGCGGCTTTGCTGGACGAATTGCCCCGCCAGGTCGGGCCGATCGTCCGTTACACGGATGCAAAAGTGGGTATCGCGGCTGTAGGTCGGGTGCAGGCGGACGGTCTACCACCCCCCGGCGACCGACTCGGAGGGAGAATATCTACGTCGCGCAGGCCGCTGCGATGCAGAAGCTGACGTTCAGGGGCCTGTCGCCGGTACGCCGAAGGCCGTGCAGCTCTCGAGCGCCTGCCGCACGCGTTCGAGCAGCATCATCGAGGTGAACGGCTTCAGCAGCGTCGGGCCCTCCATCGATCCGCCGTTGAGCACGCGCACCAGTTCCTGGTTGCCCGACATGAAGAGAACTTTCACCGTCGGATATTTGATCGCGAGCGTGTCACCCATGAGCCGGCCGCTCATGCCTGGCATGACCACGTCTGTGAGAATCAGATCGATCGCGGAGGGATTCTTCGAGAGGGTGGCGAGCGCGTCGTAGCCACCATTGGCCTCGATGACGTCGTAACCGCCATACTCGAGCGCCTTACGCACGAATTGCCGCACGGGCGCCTGATCTTCCACCAACAGTACAGTCGCCGGCCCGCCATGTTCGGGGTGCAGATCCATTACGGGCCGGTAATCGGCACAAGCCGGGAAACCTTGAGGCCTCGCCGCTGATTACCGGGCGGCAGCGATTGAATCGACCTGAATCGTCTTCGTTTTGGCGTCCAGCGTGCCGACGACGCTCACCTTCTGCGCGGCGAATTTCTCCGGCGTCTGCTGGTCGCTGAGCATGTAGACATTCTTGCCGTCCAGGAGGACGTACGCCGCGCCATGAGCCACGACGCAGGCGTTGGTGCACTCGGCGTCGGTTGGCCCCATGCGCATCGAGGCGTGACCCGGCATGGCGCACATGTCGTCGGTAATGACGCCGCTGAACGTCTGCTTGCCCTGCCCGGCGGACACCGCCGAGAGGGCAAGCAGCATCACGAACAAGTGCTTCATCGCTGAGGCCTGAGCCCTGGGGCCTATTCCCCAGGCGTCATGAGGTGGGCGGTCGACGTGCCCGCGTTCATGATCCACACGCCGTCCTGCCTGGCTTTGTCGGGCAGGCCGAGGGATTGCGCCGTGGCGCCGGGCACGGCAATCGTCATGTGGTTGCGCGCCATCTCCCGGCTCGGACCCATGACGTGGTACCACACCGAGCCGAACTCCGGCTTCGCGCGGGTGCCGTCCTTTTCCGCCGCGTCGAGCATCGCCTGCTTCTTGTCGCCCATCGCCTCGAACCTGAGATTCTGCGCCACGCGGTCGAGGTTACCGAGGACGGTGCACTCGACCATGAAGGCCTGCATGCCAGGCTTGCCGGACTTGTCGAAGCAGACCAGGCGGTTGGTGCCCTTTCTCAACGTGTCGTAGGTGTAATCGGGTTTCCACTTGATCACCGTCGCCTGGTCGCGCAGGTTGGCGGGTGCGGCCAGCAAGGCCAGGTCCACGTCAGCCTGTGATGCGCCAGCCTCGAGCGGCGGTGGTGGCGGCGGCGGTGCGCCGCGTCCGGCCTGCGCCAGCAGGCTCGTCGAAATCGCCATGACACCGAGGAACGTGAGAACAATACGTTTCATGCGAAACCTCCAATGGAGTGACAACATACCATCTTCCCCATGCCCGTATTCCTGATTCACTACGACCTGCTCCAGAAGCCGGACGTCGAGTACCCGACGCTCGTCCCGACGCTGACCAGGCTCGGCGCCACGCGCCTGACGTCAACCGCGTGGGCCGTCCGCACCGACATGAGCGTGGCCGACCTGCGCGACGAGATACAGCTCTGCGCGCTCCAGGGAGACCGGTTCGTCATCGCTCAACTGAGCGAATGGCGGACGATGGGGACGCTGGCCAGGATCGACGATCTATAAAGGCTTACGTCTGCCGCAGGTGCTGGTTCAGGAAGTCGATCGTCCGCTGCCAGGCGAGATCCGCGGCGGCCTTGTTATAGCGGGGGCCGTCTGCGTCGTTGTTGAACGCGTGCTGGGCGCCCTCGTACACATGCGCCGTGTACTTCCTGCCTGCGGCCCGGAGTCCGGCCTCGTAGGCGGGCCACCCGGCATTGACCCGATCGTCCATCCCCGCGTACTGCAGCAACAGCGGCGCGTTGATCTTCGGGATGTCAGCGGCGGCCGGCTGCCCACCGTAGTACGGCACCGCGGCGTCGAGGTCGGGCACCCGCACGGCCAGCGTGTTGGCCATCCCTCCGCCCCAGCAGAAGCCGACGACGCCGACCTTCCCGTTGGTGAGGGGATGCGTTTTCAGGAATCCCACAGCGGCGATGTAGTCCTCCACCGTCTTCGACTTGTCGAGCTTGGCCATCAGCTCGTTGCCCTTTTCCCGGTTGTTGGGCGCCGACTGCGACGCTTCCCATCCGCCGAACGGGGCGATGGCGTCCACCATGAACCCGGCGAAGTTCGCGAGCGCCAGACGACGGGTCATGTCCTCGAAATGCTTTTCGGGACCCGCCGCACCGTGGATCAGGATGACAGCCGGGAGCCGGCCTGACGCGCTGGCGGGCCGCGCCAGATATCCCTTCATGCCCTCGTGACCCTTCGGCGACGGGTAGCTCACGTATCCGGCTTCGATGCGCCTGTCGTCCGGCGCCACCTGCTGGGCGTCGAGGTTCGGCGTAAAGGCGTCGAGGATCGCCGCGGCCGTCAGTCCGCCGACGGCGAACTTGCTGACCTTCTCCAGGAACTCGCGGCGATCGATGAAGCCGTGAACGTAGCGATCGAAGATCCTGAATACTTCGGGGTGCAGATCCATCGGACTCTCCTTCGTCACCGCGCGGCCGGATAGACCGGCAGCGTGACGTGGTCGCCGAAGGTCGCCTTCAAACCTTCGATCGCGCAATTCTCGTCGCCGCCGCCGGCGCCGCCGCCGACGCCGATCGCGCCGATCATCTGGCCGTCGACCACAATCGGGATGCCGCCCGCGGTGGTGAACAGGTTGTGCCACGTGGTGAAACGCGGCAAGACGGACGGATCGTTGCGCAATTGCGCGGCGCGGATCGAGGTCGGTTGACGCGACTTCAGCGCTGTCTGCGCTTTCAGCAGCGCCGTGCGGATGTTGTTGTACACCTGGCCGTCCATGCGCTCCATGTGCACCAGCTCGCCGACGTTGTTGATGATGTACAGCGACATGCTGCCGCCCTTCGACGCCGCCCAGTCACGGCAGACGCGCGCGACCTTCTTCGCGGCGGCGAGCGAAATCTGGTTGCCGTCGAACACGTTGGCCGCGGCGGTGGCGCCGATGACGAACTCCGGCGGCAGGCTCGACTTTGGCGCGGCTGGAACGAACCTCGGCACCGGCACCGTACCGGGATTGGGATTCTGCCGCGGCGGCAGGTCCTTCACCAGCGGCGGCACCGACGATCCGATGATCTCGGTCAGCGCCTTGTGGGCGCAGATCTCGTCGCTCCACGCCGGCAGGCGCGGCGCGGAGCCGCCAACGCCGACCGCTCCGATCATCTGGTGATTGACGGCGATCGGCAGACCGCCGGAGTTCGTGAAGAAGCCGAGCTGAATCTGCTGAAACTCCTGCGTCGGATCCTCGATGACGCGGTTCATCCGGTTCTTGCTCGGCTCGCGTCCCATCAGCGCCGTGCGCGCCTTCATCTCCGCGGTGACGATGTTCAGGTAGCCTTGCCCGTCCATGCGGTCCATGTAGACATGGTTGCCGTCATTGTCGAGCACGATGATGCTGATGGCGACGCCCTCGGCGGCCGCCAGTCTCTGGCACGACAGCGCGATCGCTTCCGCGGTCGCCAGGTTGATGGTGGTGAAATCCTGAATCTGTTCGGCGGCCTTGCCGCTGACGACGAATTGCGGCGGCACGTGCTGCGCCAGTGCGGCCGGCGGAACCACCGCGAGCCATGCCAGCAGCACGGCCGGATGGCCAAGGTAACGAGACATGGAACCTCCGTTCAGATCAGTGGTCGGCTTGCTCGAGAAAATGGGTTGTGAGGTAGTCGACGATCGCCTGGACCTGCTCAGGTGTGGCTTGAGGCCCGCGGCCGAGCATGTTTCGCGTGACGCTCTCCCACTCCGCTTTCGTGCGTCGAATCGACACCACCCTGCCGAGGTCGTGGCACGCGGCGCAGCGTCCCTCGACGAGTGGCCGACCCGCGCCGTCAGGGAGCTTCACCTCTTTCGCGGTCGCCGCGCCTCCTGCCATCGCCCCAGGAGGCAGCGCGCCGGTCGGCATCTGACCCGCTGCCGGGCCCAACGCGGTTGAAAGATATCGCACGGCGCTCTCGAATTCGGCCGGAGTCAGTTGTGCCTGGCGCTGGAGCACCATGCGTCCCACCGTGTGCCTCCAGCCGTTGACGCCATCCCGTTTCATCATCACGGGCACCAGGGTGTGACAGGAGGTGCAGACCTTCTGTATCAGCTCCCGACCCTCGCCCGGCGGCAATTCCGGGCCGCGGCCTTGCGCGTGCGCCAGTCCGGGCGCGCAGACCAGCACAGCCGCGATGACCGCCATCAGTCGAAGCACGTCACACCCTCCTTGTCCGCTGCGCCGCGATCGAAAACGGCGGATGCCAGGACGACTGGCCGCCGACGCCGCCGCGCTCGGTCTCGACGTCGAGCAGGTACGGCCTGCCGTCGGCGTTCGCGCGCTTGGCCCGTTCGAGCGCCGGCTTCAGCGCCGCCGGCTCCTTCACGGTCTCCCCTTCGACGCCGACCGAGGCCGCCATCTTCGCGAAGTCGATGTCGGGGTCGCCGTTGTAGCAGATCATGTCGCGCCCGGTGTCGAACTGGCGGCCGCCATTCAGCCACAGCCGATGGCGTTCGTTGTCGTAGCTGCGGTTGTTGTCGATGATGACCGTCACCGGCGCGTGGTAGCGCGCGTAGCTCCACAACGGCTGCGGACCGCGGAACATGAACTCTCCGTCGCCGACGATCGCCACGACCGGCATGTCGGGACGCGCCAGCTTGACGCCGAAGGCCGCCGAGGCGCCCCACCCGAGCACGACCGCCGTCTGCGTGAACCACCGCTTGTTGTTGCCGCCGACATTCATCAGCGTCTGGCAGAGCGCTTCGTTGCCCGAGTCGAAGTTTTCGACGATCGCCGTGTCGCTCTCCAGCACGGCCTCGAGATCGGAGGCAATGCGGGCCATGCTCAACGGCCGGCGCGCCAGCTCTTCCTGTGCCAGCGTCATGCGCAGTTCGTCGATCCTGGCCCGGGCCTCGCGCGCCCGCGCGATTCTCGGCTCGCTGATCTGCTTGAGGCGCGCGGCCGTCGCCATGCCCCGTATCGACGCGACGATGGCGGTGAGGGCGACCTTCAGGTCGGCGATGATGCCGACGTCCACCGGCGGCGCATTGACGAGGGCGTTGGCCGCGGCGTCCATCGGATCACCGGCGGCGTAGTGGCCGCGCGTCGGATCGAGTCGAACTTCGATCAGCCTGGCGCGCGGGTGCATCGGCGGCTGCGACCGGCTGCCGAGGCTGACGATGACGTCGTACTGCTCGGGCACGGCGAGCGTCTGGCGTATCTGGTCGCGATACAGGTGATGCCGGGTCGGAAACGGCTTCGACCACATCGCGATCCGGCCGGGCTCGGTGACGGTCGCGCCCAGCAGCTCCGCGAGCTCCAGCAGTTCGGTCTCGGCGCGGCACCAGGTGATTTCGTCGCCGACGAACAGCAGCGGGTTCCTCGCCTCGATCAGCATGCGCGCGGCCTGCTCCACCAGTGCGCGGTCGGGTGCCAGGTTCAACGGCACGTTGAATTTGTCCTGATCCATGATCCCGGCCTGACCCTGACCCCGCAGCGCCGTCCCGTTCAGCACCAGGGACACCGGCCCGCAGGGATTGGTCGTCGCAAATTTCAGCGCCTGTCGCATCACCGCCGGGACGCTCGACGCTCCGTCGGCGGTCCATTGCCACTTGGTCATGCCATTGGTCATGTGAGGCACCTGATCGTCGTCGACGGCGACGACGACGGGCATCCGGTCCACCGACGAGATGTACATCTGCCCCATGAAGGCGGGCAGGCCGGCGGCGTCGATCAGGGCAAACGCGGGTTTGCCCGACGCTTTGCAGAAGCCGTCGCACATCGCGCCCACAGTTCCCTCTTCGAGCGCCTTGATGACATGGATGCTGGGTTCGTCGACCAGCGCGTCGAAGAACGGACCGACCGCGGCCGACGGGTTGCAGAACACGTGCTGCAGGCCGGCCGCCTTCATCTGCGCGACGAGCAGCGCCCCACCGGTGCCGCTCATCTGCCGCATCCATGGCCGCGTCACGTCAGGCGCCGCTTCGGGCAACTGGAAAGGCGTCAGTGAGTTGGCCATCGCGTCGGCGGCCGCGGCGGTGATTCCGACGCCCCCCAGGCCGGCCAGAAACTGCCGGCGAGACATGCCGCCATCCAGGTACTGTTTGACGAGATCCTTCATGACATGCCTCAGAAGTCGAGCTGGACGCCGAATTTCAGGAAGCGGGCCAGCAGGATCGAATCCGGCCTCAGCCAGGTGGCGTACGCCGTGCTGTGCGCGAGCACGGCATTACCGTTGAGCGCGTTGTACAGATCGACGCTCGCGGTGGCACGGGTCCGTCCGAACCTCAGCGTCTTCCCGACACGCACATCGAGCTGCGTCATCCGGTCACCGTACATCGTCCCGGGTTCGACCAGGTTGACGCTGACGTTGGCGGCGCCGCCCGAGAGGCTGCGGCCCAGCGACGGCGCCACCAGCGCATTCGTCGCGTTGAAATTCGCCAGGACCTGAGGCCCGTTCTCATTTCGAAATACCGAACTGACCTGCAGGTCGATGCGCGGGATGCTATACGCGCCGACGAACTTGACCTGCGGGAGGAAGTCGGTCGTCACGTCGCAGTACGGGTTGGTGGGCCCGGCCTCCGGCAGCTTCTCCAGGATTTCGCAGTTGTTGGTGGACGTGCGGCCGGTGCTCAGGCCTCCCTGCAACAGCAGGCCGGGCCGGGGCCGCGCGTTCACGGTGAGATCGACGCCGTTCCAGTGCTCGGTCTGCGTGCCGTAGTTCCTGGCGCGGGTGACGTAGTCGTCGTTGGGCACGCCGAACTTGGCGGGGTTGAGATCGGCGAGTCCGCCGATCACGTATCCGCCACCGCCGGGCAGGCGCGAGTTCGCCGGCGCCGTCAGGCTGAACCGATCGTAGTCCGTCGGACCGACCGCACGGTTGTCGACCGCCAGGAAGTTGCCGTAGACGCGCCGGAAGTAACTGAAGTCCACCGACACGTTCGGAACGATCTGGCGCTGCACGCCCGCCGAGAACTCCCAGTTGTAGTTGCGCTTGCCCCAGCCGTTGGTCAGGTCCGGGTCATACGTGGCGCCCGGCACCCTGGTGCCGAAGTTGCGATTGGCCATCGCCCCGCACTCGCCGTTGGCCGCCGGGTTGATGAGATCGCACTCGGGCACGTAGTTGCGGTTGGCATCGGCCCACGAGCGTGTCGTGGTGTTGATCAGGCGCCTGACCGGGGCCATGCTCTCGCCCAGGATCATCGGGTTCTGAGCGCCGATGCCCTCGAGGTACTTGTTCATCGTCACCTTGAGCGCCGTCGTGCCGTCGCCGAACAGGTCGTAGGCCAACCCGCTCTTCGGCGAGAGGTCATGCCATTTCAAGCCAGGCGTGTCCGGGAGCGTGATGTTCCGATTCGGGACGAGCGGCGCCGGTCCGATGTGGGTTTCCGGAAACGAGGTCTTGTAATAGTCGTACCGCAGGCCGTAGCTGACCGTCAGGCGGTTGATCGTCCAGCGGTCCTGGGCGTAGACGCCGGTGAGCGAGTCGATCGCCAGGATGTGATTGTGCGGCGTCGCCCACAGGGTGATCTGATTCGGCACGCCGTTGTTGAACCGGTAGGCAAACGGCTGGGTACCGTGGAGGTTGGACCCCTCTTCCGACATCGGCCCCGTGGTGAAGCCGGCCTTCAGGGCGTGGGCACCGGTGATGTACGACATGGCGCCGCGGACGATCTGGTGCTTGAGCGCGACGTTTCGGATCTCCCCCGGGAACGCCCGGTAGGTGAGATTGCCCAGCGCCTGATCGGTCACGGCCACCATCAGCGGGTTCGTGTTCGGGTCCACGAGCTCGCGACTCGGCGTCTCGACCCGGTGCAGGTAGCCGGCTTCGAGCAGCAGCCGGTTCGTGAGCGGACTGGTCCAATCCCCCACGATGCTGCGCATCGGCGAGAAGCTGCGGTTGTGGCCGGTTTCGGGCGCCATGGTTGCGCTCGTGAGTTCCGGGCAGTAACACGAGGCCTGTTGGCTCCAGATCATCCCGAACTTGTTCTTCGGTGTCGCCTGCCACGTCACGCGGCCGGTGCCGTCCTTCCAGGTGGAGTCGATCGACGGCCGGCGGCTTTCGTCGGGCGCATAGGTCCAGGCGACGGGATTGTTCGCGTTCAAGTTGTAAAAGATCCCGGCCGGATACTGCGAGGCCCCGCTATATCGGTACGCCGCATAGAACCAGACGGTGTCTCGCTTGATCGGCCCGCCGAATCCAGGATTGACGTCCCAGATCTTGTTGATGCGGTTGGGAGTCCGGAGACCGCGATCCTTCAGATCCTGCGTGTAGTTGTCGCTCTGCAGACCCTCGGTCGCGACGGCGCCCAGGAAGGTGCCGCTGAATGTATTGCCGCCGTCGCGTGGGATGTAGTTGATGCGTACGCCGCCGGTCGGCTGCTCGGCGTCCACAGCGGCGGTGTCGATCGTGATCTCCTGGTACGCGGCAAAGTTCGAGCCCTGGCTGGAGCTCGCCCCGTCGCGCGGGCCACCGAGCGAGAGACCGCCGACCGTAATCCGCTGGTCGGTACCTTTGCTGCCGTGAATCGACGTCCTGCCGGTCACGCTCGTCGCCGATCCGCCGACGTCCTGACGGTCCGATGTGGCGCCGGGAATCAGCACGGTCAGCTCGCGGTCGCTCCTGGCCATCGGCAGCGAATCGAGAATCTCGCGATCCATCACCCGCTGCCGCAGCGTGCTCTGGACGTCAACCGACGGTGTCTCGCCGGTCACCGTGACCGTTTCTTCCAGGGTGCCGACCCGCAGCTCGGCGTTCACCGTGGCGGTGAACGTGCCCGCCAGCTCGATCCCTTCCCGCTTGATGACGGCGAACCCTGGCAGCGTGAACGTCACGACGTAGGTGCCGGGCCGCAGGTTTTCGACCCGGTACTGGCCGCTGCCGTCAGTCACCACCGACCGGACGCGCTCGATGAGCGCCGGGCTCGTCGCTTCGACGGTCACGCCGGGCAGCACCGCCCCGGACGTGTCCCTGACCACACCAGTAATGGATGCCTGGGCGTACGCGATCGAAGGCGCCAGCGCCAGCCACGCGAGGGCGATCCAGACGTGTCTCGAACAAGAAGCCATTGGCTTTCTCCGCGCAGGAATTTGGGCCCATGCAGTGTGCGCACACCGCCGAGCGGGGCGTCCGGGGGCCCTCCGGAAAAACGGTGGCCTATTCTGCACCAGAACGGACCCACGGGAACCGAAATGCAGCGGCAGCACGGCGCGCAAAAGTCATTGATCAATTGCGTGACCAGCGGTATTGTTCGCTCCGCAGAACGGTCACCGTGTTGCCGGTCACATCAAGTGGGACAGCCAAATGACGAGAATGTTCAGGATTGTGTTGCTCGTGGCGCTGGTCGGCGTTGGCCAGCTGCTCGCCGTGCCGAGCGCGCAGACGCCGGCGAACAGCGGCGAGCAGTTCGGCCCGCGATCGTCTCCACCGCTGAATCTGCCAGGGCCTGTTCCCCGCACCGCGGACAGCAAGCCGGACCTGCGCGGGGCGTGGAACTCTCCGCCTCTCTTCAACTCCCATATTCTGGAGGAGCACCTCGGCGGCTTCGGCATCCAGCCGGGCCGGAGCGTCGTTGTCGATCCGCCCAATGGGATCATCCCGTACCAGCCGTGGGCGCTCGCGCAGCGCAACGAGAACCGCCGTTCTGAGAATGCGTATCTCGACAACGAGGGCCGGTGCATCATCTCGGGCCTGCCGCGGGTCATGCTCTTCAGCTTCGAGATGCAGTACTCGGCCAACAACATCGTGATGTTCTTCGGCTACGGTCATATCACCCGCGTCATCCACATGGACCGGCGGACGCACATCCCCGACAACATTCGTCTCTGGATGGGCGATTCGGTCGGCTGGTGGGAGGGCGACACGCTGGTAGTCGATACCGCCAACTTCAATGGCAAGGCGTGGTTCGTACTCGGTGGAGACTTCTCGACCGACGCGCTGCACATCGTCGAGCGCTTCACGATGTCGGACGCCAACACGATGCAGTGGCAGGCGACGCTGACCGATCCAAAAGCGTACACGCGCCCCTGGACGATGCAGTGGAACCGACCGTATCGCCGTGGTGCCATCCAGGAGATTGAAAACGATGAGTGCCAGGAGGGCAACGACGTCCTGGCGCATCTGAAGAACAACTACGATCTCGCGCGCAAGCAGCCGGCCGGGGCACGGGCTGCGGCCTTTACCACGCGTGCCACGGAGCTCGCCAAGGCCGGCCAGGGGCCGTTTTCTGGCGAGTGGCACTTCAACGTGAACAAGAGCGGGCGCACCGGCAGGGATACGTCGTTTGCGAGCGAGCTGCTGATCGGACAGACCGCCGGCGAGGTGCATATCGATGCCATCAGCGAACGGCAGGATACGGTCGCCCTGGTCTACAAGCTGGATGGAAGCTCGATGACGATTCCCGGCCTCGGCGGCCTCTCGACGACCACCAGCGCGACGCTTCAGGCCGACCGCCTCACCACCACGTCGGCACGGAAGTTTTCCACACCGGCAGGGGATTTTGAGGTCAACATGCGCGACGTGTACAGCCGCAATGGCGACGAGCTTGTCATCAACCGCACTCAGACCATCGCCGGCGAGCAGGTGACCGCCACGGCCTACTACGACAAATCACAGCGCTGAGGAGTGCCGATCATGATCAGAACCTGGTTCCGCTTCGGCGTCGGCGTGTGCGGCGTGGTGCTCGCCCTCCTCGTCCCAGCCCACGGGCAGGCGCCCGCGAGCGGCTGGAAGTACGTCGCTCCGCCAGCCGGACAGCCCGACCTGCAAGGCGTGTGGAAAGTCCTGAACGACGCCAGGTATGACGTCGAGCCCCACGCTTCCCGTCCGGGCATTCCGGCGGGCCCCGGCGTCATCGTCGATCCGCCCGACGGAAAGATTCCGTATCAGCCGTCGGCATTGGCCCGCCGGGAGGAGAACTACAAGAACAGCCGGAATCCCGATCCGTGGAAGAGCGCCGATCCGTTCCACAAGTGCTACAGCCCTGGCGTGCCCCGCATGACCTACTCCGGCTGGCCATTTCAAATCGTCCAGACGGAAAAGGCGGTCGTCTTCCTCTACGAGTGGATGCATCAGCGGCGAATGGCGAACTACGATTTCAAGAGTCGCGACAACGCCCCGAGCTCATGGAACGGCGACTCGCGGGCGCGCTGGGACGGCAAGACGCTGGTGATTGACGTGGCCAATCAGAACGCGCGGACATGGTTCGACATGGTCGGCAACTTTCACAGCGACGCGCTTCATGTCATCGAGCGTTACACGATGGTCGATGCCGACACCCTCGACTACGAAGTGACGCTCGAGGATCCGAAGGTCTACACGCGGCCGTGGAAGATGAAGATGTCGATTCAGCGCCAGAAGCACATCGGCCTGCTGGAGCACGAGTGTCAGGCGCTGCTGGACGAGTCGGGCATCGACATCACCTGGCCGCGTGATGCCGTGGAGGCCCCGTAACGTCAGGGGGCGAGTGACGCGAGGTAGGCCGTGATGTCGATGATGTCGCGTTCGGTCAGCGTCGCGACCGCCTCGGTCATCAACGACGCATAGACGCCGTTGCGCGCGCCGCGCTGAAAGTCCATCAACTGGCGCGCGAGGTAGATCGGCGAGCGTCCCGCCAGCGCCGGAGTGTTGCCGACGCCCTTGAGATCGGGCCCGTGGCACCCGGCGCACCGTTCCTTCCCGTCACTCGTGGCACCCACCAGGGCCTGTCCGCGCGCGATCGCGCCGGTCGGGACGTACGCCACGAAGCCGCTGTGCGAATCGCGCATCTCGGCCAGTTCGGAGTTCTCGGGTATCTCGATGATCCGCTGGCCGATCGCCTCGGTGCCGCCGTTCGGCGTCGGATGGCGCATGTTGCCGGCGCCGACGAACGTCTTCGGCACGGTCTCTGACTCCACCACGCGAATCCACTTCGTGGCCTTCAGTCCGCTGAAGTACTCCGCCGCTTCGCGCACCTCGGCGTCGGTGGCGGCTGCCGCTATGGCGATCATGCTGGCCGCGCGCGCGGGGACGGAGCTCTTTCGCCGGCCCGCCTTGTAGTCGATCATCTGCTGCTCGATGTAGTCGGCGGGTAGTCCCGCCAGGCCAGACGACTCGGGGTGGCCCAACCCGTGCGGCATGTGACACTGCCCGCAGGCCCGCACGTCGGGCCTGCGGCCGTGTGCGACCGCCTGCGGCATCGGCGGATGCTCGCTGGGATACCAGTCGGGCGGATTGAACGCGTCGTTGATCTCGGTCAGCGTGAACTCTTTGTCGCTGCCGGGCACGCGATGCTTCCTGCCGTCATCCGGCGGACGCTGGAAGCCCGGGTCCATCACCGGATAGGCCCAGGCCGGCGGGGCTGCGTCCTGTCCGCCGAGCCTGGCGATCACGAGCGATGGAGCGATCAGGAGAAACGCCAGCGCCACACGGATTCGCATCAGTCGCATGCGCCGCAGTGTGTCGGCATCCGCCCCGCGGCGTCAAGACGATCCCTGCGATTGCCGAGCGCCTTCACGATCGAGGCGCGCCGACCTCGTGGCGAGGCGTCAGGCCGAGCGCGCGCATGCAGAGTGCGGCGATATCGATCGACCGCATCGCGCGCGGAAGACGGCAAGGCGTTGTAAGGACCGACCTCGTGGCTGCGGTAGTCGTTGTCTGGGAAATAAGCCACCGTCAGATCGGGAAGCTGACCTGATGCGCCGCGTCACACAGCAGCGCTGCGGTCGAGGAATCGTCCATGCCGATGCCGCGTCAATGACGACGAGTAGGACCTTCACGAATGAAGTCGCGTCCGCGTGTGAATTCAATCAGGTTTTTCGTCGGGCCCAGCACTGGCATCGCGTCGAGCGCGGTATCGACGACGCCGCGCAAGAACCCCTTGCGACGAACGGCGCCGGCGACCGCGATCACCGCGAGGATGCCGCCGACGATCGGCCAGGCGCGAATGAGCCGGCGAGTCAGCATGCGGGCCGGAAGCCGAGTCGCGCTTCGTGTGACGCTCATGCATGGCACAGTGAGCAAACCCCGTTCCGCGCGGACCACCACGGACGAACCGCCGGGCTATACTGGCTCCCTTTGGAGGCCCTGATGACAGCACGTTCGCTCGCTCGATGGCTCGCCAGGATTGGCGTCGTCGTCCTGTTGGTCCCTACCCCCGCGTTTGCCGCCGACGTGCAGGTGATGATCTCGGCTGGTTACCACGGGATCTATGCCGCGGTGGCCCCGGCGTTCGAGCGCGCGACCGGCCACCGCCTGGTCACGACGCGCGGCCCCTCCATGGGCGACTCTCCCGAGGCGATTCCCACCCGTCTCGCGCGAGGCGAGTTCGCGGACGTCGTCATCATTGACGGAGGCGCCGTTGACGAGCTGACGCACCGGGGAGTCGTGCGCGCCGGCAGCAAGGTCGAGCTCGCCCTGTCGCGGATCGGCATGGTGGTGCGCGCGGGGGCGGCCACGCCCGACATCGGCAGCGTCGAGGCGTTCAAGAGGACGCTGCTCGCCGCAAAGTCGGTCGCCTATTCGGACAGCGGCAGCGGCACCTATCTGTCAACCGTCCTGTTCGCGAAGCTCGGCCTCGCCGATCAGGTACTGGGTAAAAGTCGAAAAGTACGCGGGCCGCCATCCGGCGAACCGGTGGCCGCAGTGGTCGCGCGGGGCGAGGCGGAGATCGGCTTTCAGCAGGTCAGCGAGCTCCTGCACGTCCCTGGCGTGACGTTCGTCGGAGCGGTGCCGGCCGAACTCCAGCCCGGATTCTCTTTTGCCGGAGGGATCACCACGGCCGCCCGGCAGCCGGACGCGGCCCTCGCACTGCTCCGCTTCCTCGCATCGCCGGAGGTAACCTCGACCCTCGAGAAGTCCGGACTGACACCACCTCCAGCGCGGTAATCCCCGGGATCGTGCTTATCCTGACTTCTCCGACGCGAACCAGGCCGGAACGCGTCGTCATCATGGGAGCCGGGTTCGTCGGACGCGCCAGCGCCGACGCGCTGAAGGCCGAAGGCGTGAACGCCGTCGCACTTTCACGCGCGGACGTAGATCTCCTCGCGCCGGACGGCGCACCCAGGCTCGCACGCCACCTGACGCCGGCCACCACACTCGTTCTCACTTCCGCGGTAGCGCCAGTCAAGAACTCTCAGATGCTGCTGGAGAATCTCCGCATGCTGCAGGCGGTGATCGAGGCGGTGACGACCGCGCCCGTCGCGCATCTCGTTTACATCAGCTCAGACGCGGTTTATGCAGATTCGGACGCGCCGATGACGGAAGCATCGCCGGCGGCGCCGAATTCGCTCCACGGCGCGATGCACCTGACGCGCGAAGTGATGTTGACGAGCGAGCTCGCCGGCATTCCTCAGGCATTCGTGCGGCCAACGCTGATCTTCGGGCCAGGCGACCCGCACAACGGCTACGGACCGAACCGCTTCATGCGACTCGCGAGTGCCGGTCGAGACATCACGCTGTTCGGGGAGGGTGAGGAGCGGCGCGACCACGTGTTCATCGACGACGTCGCCGAGATCGTCTGTCGCTGCGTGCTGCACCGAGCGACCGGCATCGTCAATGCGGTCTCCGGCACGGTCACCTCGTTCAGGGAGATCGCGGAGCTGGCGGCGGCGCGATTTCACCCATCCGTGTCGGTCATCGGCACGCCGCGCGTCGGCGCGATGCCGCACAACGGCTACCGGGCATTCGACACGCGCCTGCTGGCGACACTGTTTCCTGATTCCAGGAGGACGACCCTGGCGAACGGGCTGGACCGGATGAAGGACTCGTCGACTTCGAGATGACGCGCCGGGCCTGGCGTTAATCCGCCCATCCCGGCGCGCCCGTCGCTTCCCTTAGAAATCGAGCTGCATGCCGAGGCGCACCACTCGTGCCGGAAGGATCGCCGACGGCTGGCGGAACACCGCGTAGCTGGCGTTCTCGCTCAACACGGCGTTCGCGTTGAACACGTTGTTCAGGTCCACATTCAGTCTCAGCCCCGTGCCGCCGAACCGCAGCACCTTGCCCAGCCGCAGGTCGAGCTGATTGCGCCGATCTCCATACAGCCCTCCCGGTTCGATGAGATTCACCGTGACGTTGGCGGCGTTGCCGGCCAGCGGTCGGCCGAGCGACGGCGTAACGGCGGCGTTGTTCGCCACGAAGTTCGCGAACACCGGCGGGCCGGGCACGCTCTGCACCGCGGCACTGATCAGCACGTCAATTTTCGGAATCGTGTACGACCCGAGGAACTTGACCTGCGTCAGGAACGGCGACACCTGGTGGCAGTACTGCGCGGGGAACTGCGCGCTGGCGTTGGCCGTGTTCAGCACCAACAGACCGGCCAGCGTCTCGGGCAGCGCGCGGGCGACTTCGCAGTTGTCGATCGTGGTGCGGCCGCTGCTCAGGCCGCCCTGCACCGTGAGGCCGTTCTGCGTACGCGTGTTGAAGGTCAGATCGAACCCGTTCCAGTGCTCGGACTGCTTGCCGTACGGTTCGGAAAACGTGATGTAGTTGTTCGCCGGCACGCTGAACATCGCCGGCTTCACGTTATACAGCCCACCGATGGTATTGCCGCCGCCGCCGGGCAGCCGCGGATCGCTTGGGGCCGTGATGCTGAACTCGTCGAAGTCGGCGGCCGATCGCGCGCGGTCGTCGACGACGTTGAAGTTGCCGTAGGTGCGGCGGAAGAAGCTCAGCTCGACCGACGTCCGCGCCATCAGCTCCTGCTGCACGCTGGCCGAAAACTGCCAGCTGTACATCCGCTTGCCCCAGCCGCTCAGGATCTCCGGGTCGTAGGTGCTGCCCGGACGCACGGTGCCGAAGTCGGTGTTGCTGATCGGACCGCACTCGCCGTTGGCGGCAAAGTTCTGCAGGTTGCAGTCGGCGGCGAAATTCCGGTTGGTGTCGGTGAAAGAGCGGGTCGCGGTCGTTACCACGCGCTGGGCGGGATTGAGCCCGTCGCCGAAGATCACCGTCTCACCGCTGCCGCGCAGCGCCTGGCCGACGACGTATTTCCCCACCGACCCCTTCACCGCGGTCTTGCCGGTGCCGAACAGGTCGTAGGCGACGCCGACGCGCGGCGAGATGTCATGCCAGGACACGCCATCGGTGGCCGGCAGCGTGAAGTTGCGGTTCGGCACCAGGACGCCAGGACCGATGGGCTGTTCGGGGAACGAGCTCGCCCAGTGGTCGTAGCGCAGGCCGTAGGAGACCGTGGCGCGCTGGATCGTCCACCGATCCTGCACGTAGGCGCCAAGGTCGTGATCGAGGTTGGCAAGCTGGACGAACGGGGTCGCGTTCATCGTGATCTGGTTCGGCACGCCGTTGTTGAAACGGAAGAAGTACGGCGCGTCGAAGTTCATGATGAAGTTCTGCTTCTTGCCGATGGCATCGGACATCCCAATCTTGAAGGTGTGGGCCCCCGTCACGTACGACATCGTCGCCCGGAACGGCGTGTCCTGGCTCTGGTTGCGCATGGCCGAAGCGGTGTTCGCGTGGTGGGTAATGCCAAGGCCTTGATCCTGCACGCCGATCAGGTTCTTCGAGATGGCGTCGCGGTTGTAGGCGACGACGTCTTCGAGGCTGTCGCCGACATCCGGCAGCCCGGCGGGATGCAGGCGGCGGGTGTTGATGTAGCGGTGGTAGACGACGGCCTCGAACAGCAGGCGCGAGGTGAGCGGCGCGGAATAGTCGATCCCCCAGCCGCCGTTCGGCCAGTACCGCTGCGGCTGCCCCGACTCTTCGGCGACGGTTGCCGTGGTCGTCGTCGGGCACTGGCATGTATAGGTGTTCTCGTAGAGGAACGCGAGCTTGTGTGTCGGGTTCACCTGCCAGGTCACACGCCCCGCCATGTTGCGGGTCTCGATATCGGTGAAGGCCTGCTGGTTCGGGTCCGGATCGTAGGCGAACGATGCCGGGTTGAACTTATTGCGGTTGACGAACATCCCGGCAACCCAGTTCTGCGTCGCGTTGTAGAGGCCGGTGCCGAAGAACCAGACACGGTCGCGACGGATGGGTCCGCCGAAGGCGGGGTTGATCTCCACGCTCCGCTTCAGGTTGTTCGGCGTGCGCAGGCCGCGAGCCCGGAGCTCGTCCGTGAAATTGTCGCCGGCGAGCGCCTCGTTGGTGAACGATGCGATCAGCATGCCGCTGAAGTCGTTGCCGCCCTCGCGCGGGATGAAGTTCATGCGCACGCCCGACCCACGCTCCTCGGTCGACACCGTGGCGGTCTCGACCGCCATCTCGGCGAAGACGGCCATGTTCGGCACGCCCTGCGTATTGGAGCCGGTCTCGATCGTGGACACCGACACGCCGTTGCGGAGCATTTCGAGGTCGGTGCTGCGGCTCCCGCGCACCGACACGGAGCCGCCGCCGACGACGGGGCTGCCGGTGTTGCCGCCGACGTCCACGGTGGGGTTGGTGACGCCCGGGATCATCGCCGCCATGAGCGAGGGGACGCGATTGACCGGCGCGTTGTTCATCGTTTCCGCCGTGAGCACGCGTTCACGGTTTGCGCTCTGGACGTCGACGACCGGCGAGGCGCCGGTGACCGTGATCGTCTCCTCGAGCCCCCCGACGCGCATCTCGGCGTTGATATTGGCCACGAACGTCCCGCTCAGCTCGACGCCTTCGCGCCGGACGGTACTGAATCCCGGCAACACGAAGGTCACGACATAGGCGCCGGGTCGCAGATTTTCGAGCCGGTACTGTCCGGATCCGTCGGTGGTCACGGTGCGGACTTTTTCAATGAGTGCTGGACTGGTCGCTTCCACCGTGACGCCCGGCAGTACTGCTCCGGATGCATCACGGACGACACCCGCAATGGATGCCTGAGCGTAGGCGAGGGAAGGCGCAACGATGAGGAAACCGATGAAAACAGCCAGGGTCTTCAGCTTGAACATTTGCCCTCCAGAGGCCCGAGAATGACGACAGTGGCGGCATCATAGGGACCGCGCTGCCGCTGGTCAATCGAATTCATTGACACCGCGATAGGCCACACATAGAATCCCCGCCCAGACACAATAGCCTGCAGGTGCCAGTGACAATTCAGAGCCGTCCTCTTCTTCTTCGCGATACGTTCCCCGGGTGGGCCACGCCAATATTGATTGCCCTTGCGGTCGCCGCATGGCTTGCCGGCGGCACCGCGCCGATCGCGGCCCAGGCCAGGACCAAGGTGAACCCCCACGACGGCCTCACCTACGTAATGATTCCGGCCGGCACGTTTCAGATGGGCTGTTCGCCGGGTGACGCGGACTGCAAACCGGACGAACAGCCCGCGCACTCCGTCACGATCTCGAAAGACTTCTGGATTGGCGAGACGGTGGTCACTCAGGCCGCCTACCAGAAGGTCATGAAGGTCAATCCGAGCATCAACAAGGGCGACCAGTTGCCTGTGACGTTCATCAGGTGGGCTGAAGCCGACGCGTACTGCAAGGCGGTGGAGATGCGGCTCCCGACCGAGGCGGAATACGAGTACGCGGCGCGCGGCGGCACCACCACCCCACGCTACGGCGAGGCCAACGACATCGCCTGGTCTTACATCGTCGGGGTCACGCAGGCGCACCCGGTGAGGCAGAAGCAGCCGAACAAGTACGGCCTGTACGACATGCTGGGGAACGTCTGGGTCTGGATGGCGGACTGGTATGCTCCGTACACGGCGGGCAAAGCGGTCGATCCGACCGGCGCGCCCACCGGCCGGGAGCGCGCGGAGCGAGGCGGTTCCTGGTTCAACGGTCCGCGAACCGTTCGCGCCTCGTCCCGCGATTTCCACCTGCCGGAGTACCGGTACACTGACGTCAGCGTCCGTTGTGCGGGGAATTAAGGAGTTCACATGCGGATCCGTTTCCTGAAGTCGATCGTCCTGACCGGTACCATCCTCGCCGTGGCCCCGGGCCTGCTCGCCGACGCTGGCCAGCGCGGCGCCGCTCGCACGGCGACGTCAAAACCCGCCCCCAGGCATGACATCACAGGCTCCTGGAACCGCCAGGCCGGAGACGCGTCGATGTCGTCGATTCACAGCCTGAGCGGTGTCGCACGAGGTCCCGGTTTCGTGGACATGGTGCCGATGACGCCCGAGGGACAGGCGAGGTTCGAAGCGAACAGGCCCGGCTACGGCATCCGTCAGCAGCCGATGGGCAACGACCCGAGCCTGCGCTGCATGCCGGTCGGAACACCTCGCCTCATCTGGGGCGGCGGCGAATTCTTCCACTTACCCGGTAAGACGCTTCACCTCATGGGTTCCACGTGGCGGCAGATCGCGACCGACGGACGTAAGCTCGAAGTCGAAGAACCCGAGCTGAGATACGACTCCGGGTGGATGGGATCGTCGGTCGGCCGCTGGGACGGCGACTACACCTTCGTCGTGGAATCGGCCGGCTTCAGCGGCAAATCGTGGTTGAGCGAAGAGGGTCTGCCGTTCAGCGAAGACATGAAGATGACCGAGCGTTGGACTCGCGTGGATTTCGACACGCTCACCCTGGACGTGACCATCGACGACCCGAAGATTTACACGGAGCTGTACAAGGTCAACACCGTCAGGTTCAGCCGCTCGCCCGACAACGTGCGAGTCGCGAACTTCTGCAATCCCGACAATGAGAAGTTGTTCGAAGAGCGGATCAGAAGCCAGGCGATCAAACCCCCGGACGAAGTCGGCAAGTAGCGCGTTTTACAGCGAGGATGCAATGAAAAACAGGATTATTGTCACGGCGGTGGTGTTCGCAATCGTTCTCGCCTGCGGCAGCGGGGTGCTCGCGCACCATGGCGTCTCCGCGTATGACGTGCTGAATCCGATCACCATCAAGGGCACGGTCTCGGAGTTCGTGCTGCAGAATCCGCACAGCATGCTGTTCATCGACGTCAAGGGCAAAGACGGCAAGGTCGTCAAGTGGTCGATCGAAACAGGCGCGCCACGCGGCCTCCGCACGCCCGGTGGGCTGAAGAACATGCCGAAGATTGGCGAGGAAGTCACCGTCACGCTGGTGGCCGCCAAGAACGGTGCTCCGGTGGGATTCTCGGGCGCAAACCTCGGCGGCGGAAAGATCGTCCGCGCCGACGGATCCGTCATCTCGTCGCCGGGCGTTGGCGAAGAGCTCAACGCCCCCGGCTCGACCGGGAACTAAGCCTTATTGCTCAGCCCGACGCACCGGTGGCCTGGGCGCCGGTGCAGACGGCTTCCCGAACCGGGATCCCTCGATGGCGACGTTGGGCTGGATCTCGGAGACTTCCGTCGTGGACCTTCCGTCCGTCCAGGTCACGGTCCAGCGGAACGGCATCTTGATCCCGGCGACCTCACGATAATCGGAAAAGTCGATCTGCCTCGGATTGATGCCGATCGGCGAGGACGTGTTCTGCACGACGCGCACGAGCAGCCCGGATTCCTCGTCGAAATACAAGGTCACGGGTAGCCCACCCGCTCTCAATCGCGCCTGCACGAACTGCACGTCTCGATCGCCGATGGCGGTAATCTGACCAACCCGCCAGTCGGTCAGCATCTCCTTGATTCGGGACGGAAAGAACAGCTCCGTCTCAATCCTGGCGACATCGAGATTTCCGCCCGTCAACGCCATCACGGGGACCGGCTTCATCGTTTCCGGGCCGGCAATCCAGCCGGCCTGGCCGTCGTACACCGTGGTCATGTCTCCATCGAAGCCATGGACGACCATCACGCGCTGGTTGGGCGCCCTGACAAGGATTTCGACGGGGACCTTCAGCGATAACGTATCGTAGCCGCCGTAAATCCCCTT
>CANIBQ010000047.1 GCA_947465645.1 Acidobacteriota bacterium | reverse complement strand
GGCTACCGAGAGCGACATTGGTTTTTAGAAACTGGCTGAACACCAGCGTTCCGAGCGCCAGATTGGCTGCATCCGGAAGCCTATCAATCAAGATCCCGCGCCGTTCTCTCGTCAATCCCACCATCGTCCAACTCCGAGATCGGAGTAGCCTCCGTGTCTCTGTGGCCCGTCTGGGTAGGAAGCGGTTCTAGCGGGCTGGAGTCGACGCGAGGCGTTTCTGGATGTCTGGCAGCGCGTCGAGGACGACGTCGCCGACCACCTGGAGGCTGCGCGCGCTCACGTGGTCGAGATCGTCCTGCGCCGTATGCCAGGCGGGGTAGTCGAGGTCGATAATGTCCACGGCGGGCACCCCCGCGCGCACGAAGGGGATGTGGTCGTCGTCGATGGTGGTCTCGTCGTTTGGAAAGCTCGACGCGTAGCCAAGCTTGCGGGCCGACGCCCAGACCAGGTCGGTCAGCCACTTCGTCGAGTTGGAATCGCGACGGATGTTCAGGTTGCGATCGCCAATCATGTCGAGCAGGATCAGCGCCTTGAGGCTGCCGAGCGTCTCCGCCTTCCGCGCCGCCTCGACGTAATGTCGGCTGCCGTAGGTGTTGTCGCCTTCGCGCCATTCCACGACCGCTTCCTCGCCGTCGAAGAACACCAGCTCGATCGTGAACTCGTTCTGCCGAGTCTTCAGGATGCGCCCGAGCTCGAGCACCGCGGCCGTCGACGAGGCGCCGTCGCTCGCACCCACGAACCGGAAGTCCTTGAACAGCTTGGTGTCGTAGTGCGTGGCCAAGACGATGCGGTCGGTGCGCCGGCCTGGAATCGTGGCGATCAGATTGACCATGCGGACGCGGCCGAGCGGCGTCTCGCTCTCGAACGCGTCTTCGCGGGTGGCGATGCCGGCCGCCTGGAGCTGCGCGAGGATGTACCGCCGGCACTGGGCGAGCGCCATCGACCCCGAGGGCCGCGGCCCGAACGACACCTGCTGCCGCAGGTGCTCCCAGGCTTCACCACTGTCGAAGCGAGCGGGCGTCTGCGCGTCAGCCGCGGCGGCGATGAGCGTCATGAGCACGACACACCCCGTGACGCACCGTCGCACCCTCGCACTGTCGCACCGTCGCACCGTTACGTCCGTTTCTTGAGCGGGACGTAATCCCTTCGTGGCGATCCGACATAAATCTGCCGCGGGCGCGCGATCTTCTGCTCCGGGTCGAGCAGCATCTCTTCCCACTGTGCAATCCAGCCCGCCGTGCGCGGGATCGCGAAGAGCACCGGGAACATGGTGACCGGGAAGCCCATCGCCTCGTAGATCAGCCCCGAGTAGAAGTCGACGTTGGGGTAGAGCTTACGGGTGACGAAGTAGTCGTCCTGCAGGGCGATCCGCTCGAGCTCGAGGGCGATGTCGAGGAGCTTGTTCTTGCCGGTGACTTCGAACACCTCGTCCGCGGTCCGCTTGATGATCGTCGCCCTGGGGTCGTACGACTTGTAGACGCGGTGGCCGAATCCCATCAGCCGCGTGCCTTCGCCGCCCTTGACCCGCTTGATGAAGCCGGGGATGTTGTCGACGCTGCCGATCTCCTTCAGCATCCGCAGCACCGCTTCGTTCGCTCCGCCGTGCAGGGGACCGTAGAGCGCGGCGGCCGCGCCAGCCATCGCCGAGTACGGATCGACCTGCGAGCTGCCGATCACGCGCATCGCCGTCGTGCTGCAGTTCTGTTCGTGGTCGGCGTGCAGGATGAAGAGGATGTCGAGCGCCCGCTCCAGGACCGGGTTCACCTTGTATTTCAGCTCCGTCATCTTGAACAGCATGTTCAGGAAGTTGCCGGAGAAGCTCAGCTCGTTGTCTGGATTGTTGTAGGGGCGGCCGATGCTATGGCGGTAGGCGTAGGCGGCAATCGTCGGCACTTTGGCAATCAGCCGGTGGATCTGCTTCTTGCGCGACTGCTCGTCGAAAATCTGCTTGGCGTCCGGGTAGAACGTCGAGAACGCGCCCACCGTGCTCAGGAAGACGCCCATCGGGTGAGCGTCGTACTGGTAGCCTTCCATCAGCTTCTTGATGTTCTCGTGGAGCATCGTGTGAAGCGTGATGTCGTGGCTCCAGGTCTTCAACTGCGCATCGGTGGGCAGCTCGCCGAACATGATCAGGTACGCGGTCTCGAGGTATGTCGAATGCTCCGCGAGCTGTTCGATGGGGTAGCCGCGGTACTCGAGGATGCCCTTGTCGCCGTCGATGAAGGTGATCCGGCTGCGACACGCGGCGGTATTCATGAACGCCGGGTCGTAGGTCATCAGGCCGGCATCGTCCTTGTCCGTCTTGATCTGGCGAAGGTCGGTGGCGCGGACGACGCCGCCGTCGGCGACGGGGATCTCGTACTGCTTGCCGGTGCGGTTGTCAGTGATCGTGAGGGTATCGGCCATAACTGAGGAGCACGTCTAGTGAGAAAAGTTAGTCCTGGTCAGGGTCCGCGCTGGAGTCGGGATCGGGCACCGGTTCGCCGGGAACGCCGTAGCGGCCATCCGCCCACCGCGCCAGGTCCTCGTTGCGGCACCGTTCGCTGCAGAACGGCCGCCACCGGTCCTCGACCGGACGCGTGCGGCACAGCACGCACAACCGGGCCTCGCCCATCCGACCTATTCTATTTCAATCTTCGACTGTCGAGGGAGGGTGCCGGACATCCAGAGCCGACACCATGAAGATCACGTCTTCGGCGATGTTGGTGGCGTGGTCACCGATACGCTCGAGGTGACGGGAGACCAGGATCAAGTCGATCGACGGTTCCACGGTGGCCCCGTCGTGCAGCATGATGTTCAGCAGCTCGCGGAATACGTGTGTTTTCAGGGCATCGAGCCGGTCGTCGGCGTTGAGCACCTGCTGCGCCAGGCCGGTGTCGCGGCGCACGTAGGCGTCGAGGGCATCCCGCAGCATCCCCTGGGCGATGTCCCCCATCTCGGGGATGTCGATCAGTTGCTTGACGGGCGGGTGGCCGACGTACCCTCTGGCCGCTTCGGCGATGTTGACGGCGAGGTCGCCGACGCGTTCGAGGTCGGTATTGATCTTCACCGCGGCGACGATCGCCCGCAGGTCGGTCGCCATCGGCTGGTGCAGCGCGAGCAGCCGGAAGCAGCGGTCGTCGATCTCGATGTGGAGGGCGTTGATCGGCTCGTCGCTGCGCATGACGCGGTCGATGATCTGCAGATCGCGCGAGACGATGCCCTGCACCGCGGCGCGCACGCGCTCCTCCGCCAGCCCGCCCATTTCGAGCAGCCGCGCCTTCAGCGCTTCGAGCTCATCCTGAAAGTGTCGAACGACGCGCTCCACTAGGTCCTCCGTGCAGCTGTGCACGTGCAGCGTGCAAAGGGTGTGTGCACCTGCACCGTGCACCGGCACTGTGCACCATGCACGTTGCACCTTGAACTATCCAAACCGCCCCGTGATGTAGTCTTCGGTGAGTTTCTCGCCGGGCGCCGTGAAGATCTTGTCGGTCCGATCGTACTCGACCAGTTGGCCCAGCCAAAAGAAAGCGGTGAAATCCGAGACCCGCGCCGCTTGCTGCATATTGTGCGTCACGATGACAATCGTGTACGCCTTCTTCAGTTCGTAGACGAGCTCTTCAATCCTCTGGGTGGCGATCGGGTCGAGCGCCGACGCCGGCTCATCCATCAGCAGGATGTCGGGACGCACCGCCAGGGCGCGCGCGATGCACAGCCGCTGCTGCTGGCCGCCGGACATGGCGAGCGCCGACTCCTGCAGGCGATCCTTGACTTCGTCCCACAGCGCCGCCTGCTTCAGGCTCTCTTCCACCCGCCCCGCCAGCTCGGAGGCGTTGCCTCCCATGCCGTTGATCCGCAGGCCGTATGCCACGTTCTCGAACACGGACTTGGGAAACGGGTTCGACTTCTGGAACACCATGCCGACGCGGCGGCGCAGCTCGACCACGTCGACGCCGGGACCGTAGATGTCGGCGCCGTCGATGAGCACTTCGCCCTCGACGCGCGTGCCGGGAATGATGTCGTTCATCCGGTTGAGCGCCCGGAGAAACGTGCTCTTGCCGCATCCGGACGGCCCGATGAACGCGGTGACGACGTTGGGATGAATCCGGACCGAAATGTTCTGCAGCGCCTGCTTCTCGCCGTAATAGAAGTTCATCGCCCGCGCCTCGATTTTGACGGGGAGATCGGTACGCGCCGGCGGAGTCTGGCGTGACGTCAGGCCGGCAAGCGACGGGAGCGAACGGGCGGAGGTGCTCATGCGGAGTAGCGTTTCTGGTAGCGGTCACGGAGCCATATCGCGGCCGCGTTCATGGCCATCAGCAGCGCAAGCAGGACAAGGATGCCCGCGGCGGCGTTCGCGCGGAACTCGACCTGCGGCCGCGAGACCCAGTTGAAGATCTGGATGGGAAGCACGGTGAACGGAGACCAGAGACCGTCCGGCGCGAACGGCACGTAGGTGAGCGCGCCAATCGCGATCAGGGGGGCCGTCTCGCCGATCGCGCGCGACAGCGCCAGGATGATGCCGGTCAGCATGCCGGGCATGGCCACCGGCAGTACCTGGTACCAAATCGTCTGCCACTTGGTGGCGCCAAGCGCGTACGAGCCTTCCCGAATCGATTTCGGCACGGCGCGGAGTGCCTCGCGCGTCGAGAGGATGACGACCGGCAGGACGAGGAGCGCGAGCGTGGAGGCGCCCGCAAGCACGCTGCGCCCCATCCCCATCGCGCGGACGAACAGACCCAGGCCCAGGAGGCCGTAGATGATCGACGGCACCGCCGCCAGGTTGGTGATGTTGATCTCGATGATGCGCGCGAGCGTATTTCGCGTGCCGTACTCCTCGAGATAGATCGCCGCCGCGATGCCGATCGGCACCGCCAGGGCGGCGGTCACGAGGATCACGAAGATACTGCCGCTCAGCGCGTGCCAGATGCCGGCGTCTTCAGGACGCCGCGAGGGGAAGCCGGTCAGGAAATCCCACGACAGCCGCTGCGCGCCGTCGGCCCAGACGTCGGCAATCAGCGCGGCGAGCGACCCGAGCGCCAGCAGGAGCACGAGCAGGGCGAGCGCCTGAAAACCCAGGTCGAGGATCCGCCGGCGGGCGATGGCGCGCCGCGCGACGTCGGCGCCGGCCGCCGGTGACGCCGCGGGCGTCATCCGTACTCCTCGCGGTACCGCTCGCGCAGCCACGCGCTGATCAGATTCAGGGAGAACGTGCCGGCGAACAGCAGCATGCCGACCGCGAAGATGGTCCGGTATTCCAGCGTCCCCTGGGGCGTGTCGCCGAGGCTCACCTGCACGATATAGGCGGTCATCGTCTCGATCGGCACCATCGGGTTCCACGTCATGCGCGGCTGCTGGCCTGCGGCGATGGCCACGATCATCGTCTCGCCGATCGCCCGCGATGCCGCCAGAATACAGGCGGCGGTGATGCCTGACAATGCCGCCGGCAGTACCACCCGGAGGCTGGTCTGCATCTTCGTCGCGCCGAGCGCGTACGAGCCTTCGCGCAATCCGCGCGGCACGGCATACATGGCGTCCTCCGACAGCGACGACACGAGCGGCAGGATCATGATGCCCATGACGATGCCCGGACCGAGCGCGTTGAAGCCACCCAGCCCCGGAATGAATCGCTGCAGCAATGGCGTCACGAAGAGCAGCGCGAAATAGCCGTACACCACCGTGGGTACGCCTGCGAGGATCTCGAGAATCGGCTTGATGGCCCGGCGCACGCGGGGATCCGCGTATTCACTGAGGTAGATGGCGCTCATCAGGCCCATCGGGATCGCCACGATCATCGCGATGCTCGACACGAGGACGGTGCCGGCGACGAGCGGAAGGACGCCGAACCTGGGGTTGGCGAACAGCGGCGTCCACTCGGTGCCGAAGAGGAAGTCGGCGATCGGGACCTCGCGCAGGAACGCGAACGTCTCGACCGCCAGCACCGCGATGATGCCGACCGTCGTGCCGACCGAGAGCAGGGCGCAGGTGAAGAGCGCCCACTCAATCGCGAATTCGAACCGCTTCATCGCTCCTTGGCGAGGAGCGCTTCGAGCGTCATGCCGACCTGGGATCCGCCGGCGCCGAACGCCGTGCCGACCCGGCGATCGGCGAAATGCTTCTTCGCCAGGTCATAGATCTCCGGCGTCAGCTCGATATAGCCGACTTCGAGGACCAGATCCTTGCGCGTGAAGAACATGTCGATGAACTTCTGCACCTCGGGACGATCGGCCGACTTGCGGGCCACGTACACGAAGAGTGGACGCGACAGCGGCTGATACGTCCCGTTGCGCACCGTCTCGGCGGAGGGTGTGATGGGGCCGTCGCCGTTGTCCTTCTTGCCGTCCTCGACGGGTGAGATCTTGAGCCGGGACCTGTTTTGTTCGACGTAGGCCAGAGGCAGGAATCCGAGGGCGTTCTCGTCTCCGGCGACCCCCTGCACGATCACGTTGTCGTCCTCGCTCGACGTGAAGTCGCCGCGGCTGGCGCCTTCCTTGCCGACGATCGCCTCCGTGAAATAGTCGTACGTGCCAGAGTCCACACCGGCCCCGAACAGCCGGATGTCGCGGTCAGGCCACGAGGCGCGCACCTGGTTCCAGCGCATCACCTTGCCTTGCGCCTCCGGGGCCCATAGCGTCTTCAGTTCCCCGACGGTGATGCTCGTCGCCCACGTGTTCTTCGGGTTGACGACGATCGCGAGGCCGTCGTAGGCGACGGGAAGCTCGATGTACTCGACGCCCGCTTTCTGGCACGCCTCAATCTCCGTGGGCCGGATCGGTCGAGACGCATTGCTGATATCCGTTTCGCCCTGGCAGAACTTCTGGAAGCCGCCGCCCGTGCCCGAAATCCCGACCGTTGGCGGCCGGACGTTCGGATTCGCCTTGCCGTACTCCTCGGCCATCGCTTCGGCAATGGGGAAGACGGTGCTCGAGCCGTCCGCCGTGATGCCGGACGACGACGACCCTTCGCCGGATTCGGTCTGGCCGGATTGGGAATTGCCGCCGCATGCGGCCGTCGTGAACGCTGCGAGGGCGAGGGCGAGAATCGCGGAACGGGACTTGACCATGCGTCCACGCTAACGGGCGGGAATTTCGCGGCGGTTACAGCCGTGTAAATTCCGTGTTACGAAGCCGCGGAGGCGGGAGCTCTGCCGGTGCGCGATTTGGGAAGAGCCGCCTCGAGCGTGACCGGCTTCCGCATGACTTGCTCGAACGGCGCGAGGTGCCGATTCGTCGCCCACATCTCCAGCTCAGCATCGCCAGATGTTCGCACCTGTACGACGAGGTCGTCGCTGCGGTCGTGCACCTCGAGGGCCGAGATCACTTGTGCATGGCTGCGGTCGAGGCTCTCGGCGACACGCAGCATCGAGGCGAGCGTACGAACCGACTGCCGGAGGGCTCCTGACAGCCCTGCGTACTCCGCGTGCGATTTCTTGGGCGTGCCGCGCCGGTGGTAGCGTGCCACCAGCGCCATCACTTCGATCTCATCAGGGTCGAAACCGCGAAGGTCGCCGTTCTTGATCAGGTAGTACGAGTGGCGGTGGTGCCGCGGATAGCTGATGTGGACGCCAAGGTCGTGCATCAGCGAGGCGTACTCGAGCCACTCGCGCTCGCGGTCGGTGAGCTGGTGTATCGCGCGCGTCTGGTCGAACAGCGCGAGCGCGAGGCGCGCGACCTGCTGCGCATGGGCCTGGTAGTAGTTGCAGCGCTCGGCGAGCTCGATCGTGCTCCGGCGCCGGACGTCTGGAATGAGATCGACCTGCGCGATCTGCCGCCGGTTGCGCCGGATGTAATCGAGGACGAGGCCCTCGCGCAGCGCCAGGTCGCAGAGCGTCAGATCCTCGGCGCCGAGCCGGCGAAGAATCGTGTCCATCAACACCGCGCCCGAGACCACGAGGTCGGCGCGTCTCGGGTCCATGCCCGGGATCAGCAGCCGGCCTTCGAGGTTCACCTCGACCACCTGCTTTCGAAGCCGGCGAAACTGCTTCGCCGAAATCCGCAGGTTGCGCAGCTCGCGCGGCGGTGCGCCGCGGGCGGCGGTCGCCGCCAGGGCGCCCAGGCTCAGAATCGTGCCCGACGTCCCGATCACGCGATCGAAGCCGATCGCGGCGATCTGTTCGCAGTGACGATCGATTTCGGTTTCGATGTGCTTGACCATCCGCCGCTCGTCGCGCTCCGACAGGGGGTCCGTGCGGACGAATCGCTGCGTCAGGCGAATCACCCCGAGCTTGAAGCTTTTCGCGAGCTGAATCGACGTGCCTGTGCCGAGCGTGATCTCGACGCTGCCGCCGCCGACATCGATTACCACGGCGCGGCCGCTGCCCACGTCCACGCCGTAGACGGCCGCCTGATGGATGAGCCGCGCTTCCTCGGCGCCGGCGATCACGCGGGTCCGGATGCCGGTCTCGCGCTCGATCCGCGCGAGGAAGGCGCCGCCGTTTTCGGCTTCCCTGGTGGCGCTCGTCGCCACCGCGAGGATCTCGTCCACCCCGTGCGACACGGCAAGGCGTTTGAAAGTCCCGAGCGTCTGGAGCGCCGCGCCCACGGCCTCAGCCGTAAGGGACCGGCCATCGAGGCCGCCCGCCCCGAGCCGTACCATGACCTTCTCGCGGTCGATAATCTCGAAGGAAAGGTCCGGCCGGACCCGGACGACAATCATATGGAGCGAGTTGGTCCCGATGTCGATCGCCGCGAGCCGCATCTACTGGACCGTCCGGACGGGCTGCGTACCGCCCGCCGCTTCGTTCGAAGAACGCACCATGAATGGTTATAGTACGTCAGCGATGAAACGAACCACGCCGTCCGAACTGCTCATCCGGCAGCGGCTGACCGCGGTGACACAGGGCCTGCCTGGTGCCCGAAGCGGCGACGGGAACCTGCTGCACCAGACGCGGGTGGCCACTCGACGCCTGCGCGAGGCGTTGCCTCTCATCGCCTCGGGTTCTCGCGGGCGGAAGCTTGAAAAGGCGGTCAGGCGGCTGACCCGGGCGCTGGGCCCCGTTCGTGAGCTCGACGTCGCGCTGCTGACCCTGGACGAGTTCGAGGGCCTCGCGGATGTGCCGCGTGCTGCCATCGCCAAGCTGCGCCAGGCGGCGACCGAGGAGCGACGGCGGCTCCACGACGACATGTGCCGGCGGCTCGAGAAGGTCGATCTCGAGAAGCTCGAGACGCGGGCCGTTTCCGCCGCACGCAAGATCAAAGCGCCGCTCCACGGAGGGCTTGCCGATCCCGCCAGCCTGGCCGCCGCCGCACAGCGCTCCGCGCGTCGTGCCGCGGCCCTGCGCGTGGCCATTGAACATGCGTCGAGCATTTACCTGGCCGATCGCCTGCACGAGGTCCGCATCGCGGTGAAGAAGCTGCGTTACGGGATGGAGATCTCGCGCGAGCTCCGCCGTTCGAACGCCACGGCGCGTATCCGCACCTTGAAAGAGGCGCAGGATCTGCTCGGGCGCATGCACGATCTCGAGATTCTCATCGCCCGGACGCGGGCGGTGCAGGGCGCGTCGAGCGCGCCCAACCTGCGGGTCTCGGCGCACCTGGATCGGCTGGTTCGACGGCTGGAGAACGAATGCCGCCAGCTCCATGGCCAGTACATGGCGTCGCGGAACAAGCTGGTCGCGATCTGTGATTACGTCGAGAACGCCGCGGAACGTCGCGGCGGCACGGCGTCGGCCGCATAGCCGTGCCGGGACCGACAGAGCTGTACCTCATTCGTCACGCCATCGCCGCTGAACGCGGCGAGGACTGGCCCGACGACGACAAGCGCCCGCTGACCGAGCGGGGAGTCGCACGCTTCAAGGAATGCGTGAAGGGACTCTCCTGGCTGGACGTCGCCGTCGACGAAATCTTCACGAGCCCGCTGGTCCGCGCCAGGCAGACAGCGGAGATCCTGGCTGCGGGACTGCCGGGGAAGCCCCCCATCAAGGTGCTCGACGCGCTTTCGCCCGGGCACGCGCCCTCATCGGTGCTGGCCACGCTCAACAAGGCGGCGCGGCGCCGCCGGATCGCGCTCGTCGGCCACGAACCCGACCTTGGAGAGCTCGCGGCGCACCTGGTCGGCGCTGGCCGGGCGCTTCCGTTCAAGAAGGGCGGGGCGTGCCGGATCGACGTCGAGAGTCTCTCGTCCCGCCGTGCCGGTGCGCTGGACTGGTTCGTGACTCCAAAAGTCCTGCGCCGTCTCGGCCGCTAGCCACGCTCGTGGCGGGCGCCCCTCGCATCGCCGTCATCATCAATCCAATCTCTGGAACGGGCGGACGTCCGGACATCGCCCGCCGCAGGGTCGAGCGCGCGCGGGCGGCCATCGCGCGGCGGAGACTCGAGGGCGAGGTGCTCGTCACCGCGCATCACGGTCACGCCCGGGACCTGGTCCGCTCGTTACTGGCGCACGGCGTCTCCACAGTGGTCGCGTGGGGAGGCGACGGCACCGTCAGCGAGGTCGCCTCGGAGCTGGCGTTCCGTCCCGAGACGCTCGCCATCATCCCGAGCGGATCCGGAAATGGCCTCGCGCGAGAGCTGAAGATTCCGTTCGATCCCGACGGCGCGTTCGAGGTCGCCTTTGGCGGCCGCGATCAGATCATCGACGCCGGCGAGCTCGACGGACGCCTGTTCTTCAACATCGCGGGCATCGGCCTCGATGCCCGCGTCGCGCATCGCTTCGCCGTCGACGGCCTTCTTCGACGCGGCTTCATGCGCTACCTCGAGATCACCGCCTCCGAGTTGCTGTCATACAAGCCCGACGACCATACGATTGTCACCGACGGCGAGTCGATCCGCCTTCGCACCCTGGTCGTGGCGATTGCCAATGGGCGGCAATACGGCAACGGTGCGCTGATCGCGCCGCAGGCCCGGCTCGACGACGGCAAGCTCGACGTCGTGATGGTGGGGCACCGGTCACCGCTGGTGGCGTTGCTGCAGGCACCGTGGGTGTTTGCCGGACAGGTCGGCCGGTTGCCGGGCGTGATGACACGCACCGCGGCCGACATCGAGATCACGTCAGCCCACCCGATCATCTATCACCTCGACGGCGAGCCGTTTGTCGGCGGCACCTCGGTCAAGGCACACGTCCGCCCGCATGCGCTGCGGATCAAGATTCCGTAGTTGTCAACTATCAGCGGTCAGCCCCGAGGACGCGCCGGACTTCGGTGATCAGCGCGTCAGGGGGGCAGGGCTTGGGGATGAACCAGTCGCAGCCCGCGCTCGTCGCGCGCTCGAGCTCGCCCGCGCCGTCGTGGGCGGTCATGGCCACGACGGGAATGTGCGCGGTGCGCGCGTCGCCCTTCAGGCGGCGCGTGGCCTCCCAGCCGTCGACGACCGGCAGGCTGAGATCCATGAGGACCACGTCGGGGAATTGCGCCGTGGTGAAGGTGATGGCCTCTGCGCCGTTGCCGGCCTCGATGACATCGAAGCCCGAGATCAACAGATGCTGCACGTACAGCGCTCGCAGCTCTGAGTGATCCTCGACGATCAGGATCAAGGGCCTGGCGCGTTCGCCAGTTCCACCATTGAGCTCGTCCGTGTGCTTCATCGCGGCGATTATCCCATACGGCATCATGGCCAACGCCGATCGCTTCAATTGACGCCCGTAAATGCCGTGGTGCCTCTGATAGTATTCCGCCCACGATGACCCAAACTGAATACGCTTCGGTGTCGGCAGTCGACGTCGAGGTGGCCCAACGCTGGTTGCCAGCGTTGCTGCTGCTGTTTGTCGGCTCGGGCTGCGCCGCCCTCATCTACGAAGTCGTCTGGTTCCAGTTGCTGCAGCTCTCGGTCGGGTCGTCCGCGGTGTCGCTCGGCATCCTGCTGGGCGTGTTCATGGGCGGCATGTGTCTCGGGAGCCTGCTGCTGCCGCGGCGCATCGATCCCAGGCATCATCCACTCCGCGTCTACGCCTTTCTCGAGCTCGGCATCGCCCTCTTCGGCCTCCTCGTCCTGTTCGCGGTGCCGCTGATTGGTGGCGTGTACACGGCCTGGGCCGGCACCGGACAGGTCAACCTCTTCTTTCGCGCCATCGTCGCCGGGATCTGCCTGTTGCCGCCGACCCTGCTGATGGGTGCGACGCTGCCGGCGATCGCGCGCTGGGTCGAAGCCACGCCGACCGGCGTGTCGTGGCTCGGGTACTTCTACGGCGGCAACCTGGCTGGCGCCGTGGCGGGCAGCCTGGTCGCCGGGTTCTATCTGCTGCGCCTCTACGACATGCCGATCGCCACGTATGTGGCCGTGGCGATCAACGTCGTGGTGGCGCTGCTGGCGTTTGCGATCGCGCGGGTCACCCCGTACGAGCCGAAGGCGGCGAGCGCGGCCGATCTGGCACCCACCGCTCCGGAGGCACGGCTCATCTACGTGGCGATCGCCTTGTCGGGGATGACCGCACTGGGATCGGAAGTCGTCTGGACGCGCATCCTCTCGCTCCTGTTCGGCGCCACCGCCTATACGTTTTCGCTGATCCTCGCGGTGTTCCTCGTCGGTCTCGGCATCGGCAGCACCGTGGGATCCGAGCTGGCGCGCCGCGTGAAGAGCCCGCGATCCTCGCTGGGCTGGTGCCAGCTCCTGCTGTGCGTCGCGATCGCGTGGGCCGCGTACGCGACCGGAAGCTCGCTGCCGTACTGGCCGATCAATCCGTCGATCTCCACCAGCCCGTGGTTCAACGTCCAGCTCGACCTGGTGCGCGCCATCTGGGTGATGCTGCCGGCCGCGATTCTCTGGGGCGCGAGCTTTCCGCTCGCCCTGGCGGCGGTGGCCACGAGAGGACAGGATCCGGCGCGGCTGGTCGGCGGCGTGTATGCCGCCAACACGGTGGGAGCGATTGCCGGCGCGCTGGTGACGAGCCTGGTGCTGGTCGGCTCGTTTGGAAGCCAGGTCGCGCAGCAGGTGCTCATCGCCATCGCCGCGATTTCCGGCCTGCTGGTGCTCGTCCCGGAGAGTCCCGCCGGGCAGAAAGGCGGCCTCCGCATGCAGAGCGCGGTGGCGCTGGTCGTCGCCGTCTGCCTCGGGGCGGTGATGCTGGTGCGCATCGTGCCGCCGCTGCCGGGGCTGCTGGTCGCCTACGGACGGTATTCGGCCACGTGGGTCGGCATCAACGAAATCGTGTACGTGGGTGAAGGGGTCACCGCCGCGGTCGCCGTATCGCGCACGCCGTCGGGCGTGCTCAATTACCACAATGCCGGCAAGGTCCAGGCGTCGAGCGAGCCGCAGGACATGCGGCTGCAGCGCATGCTCGGTCACATCACGACGCTGGTGCCTGAGCGTCCCACCAAGGTGCTCGTCATCGGGTGCGGCGCCGGCGTCACCGCCGGAGCGGTCTCAATCGATCCGCTCGTGAAGGACCAGACGATCGCCGAGATCGAGCCGCTCGTCCCGGAGGTCGTCTCGACGCACTTCTCGGAGCACAACTTCAACGTCGTGAAGAATCCAAAGGTCACGATCCATCTCGACGACGCGCGGCACTACCTGCTGACGACCAGCGAGAAGTTCGACGCGGTGACGTCCGACCCGCTCGACCCGTGGGTCAAGGGCGCGGCGACGCTGTATACCCGCGAGTTCTTCCAGGTCGTGAGAGACCACCTCAATCCCGGCGGCGTCGTGACGCTGTTCGTGCAGTTGTATGAGAGCAACGAGGCGGCGGTGAAGAGCGAGATCGCCACCTTCCTGGACACCTTTCCCAACGGCGCCGTGTTCGCGAACACGATCAACGGACAGGGCTACGATCTCGTGCTGTTCGGCCAGGTGGGGAACCGGCCGATCGACATCGACGCGATCCAGGGGCGGCTCGAGATGCCGCAGAACGACCCGATCCGGAAGTCGCTGTCGGAGATCGGCGTCAATTCCGCGCTCGATCTGTTCGGCACCTACGCCGGCAACCGCACCGACATGGCCGAATGGCTGAGCGACGCGACGATCAACACCGACCGCAACCTGCGCCTGCAGTACCTCGCCGGCATGGGCCTGAACCTGTACCAGAGCGCGCCAATCTACAGGAGCATGATCCAGAAGAGCCGGTATCCGGAAGGATTCTTCGCCGGCTCGCCAGAGACCCTCGCGGAACTCCGCACCCGCATCGAATCCTCGCTCAGTCGGTCCCGTTAAATTAGCTAGACAACCATGCCCGGCGGGATCACGCCGCCCTTCGGCACCACGATGATGCCGCCTCGGATGTAGTAGCCGTCGCCGTCGGCATGCTCGATATTGCGCTCGTTCACGAGACGGGCGCCGTCGCCGATGCGGGCGTTCTTGTCGATGATCACGCGGTTCAGTATCACGTCGCGACCGACGCCGAGCGCCGGCGTGCCGTCGAGCGGCACGCCATCCTCGTAGAAGTCAGCCCCCAGCAGCACGGATTTCGTAACCTGCGCGCCCGATTCGATGTGGGCGCGGATGCCGACCACCGAATCGTCTATGCGGCATCGATCCAGGAAGCAGCCTTCGGAGATCAGCGAGTCGCGCACGTGGCAATCGGTCAGCCGGGATCCCGGCAGGTGCCGCAAGTGCGTGTAGATCGGATGCTTCGGATCCCAGAACCGGAACGGCGCGGCAGACCGTCCGAGCATCACGTTGGCGTCGTAGAACGACTCGATGGTGCCGACGTCGGCCCAGTAGTCGCGGTACAGATACGGATTCACGCGGTACTTCTGGAGCGCGCCAGGAATCAGCTCGCGGCCGAAGTCAATCCCGCTCTCGTTCTCCAGGATCTCGAGCAGCACATCGCGCGAGAACACGTAGACGCCCATCGAGGCCATGAACGGCTGCTCGTCGGTGTGCTGTGAGAACGTGGCGCCGGGCGGGATGCTGCGTCCGATTTCGAGCAGGCGCGGCGCCTGTGGCTTTTCCTCGAATGCGACGATCCGGCCGTCGCCGTCAAACCGGAAGATGCCCATCTGCGTGGCCGTGTCGGGGTCCACGGGCTGGGCGGCGATCGTGATGTCGGCGTGCCGATCCCTGTGCGCGTCAACGAGGTCGCCGTAGTCCATCCGGTACAGGTGATCGCCGGCGAGGATGAGGTAGTAGTCGGCCTCGTGCTGCGTGAAATGCCGCACCGCCTGTCGAACGGCGTCGGCCGTGCCCTGATACCAGTTCGGATTGTCCGGCGTCTGCTCGGCGGCCAGGATCTCCACGAATCCGCCGGAGAACATGTCGAGCTGGTACGTCTTCGAGATGTGACGATTGAGTGACGCGGAATTGAACTGCGTCAAAACGAAGATACGGCGGATATCCGCGTGAAGGCAGTTGCTGATCGGCACGTCAATCAGCCGGTACTTGCCCCCGATCGGGACGGCCGGCTTTGAGCGTGTCGCGGTCAAGGGGAACAGGCGGGCGCCCTGCCCGCCGCCGAGAATGATGGCAAGAGTGTCGCTGGTCATGGTGTCTCGCGGTTACGTGCAATGTGCCAGCCGGGTCGCGGCACGACTGCGTTCGATCAGCCAGGTCCTCCCGGAAGCGACGCGATCAGGCGTTCGAGCACGCTGGGCTCGGCAGGCTTGGTCAGATGATGGTCGAAGCCTGCGTCGCGAGCGCGGCGCTGGTCCTCCTCCTGTCCCCATCCGGTGACCGCGACCAGCAGCACGTCAGGCCCGAGTTGCTTGCGGATGGCCCGAGCCGCGTCGTAGCCGTCCATCCGCGGCATGCCGATGTCGAGCAGCGCGATCTCGGGCTTGAACTCCTTCGCGAGCGCGACGGCCTGCACCCCGTCGGCGGCGACCATCACGTGGTGCCCCATGAGATCGAGCATCATGCGCAGCGTTTCGGCCGCGTCGGGAATGTCTTCGGCAACCAGAATCCGGCGGCGTCCGGCGCCGCGCCGCCGAGGGTTCGGCGCCGGCGGGCGCGCCGCCGCCGCGGCCATCACCGGCAGCTCGACGGTGAACGTGCTGCCGAGACCTGGGCCCTCGCTGTATCCCTCGATGGCCCCACCGTGCAGTTCGATCAGGCGCTTGGAGAGCGTCAGGCCGATGCCCAGGCCGCTGCGCGAGCGGTCGAGCGACTCGGCGCTCTGCATGAACATGTCGAAGATGCGCGGCAGCGCTTCCGCCGACATGCCGACGCCGGAGTCGCGGACGACGACAGTCGCGCGGGCGGGGCCCGTGGTCACCTGCACGTCGATTCGCCCACCTCGGGGCGTGTATTTGACCGCATTGTTCAGCAGGTTGCCAAATGCCTGGGCGAGGCGCGCGAAGTCGGCGTCGACCCAGATCGGCGCGCCGGGCGCATCGAGCGTCAACACGTGGGCCGCGGCATCGATCAGCGGCTGCGTCGTCTCGATGGCGCTCTGCAGCACGGCCCTCATGTCCACGCGCGCGTTCCGCAGCTCGATGCGGTTGCGTGTGATCCGCGACACGTCGAGGAGATCGTCGGTCAACCGCACGAGCTGCTGGAGCTGACGCTCCATGATCGCGTGCGCGCGAGCGGACTGGCGCGCATCGCCGCCGGCGATGCGCAGCACCTCGAGGGCGCTGCGGATCGGCGCGAGCGGGTTTCTCAGCTCGTGCGCGAGCGTCGCGAGGAACTCGTCCTTGCGCCGGTCCGATTCCCGCAGGACCTCCTCGACGAGCTTCTGCTCGGTCAGGTCCACGCAGACGCTGACGCAGCCACAGACCTCGCCGTGGGCGTCGTAGAGCGGCTCGATGTCATTCTGCACGTAGAGCCGGCGGCCGTCGGCGCGCAGGATCTCGATGTCGTTTCTGACGCCGGTGCGATGCGAAATGGCGAACTGCATCGGCAGATCCCCGGACGGGATGTCCTGCCCGCCACGCTGGATCCGGTAGAGCGGCTGCTGGCCGGGCGGTGGCGTCAGCGAGATGTTGACGTCGTGCGGGACGCCGAGGAGCTCGGCCAGCGCGGCGTTGGCCGAGATGACCTTGCATTCGGGGTCGTGGGCCACCGCGATCGGGACCGGCGCACGGGCGACCAGGGCCTCCAGCGTTCGCACTCGACTGCGCAGGTCGTCGAGGTTCGACGTCGCCGATGGATCGAAAAGCGAGAACGAGCTGGTCATTGAGGCCTTGCTCCAGGCCTGTACAGCTCGAAGATCCCATCGGTCTCCACGTGCCGGAGGCCGAGCGCCCGGATCGCGAAATCACGCAGCGCCCCGGACGCCCGGTCGCGATCGATGACGACGAACCCGATCCGCGCCCGGGACACGAGCGATGGGCCGAGCCGCGCGAGCTCGGCGTCGAGGGCCGGATCGAGCGTGCCTCCCTCGCTCAGCGTCATCAGCGCGCTCACCATCGGGTCGCGCCGCGCGTCGGCCACCCGTTGCTTCGTGATACGCGAGAGGTACCCGCCCGCCAGCGGCTTCTCGTGCACCGTCTGAAAGAACTGCGAGCGGGCGGTGAAGTTGCCATAGCTCGACGTGCCGTCGCGCATGCCAAACGGCAGCTCGAGCACCCGCTCATCGCCAGGAGCGGCGGCGACATGATGGTAGATGGCAGGCACCTCTGCCGAGTACAACACGCGCGGCACTGGAAGCAACTCGAAAACGAGCAGTGCGCTGGCCACGCCGAGAATCAAGGCGCGTCGCCGCGGCCACCTCTGCCCAATCCAGGTGAGCGCGGCGGCGAACAGCACGGCGAGGATCAGCATGAGGACGATGCTGAAGCGTGCGGGCGTGCGCGCCAGCCCCACGATGGGGACATACCGAAGCAGCGCCCACGGCCCCGGGACGAACGTATTGACGCCGGCGACGTGCACGAACGGCCCGAGCGCGAGAAGGACGAACGCGCCGGCGAAGATCGCCCAGATCCGCGGAATCCGCCATCCCGAGCGCCACGCGATCACGACGACGGCCAATGCGATCAACGTCAGCGAGGCGACGTTCTCCGCGTACGCATCCGGCCTTGGCGTGAGCCAGGCGCGGATCGCCGCCGGCGCGAGGGGATGATTGGGGTTCGGCAGGAAAAATGCGAGCGCATCCACGCCGCCGGGGCTGCTTCGCCAGAACACGGATGAGGATTCCCAGCGGCCGGCGGCGATCCGTACACCCATCGCGTACAGGATGGGCGACAGCAGCGCGGTCGCGACCACGCCCGCGACCGACGTGGCGCGAACAAACCGCCAGAGGTGATCGCGCGAGACGCGCGCGAACGCCGTGCGGTACGACCACGCCGCCCGTGCGATACACAGCGCGGTGAAGACGAGCATCGGCGTGTAGAGCGTCTGCATGCGCGTGACGCGCCCGAACACCCGGAACTGCCATCCGCCGCTGACCAGCATGGCGAGCGTCAGTCCGCCCACGCACAGCAGCAGCACGTCGAGCGTCCACGGCACGGCGCGGCGACGCGCCGCGTGCGGACGGGGCTCAAACGTCAGGGTGTGCGCCAGCATGAACACCCCGGCGATGATCAGGCAATACACGGCGAAGTACACGTCCGTGCTCGCCGCCCACCACATGGTCGCGCCGAGCGCAAAGGCGTCGCGCAGCCGCTCGCGGCCAGCCGCTCGCAGAAGCAACAGGATGAACACGGCAAGAGGTGCCGCCGCGACGAGGCTGAAATGTGCGGTGCCGCGCGTGACGAGAATGGGGCTCCAGGCAAACAACAGGCCGGCCAGCCATGATTCCGCGTCGCGCCCGGAGACGTGGCGGGCCAGCAGGAAGGTCGCGTACGCGGTGAGCACCGTGGCCAGCAGGTAGACGATGTTGAAGGTGGCGACGATGCCCAGCAGTCCGATGAGTGGCAGTGCCAGCAGGTTTTGAAACGTCGTGTAGTTGTGCAGGCTCAGATTCGCGCGGCCCGTGAACGCGAAGATGCTGTCGGTGAAGTACGGCAGGCTGTGATTGTCGAGCAATTCGTGGCGGAAGACCCACTGGTTCCAGACGTACACCCCGGTGTCTCCGGCGGGAGACCCGGTCAGGTGGGTGCCGAGATGCAGCGGCAGGGGCCACGAGAAGGCGACCGCGGCACAAAGGTAGCCCGCGACCGCGTAGATATGTCGCGTGGAAGACCACAAGGTCATTTCGGGGGAGAGTCTACCGTAGGCCTGGTACTTTGAACCCGGCATCACATGCTGAAAATGAGGCTACAGCAGGTGACCGATCCCTCGGCCTTGGCCAGTTCGTCCACGTCCACGGTCTCAACCGTAAGGCCGTGGGCCTTCAGGCGCCCGGCCGTCCCGGGAAAGGCAGCGGGACAGATGATCTTGCCCCCAACCGCGACGGCGTTGGCGGCGTGCTGCTCCTCGGGGTCGATCTCGATGAGAGTGAATTCCGCGAACCTGTCGGCGGATACCCATGCCGGGTTGATGAGGAGCGTCTCCGGCGCTACGGCGGTCACCGCCGACTTCAGGTGGAGGCACCCTGATACCGGGACGACCTCGACGATATACCCGTACGGCGACACCAGGCGGCGTAGCTGCGCCGCGCCGGCGGCATTGGTGCGACCCGACGCCCCGACGAACATCGAACGGCCGGCGACGAGCACGTCGCCCCCGTCGAGCGTGCCGGGCGACTCGATGTAGCGCAGGGGACGCACATGCGCCAGCCACTGGGCGATGGCGCCCGTTTCCGACCGGCGCGCCTGCACGCCAGGACGGGTGATGACGGCCAGTTCGTCGAGGACCACGGCGATGTCTTCGACGAAGACCGAGTCGGGCAGCGGGTCGGTCGTATCGAGCCGCCGTACGGTGCAGCCGGCGCCGACCAGCGCCCATTCATACGCGGCATGCTGCGCCCGCGCGCGATCGAGGTCGATCGGGGTGCGCGCCAGGTGCGTCAGCTCGCACTGCTGAATCGCGGGACTGATCGCTCGCGTCAGGGCCATCAGCATCTGAAACGTCTATCCAGGCAGCGTCACGGTAAACCGCGCGCCGCCCTCCGGACGGTTCTCGGCGCGCACGAGGCCGTCGTGCAGCTCGACGAGGTGGCGGACGATGGCCAGTCCGAGGCCCGTGCCGCCGGGACGCGAGCGCGACTTGTCCACTCGGTAGAAACGCTCGAAGACGCGCGTGAGATCGTCGGGCGGGATGCCTGGCCCCGAGTCGGACACAGAGAGGGTCACGACTCCGTCGGTCCGTCGTGCCTCGAGGCGCACGTCGGCCTCGTCGGCCGAATAGTTCACCGCGTTTTCCACCAGGTTGCGCACGACGTCGTGCAGCTTCGCCGCGTCGCCGCGAATGTCGCGCGCGTCGGGCGCGACGTCGATCGTGACGCGGTCACGCCGGGCTTCGATCGCCGGCGCGAGATCCGCAACCACGGCATCGAAGATCTGCCGCATGTCGCACACGGTGATGTCGGGCACTTCCTGCCGCGCGTCGAGCTGCGCCAGGCGCAGCAGGTCCTTCACCAGGCGTTCCATCCGCGTGGTGTGCCGCGTGATGATTTCGAGAAAGCGTTGTCTCGTCTCGTCGTCGGGCGGGTCGTCGGCGAGCGCCTCGACGTACCCGCGGACCGCGGTCAGCGGGGTGCGCAGCTCGTGAGATACGTTGGCGACGAAATCGCGGCGGATCTGGTCGGCGCGGCGCAGGTCGGTGATGTCGTGGAGCACCAGCACGGCGCCCCCTTCGGCGCCGGCCGCGACCGGCGCGGCCCGCGAGATGAACATGCGTGACGGATCGCGGGCGAGCGCGAGCTCCCGCGTGTCCACTTCTTCGCCTCGAAGCGTCGCGGCGAGCTGAGCCGAGATGTCGGGATGCCGGATCACCTCGACGTACGGCCGGCCCACGGCGCCCGCGTCCACCTGCAGCATCGCCTGCGCGGCCCGGTTCGCGAGCTGCAGACGGCCGCCACGATCGACGACGAGCACCCCCTCGACCATTCCCGACAGGATGGCCTCCATGCGGGCGCGGTCGCGCGAGAGGTCTTCGAGTTGCCCTCCCAGGCGCTGAGCCACGGCCTCGTGCGCCCTGCTCGCGTCTCCCAATCTGCCAATCCGTCGCTGCAACGGGGCCCCAACCGCCCAGACGACGAGCACAGTCATCGTGACGAGCGCCAATAGTCCGGCTTGCCACGACCCGGATACGGCGCTCACCGCCAGCGTGAGCGCGCCCGCCGCCAGCGCGCTCGTGAAGAGGCTCGCGCGGACGTCCAGGTTAGACCCCCTCGCTGGCGTCGACGAGCTTGTAGCCGAACTGCTTCACGGTGACCAGCGATTCGACGAGCACCGGCAGCTTCTCCCGGAGCCGGCGAACGTGCACGTCCACCGTCCTCGTGCCGCCGGTGTAGCGGTAGCCCCAGACGTCGCCCAGCAGCAGGTCGCGTGACAACACGCGGCCGCGATGCTCCATCAGATATTGGAGCAGCAGGAATTCCTTGGCTGTGAGCTTGATCTCGCGGCCGTCGCTCGTGACGATGTGGCTCGAGAGGTCGACCACGATCGGGCCGAACCGCAGCGTCGACTCAGGCGGCTCCTGACGCTTGGCCCGGCGCATCAGCGCGCGGATGCGCGCCACCAGCTCGTTGGGACTGAACGGCTTCGAGACGTAGTCGTCGGCGCCGAGCTCGAGGCCGATGACCCGGTCGGCCTCTTCGGCGCGTGCCGTCAACATGATGATCGGCACCGCGGCCGTCGCCACGCCGGCTCGCAGCGCCCGGCACACCTCGAAGCCGCTCAGCCCAGGGAGCATCACGTCGAGGATCACCAGGTCGATCTGGTGGGCACGGGCGTACGCGAGCCCTTCGTCGCCGGAGGAGGCGATCGTGGGCACCCATCCCGCTTTCCGCAGGTAATGCGCCACGAGGTCGGCGATGTCGCGATCGTCTTCGACGACGAGGATGTGCATCGGTGGCCGAAAGCGGCTGCCGCCATTATTACACGCGGGTTTTTCGGGCCCGGCACAGGGGCGGGTGTGCGGCCCTTGGTGGCGGCGCAGCTTCGATATACGAAGCGACAAAACGCCAGGGCAGCCGAGCCAGGCGAAGAGCGGAGGCCAACCTCCGCTCTTTGCTTGTACGGCTGGAATAGACAGTGCCCGCGAATGCCCGACGCCCAACGGTCGATAATACGGCCAGGCGCGAAGGAGCCCTTAGCCCATGCGTGCACGACATCTGTTAATCCCTCTCGCTTTCGTCACGACGCTCGGGGCCGCGACGGCTCGGCCGGCTGGCGCACAGGAACTGTCGAGCTGGATCTCACACGACCTTTTCGCGCCTGCTCAGCTCGTCGGGACCCGGCCAGCGAGCCGTCTGGCGTTCAGCCAGGACGTGCCGGGCGTCACCCAGACCGAGGAACATCCGGAGCCGGAGCACACGGGCTTTGCCGCTTTCATGCGCACCACAGGGAGTGACTTCGCCTCTTTTCCCCAGCGCAGATCAACATGGGTGATTCTCGGGGTGGGGGCCGCGGCGGCGCTGCTCGCCCATCCTCTCGACGACGACCTCAACGGCCGCATCGCCGGCTCGACCTTCGTCCACCGCTTCTTCGTGCCTGGCAGGATCATCGGCGCGGCCGGCACGCAGGCGGCGGTCGCGCTCGGGCTCTATTTCGGCGGACGCTACCTGGTGCCCGTCGCCGAAGGGGCTTCGCGGACGAACAAGTGGTCGCACCTCGGCTACGACCTGCTGCGAGCTCAGATCCTGTCTCAGGCCTTCATTCAGACCATCAAGATCGCGGTGCGCCGCGATCGTCCCACCGGTGAATGCTGCGCGTTTCCGTCTGGCCATGCGGCGAGCGCGTTCGCGGCGGCCTCCATTCTCGAGCGGCATCTGGGCTACCGCGCTGCGTGGCCGACGGTGTTCGTGGCGGCGTATGTCGCGACGTCGCGGCTGCACGACAACCGTCACGTCATCAGCGACGTGCTGTTCGGGTCAGCGATCGGTATGGCGACTGGCTGGACGGTGGTGGGCCGGCACGGGCGCAACGAATATGCGCTCGTGCCGGTGCCGGTGCGTGGCGGCTTCGCTGTCGCCCTGACTCGGAATCTGAGGCCTGGGCGCTGAGGCCTCAGAAAGAGGGTCCGAGCTTGAAGAAGATCTGCCGCCCTTCGCCGCCGCCCATCCCGATGTCGAGGCGCACGAAGACCCGCTTGGTGGTGCCGCCGCGGAAGCCGATCCCATAGCCTGTCTTGAGATCGGACAGGTTGATGTCGTTCCAGTCGTGGCTCACCTTCCCGGCATCGTAGAAGAACGCGATGTCGAGATGCTTGATGATTCCCCACCGGTACTCGGCGTTGAGGAAGAGCGCGTTTTCGTCGGTATAGCGGAATTCTTCGACGCTGCGCAGCGTATGGGAGCCGCCGACGTAGGGAAGGACGTAGAAGGGTACGCGGTCGTCGGCCTCGTTGTTCACGTAGCTGACGCCCATCCGCGCCGCGAAGACATGTCGCTTCGTCACGAGCGGGATGAACTGGGCCACCTCGCCGTCGAACCGTCCGAAATCAAATCCGTGGAGTGTCCGGTCGTCCCACCAGCCGAAGGCACCCCTGTAGTACCCGCCGCTGCGCGCATTTCCCGGCGCGTCGCGATAGTCGATCTCCGCAAACGTGGTCGTATGCAGGAACGAGGGTTGCGCGTCGAGCCCCGGCGCCTCGACGTCGGAGAACAGCGCGCTGGTGGTCGGGTAGTTGCTGTCGGTGCCTGCGCCGAGCGTTGGATTGAAGTACCCCAGATCGGCGCCAATACGGAGCCACGGCCGCGCGTGGAAGATGCCCATCGCGGTGAAGTCGGTGCTGGTGAGCGCGTAGTTGGACCGCGACTGGCGGATCGAGTTCCCGCCGAGGCCAAAGAAATCTTCCTGGGGAAAATCCTGGTAGCGGAAATTGGTCCATAGCTCGACGCGCTCGTAGCTCGACTGCAGCCATTCGACTTGTCCGTCGACCGCCATGTATCCCTTTGCCGTGATCGCCGCCGACCCGTCGACGAAGATGCGGTCGCCGAAGAGATGCGTGCGGTAGCCCGGGCCGAGCGCGAGACCGCTCCCGGTCGTCATGCCGCCCAGGCGCGGATACCATCCGTCGATATCTCCGTTCAGCCGGTCGACGATCTGAATGTCGTCAGCGAAGTTTTTCAGCTTGTCGACAAAGGAGTCGCCTGAGCTGCCTGCGCCGGGCTCTTGTGGTGCCGCCTCGGTCTTGAGCTCTGTGGGTTCCTGCGCGTAGGCCGAGGGTGCCAGTAGCGTCGCGATCGCGAATCCAGCAATTGATAGTAGTCGCACTTATACATCCCTCACTCCGTGGCTCTTCAGCAGGAACCATGCCGCGATCAAGCTCAGCAGGACGCCATTCGTGATCAGGACGGTGGGTGCGGAGGTGAGGGTGGCGGCATAGCCGGCCGCGAGGCTGCCAAGCGGCATCCCGCCGCGGAACGCCACGGTGTAAATGCTCATGACGCGCCCGCGCATGTCGTCTGGCGCAATGAGCTGCACCAGCGAGGACAGCATCGCGAAGACCATCACCATGCAGGCGCCGCCGCCAAAGAGCAGCACGGCGTTGATCCAGAACACGCGGGAGATCGAGAAGAGCACGATGAGCATCCCGAAGACGATCTGCAGGATGAGCAGCGTCCGTCCCATGTGGCGGAACTTGCCGAGCCAGGCGACGACGAGCGCGCCGGTGACCGCTCCCGCGCCGGCGCACGCCATCAGCTTCGTGTATTCAGCGACGCCGCCCTGAAAGACGTCCTGCGCGAAGAGCGGCAGGAACGTGAGGATCGGGGTGCCGAGGAATGTGGTGGCGAGCCCGAGGATGGTCAAGCCGACAAGCGCCGGCTGGCCGCGTACGAATGACAGCCCGATCTTGAGCTCCACATGCATGCGGCTGTGGCCCGTGCTCGGGATGTGCCTGACGTGAAGCGACAGGATCGCGACGATCACCGCGAGAAATGACAGGCCGTTCAGGCCGAAGCACGCCGCCATGCCGAACGCGGCCAGCGCCGCGCCGGCGATGAGCGGTCCGACGACGCGCGCGAGATTGAACTGGATCGCGTTGAGCGCGATCGCGTTTGGCAGGTGTTCCTTTTCGACGAGCGACGGTATCAGCGACTGATACGCCGGGCCGCCGAACGCCTGTGCGAGGCCGGTGACAATCGACAGGCCCAGCACGTGCCAGACGCGGACGACATCCGCGTACACCAGCGCGGCCAGCGTGAAGGCGGCCGCCATCTGGATGTACTGCGACATCAGCAGCAGTTGGCGGCGATCGCGGCGGTCGGCCACGACGCCGCCAATCAGCGTGAAGAGCAGGATCGGTACTTCGCCCAGGAAGGAGTCGAGCCCGAGATAGAAGGCGGATGAGGTCCCGGCGATCGTCACGATCAGCCAGCTCTGGGCGACTTTCTGCATCCACGTGCCAATACTCGAGGTAAAGGCGCCACACCAGAGGACGCGGAAATCGCGGTAATGAAGGGCTGCGGCCAGGCGGCGCAGGGGCGGGGTCGGGGTCAAAGGCTGTCGATCTTACCGCTTGCTCCCAGGGCTCGATTTCGCTATATTTTCGCTTCGAGACGAACATATGGCGAAAGAGGCACTGGCGGTTCTTGAATCGGCGCTCAGGGTTCGGAAGCTCGATCGCACGCTGACGACGGCGCTGCCGCCGCTGCAGCACACGGACGGCCCGTCGGTGTCGCCGACGGATGTGGCGGCGCTCGATGCGTGCCTGCGAGGGGGATTGCCGCGCGGGCAGCTCTCCGAGCTTGCCGGGGCGCGCTCGTCCGGCCGGATGACGCTGCTGTTGCAGATGGCGGCGGCGGCCACCCGGCGCGGCGAAATTGCCGCCGTCGTGGATCCGGTGGATCGCCTCGACGTGGCGTCGATGGTGGCGGCCGGCGTCGACCTGGATCGCCTGCTCTGGATCCGCGGAGAAGGTGCGACCGCGGCATCCTATGCCGATCGCGCGGTGGAGCGGGCGCTGAAAGCGTTGAATCTCGTGCTGCAGGCGGGCGGATTCGGCTTCGTGGCGATCGATCTCGCCGACGTGCCGCCGCGCGCGCTCCACGGCATTCCGCACACGACTTGGCTGCGGGTGCAGCGGGCGATTGAGGGCACCGACACCGCCTGCGTCCTCGTCGTGGCGCAGCCGCTCGCGCGCAGCGCCGGCGGCCTGACGCTGTCGCTCGACGGCCGGACGCGGTGGATGGGTGAGGCCGATCGCAGCCGGCTCGTCGCCGGGCTCGACATGTCGGTGCGAGTCGTCTCGCCGCGCAGGCGAGTTGATGGGGAAGTACGATTCGCTGCGACTGCCGCTGATCACGACACACCGAGGCTCCGAGGCACCGAGAACCACATCTTTCACGGTCGTTCCTTCGCGGCGATTGCCGCGGGTCACGACACACCGAGGCATCGAGGCACTGAGAACAAAAATAATTGTTCCTCGGTGTCTCGGAGTCTCGGTGTGCCGTCTCACTGAAGAGCGCCGGAGTTTGGGATGTTTGGCGCGCTGTACGCGGCGGACGGCAGTTCGACCGCGGCCTTGATCGAGGTCGCGCGTGAGTTCTCGCCGCGCATCGAGCCGTGCGGGCCGCGGGAGATCACGCTCGACCTGTCGGGCCTGACGCATCTCTTCGGCGACGCGCGAACCATCGGCGCCGAGCTGCGCCGCACGGCCGCCGACCGTGGCCTCCGCGTGCGCGTCGCGATCGCCGGCACCCGCACCGCCGCGCGCCTGCTCGTCCACCACCGCGCCGGCCTCACCGTCGTCGAACCGGGCACCGAAGCCGATGCGCTCGCCTTGTTACCCCTGACTTTGCTAGCCACGCTCAAGAACGAGAACGACGATCTCCTGTCCACATTCCGTCGATGGGGCTTGGTGACCCTTGGCGAGCTGGCGGCATTGCCACCGGCGGCGGTTGCGGCACGTCTCGGCCAGGAGGGTGTGCAGTGGCAACGTGTTGCACGGGGAGATGATGCGCTGCCGCTGGTGCCGGCCATCCCGGAGGAGCGCTTCGAGCAGGCGCTCGATCTCGAGTGGCCGATCGAAGGGCTGGAGCCGCTGTCGTTCGTGCTCGGCCGTCTCATGGATCCGCTCGCGGCGCACCTCGAGCGGCGCGGCCGCGGGGCGGCGGTACTGCACGTCCGGCTGCACCTTGTTAAAAGGAATGGCGTCACGCGCGAGGTGCACGAACGCTCGCTGCAGCTGCCGGTGCCGATGCGCGACGCACGCACGCTGCGGACGCTGGCGCTGCTCGACCTCGAATCGCATCCCCCTGCCGCCGCGATCGACCGCGTGGTGGTCGCCGTCGACCCCACCCCCGGCCGCATCGTCCAGTTTTCGCTGCTGACGCGTCCGCTGCCGTCGCCCGAGCAGCTCTCGACGCTCAACGCGAGGCTCGCGGCGCTGATGGGCGAGGGCCGCTGCGGCTCGCCGGTGGAAGTGGATTCATGGCAGCCCGGCGCGTGTGCGATGAAGCCGTTTGCTCCCCGCGATTCGAACGATCTTCACCGTCACGACACACCGAGGCACCGAGGCACCGAGGTCAATTTTGTACAAAAGGTTCTCGGTGTCTCGGTGCCTCAGTGTGCCGGAGAGGTGAATGCCGCTGCGAATGACCCGGTTGTCGCGCTTCGCAGATTTCGAATGCCGATCCCCGCGAGAGTCCATGTCGAAGACAGCAAGCCCTCACGTGTGTCCATCGATCGGCGGGGGATGAGCGGCGGGCGGGTCGAGCAGTGTGCCGGTCCCTGGCGGACGTCGGGCGCCTGGTGGGACGGGCTTGCCCGCCGCAGCCGGGGTGAATGGAGCGGCGAAGGCGGGTGGGACCGTGACGAATGGGACGTCACGCTGAGCGACGGCGCGACCTACCGCATTTTTCGCGATCGCCACTCGGACGCCTGGTGTGTCGAGGGCATTGTTGATTGAGTACATCGAGCTGCACGCCGCGTCGGCGTTCAGTTTTCTCCAGGGCGCATCGCTTCCCGAAACGCTCGTCGAACGCGCGGCGGCACTCGGCTACCCGGCGGTCGCGCTGCTCGACGCCGACGGCGTCTACGGCGCCCCGCGCTTCCACAAGGCAGCGCAGCGAGCAGGCCTGAGAGCCATCATCGGGGCCGAGTTAACAATCGCGGCGCCTTCCACTGCGACGGCACACCGAGGCACCGAGGCACCGAGAACTTTTAGTACAAAAAAACCTCAGAGTCTCGGTGACTCGGTGTCCCGTCTCAGCGAAGGTTGTTGGCAATTACCAGTGCTCGTCGAGAGCGCCGAGGGATACAAAAACCTCTGCCGCCTCGTCACCCGCATGAAGATGCGCGCCCCGAAAGGAGAAGGGGCGCTCGCGCTCGAGGAGCTCGAGGGGTTTACCACCGGCCTTGTGGCGCTCGGCGGGCGTTCGCTGCTCGACGTGCGGCACCACGGCGTCGGCGGCCTGCTCGATCGGGTCGTCGGCATTTTCGGACGCCGCAACGTGTGCATCGAGCTGCAACGCCACCTGCGGCGCGACGAGGCGTCGGAGATCGGGGCGCTCGACGCCCTCGCACGGGCGTTTCGAGTGCCGGTGGTCGCCACCAACGGCGTGCGGTTCGCCGAGCCGCGCGACCGGCCGCTCTTCGACGTCCTCACGTGCGTCCGTCATAAGACCACGCTCGACGCCGCGGGGCGCCGCCTCTCGCGCAACGCCGAGCGGTACCTCAAATCGCCCGAGGCGATGGCGGCGCTCTTTGCGGATCGCCGCGATGCGCTGGCCGGCACCGCGGCGCTGGCCGAGCGGCTCCAGTACACGATGGCCGACCTCGGCTACCAGTTTCCCAGGTACCCCGTGGCCGACGGCGAGAGCGAGATGTCGTTTCTCCGCCACCTCACCGAGGCGGGCGCTCGGGAGCGGTACCGGCCCTATCACGACAAGGCGCGCGCGCAGATTGGCCGCGAGCTCGATCTGATCGAGAAGCTCGAGCTGGCCGGCTACTTCCTGATCGTCTGGGACATCGTCAACTACTGCCGGCAGCAGGACATCCTCGTGCAGGGACGCGGATCCGCGGCCAATAGCGCCGTCTGCTACAGCCTGGGGATTACCGCCGTCGATCCCATCAAGATGGATCTGCTGTTCGAGCGCTTCCTCTCGGAAGAGCGCGGCGAATGGCCCGACATCGACCTCGACCTGCCGAGCGGCGATCGCCGCGAGCGCGTCATCCAGCACGTCTACGAGAAGTACGGCCCTCTCGGGGCGGCGATGACCGCCAACGTCATCACCTACCGCAGCCGCAGCGCCGCGCGGGAGGTGGGGAAGGCGTTGTCGCTCGACGACGAGGAGATCGATCGCCTCGCGAAGGCGATGAACAACTTCGAGTTCACCGATCCCAGCGACACGTTCGGCCGCAATCTCGAGGCCGCCGGCCTGTCGCTGAGCATGCCGAGAATGCGGACGTTTGCCGAGTTGTGGCTGCGGATCCAGGATCTGCCGCGGCATCTCGGCCAGCACTCGGGCGGGATGGTCGTCTGCCAGGGCGCGCTCGATTCGGTGGTGCCGCTCGAGCCCGCCTCCATGCCCGGCCGCGTCGTCATTCAATGGGACAAGGACGATTGCGCCGAGATGGGGATCGTCAAGGTAGACCTGCTCGGCCTTGGCATGATGGCAGCGCTGCAGGACGCCATTGAGCTGATCGACATCGACGACCTGTCGAAGATCCCGCAGGACGATCCCGCCGTCTACGAGATGCTGCAGAAGGCCGAGACGATCGGTGTCTTCCAGGTGGAATCGCGCGCGCAGATGGCGACGCTGCCGCGGCTCAAGCCGACGCACTTCTACGATCTCGTCGTCCAGGTGGCGATCATCCGCCCCGGGCCGATCGTCGGCGACATGGTGCACCCGTACCTGAATCGCCGCGCGGGGAGGGAGCCGGTGGTGCCGCTGCATCCCTCGCTCGAGCCTGTGCTCAGGCGCACGCTGGGCGTGCCGCTCTTCCAGGAGCAACTGCTGCGGATGGCGATGGTGGCCGCGGGCTTCACCGGTGGCCAGGCCGAGGAACTGCGCCGCGCGATGGGCTTCAAGCGCTCCGAGAAGCGGATGAAGCAGATCGAGGTGCAGCTTCGCGACGGCATGGCGAGGAACGGCATCACCGGAGAGGCCGCCGAGCGGATCATCGCCTCGATCACGTCGTTTGCGCTCTACGGGTTTCCCGAATCGCACGCCGCCAGCTTTGCGCTGCTGGCGTACGCGAGCGCGTATCTCAAGGTGCATTACCCGGGCGCGTTCTTCACGGCGCTCCTCAACAACCAGCCCATGGGGTTCTACCACCCGGCGTCGCTCGTCAAGGACGCGCAACGCCGCGGGGTGCGTTTTCACCCGATCGACGTGCAGCAGTCGGACTGGCTGTGCCGGGTCGAGGAAGACGGCGCGATCCGGATCGGGCTGATGTACGTGAACGGCTTACGCAAGGAAATGGGGCAGGCGATGGCGGCATTCGACAGGACAAAAACACTGGCACCCCCACTCCTCTGTGCCAAGTGCGGGTCCGACGATGACTCGATGATCGAAATCGTGCGCGACTCGCGGACGGCCCGGACCTATTTCTGCAACACCTGCGCGCACGAGTGGACGATCCAGCTGCGCCCCGTCGGCCGCTTCACTTCAATCGAAGACGTCGTCGGCCGCACCGGCCTGCGGCGCGACGAGCTGACGACACTGGCCGACATCGGCGCGCTCAATGACTTCACGCAGGAACGGCGGAGTGCGTTATGGCAGGTGGAGAAGGCGGTGCGGCCGCCAGGCGAGTTGTTTCAGAACGATGAACGAGAACGAGAACGAGAACGAGAAGAACGATCCGAACGTCCCGAACGATCCGAACGATCCGAACGATCTCCATTACCGAAGATGAATGACCATGAGCGTCTTCGGTCCGACTATGCAGGGATGGGATTGACGATTGGGCCGCATCCCATGGCGCTGCGCCGGGACGATCTGGCGCTGCGCGGCGTTCTCCGCGCCTCCGATCTGCCGCAGGCGCGGGATGGCCGGCGCGTGCGGGTAGCCGGCATGGTCATCACGCGCCAGCGGCCCTGCACGGCCAAGGGATTCGTCTTTCTCACCCTCGAGGACGAGACCGGCGTCTCCAACGTCATCGTCCGGCCGGATCTGTTCGACCGCGAGCGGATGACCGTGATCCGCCAGCCGTTCCTGCTCGTCGAGGGCGTACTCCAGCACCAGGACGGCGTGCTGTCGGTGAAGGCCGAGCGCCTGCACGGCATCGACGGCGGGGCCTCGGTCGAGGCTCACGATTTCTACTGACGACGCGATGCCATATCGGGCGCTGGCACCCGTGCTGGTATCATGGTGCATGGCTGCCTTGACGAAAAAAGTCACCGTCCATCTGCCGGAGGAGCTCCTGCGTAAGGCCCAGCAATCCACGGGCAAGGGAGTCACCGACACCATTCGCGACGGTCTACGTCTCGTCGCGGCCGGCGACGCCTACCGGACGCTTCAGCGGCTGCGTGGCACGGTGAAGCTCTCCGTCAATCTTCGCAAGCTCCGCGAAGATCGCGCGTGATCGCGGTCGACACGAGCTCGCTTGTCGCCTATCTCTGTGGCGCTTCAGGCGACGATGTGGAGGTGGTGTCCACGGCGCTCGACCAGCGTCAGGCCGTCCTGCCTCCGGTCGTCCTCACCGAGATGCTGAGCGACCCGAAGCTCCCATCCGACGCGAGGGCCGCGCTGCTCGATCTCCCGCTGTTGGATCCGGTTGCTGGCTATTGGGAACGCGCCGGGGCGCTGCGGTCGGTCATTCTGTCGAAGGGCCGGAAGGCTCGCGTAGCCGATGCGCTGATTGCCCAGAGCTGCATCGACGCCCTGGTGCCCCTCGTGACGCGCGACCGCGATTTCCGGCATTTCGCGCGGCTGGCCGGCCTGGTCCTCCTGTGAACTGCGGCGCGCCTGTTCGTCCAGGCTCGTGCAGACGTTGCTAAGGCTGTAGCTTTTCCACGGGGGTTGGCGGCATAATCCATCGAAACTGCACGAATTATTTTCATTGTCTTTCGTCGCATGAACTGTCCACATTGCGGCGCAGCATCGTCCGCTTCGCAGGGCCGCTGCACAACGTGCGGCGGGTCGATGCTGCTCGCCCGCGGTCCTGCCGTCAATCCAGACGACGCGCCGACTGGCTGGCTGCCGGCCCCGGCCCCGGCTCCAACTCCGTCACCGTCCGAGAACACAACCGATCTTGACGTGACGATGGTCGCCGGCCTGGCTCCGGCTCGCCCCGATGTGTTGATGCCCACCGTCGCGGGCCTGGACACGATGGTAACGGTCGGCCGGGCCACTCCCACGCCGCCGCTGGCCGCCTCGACGGCTGGGCAGTCCGGGGAGACCGGCCCACTGGCCGCCGGGCAGCAGTTCGGGCCACGGTACCGGATCATCCGCATGCTCGGCATCGGCGGCATGGGCGCCGTGTACCAGGCCTGGGACGCGGAGCTCGACGTCGTGGTCGCGCTGAAGGTGATCCGTCCGGAGGCGACGAGCGATCCGTTCGAAACGCAGGCGATCGAGCGCCGGTTCAAGCAGGAGCTGCTGCTCGCCCGGCAGGTCACGCACAAGAACGTCGTCCGCATTCACGACCTCGGCGAGATCGACGGCATCAAGTACATCACGATGTCGTACATCGAAGGCGAGGATCTGTCGACGCTGCTGAAGAAGGGCGCTGGCACGCTCGAGGTGCCCGTCGCGCTGAAGATCATGCGGGAGGTGGCGTCGGGGCTGCTCGCGGCGCATGAAGCCGGCGTCGTACACCGCGACCTGAAGCCGGCCAACATCATGGTCGAGGGCGATCGCGCGATCATCATGGACTTCGGGATCGCGCGGTCCACGTCGGCCGCCCAGCCCGCGCTGCCGCCGGCGGGCCTCTCGCCCGAGCGATGGCGCCAGGTGTCGAGCGCGACCCAGAGCACGCTCGCCGGCACCATCGTGGGCACGGTCGCGTACATGGCGCCGGAGCAGGCGAGGGGGGAGGCGGTCGATCAGCGCGCCGACATCTATGCCCTGGGGCTGATGGTGTCGGACATGCTGCTCGGACGAGGGTGGCGGTCCGCCACGCGCGGCCCGATCGAAGAGCTGCAGCACCGGATGAAGGAGCCGCCGCCGGCGCTGCGGTCGGTGGACCCGCGGATTCCCGAGCCGCTCGAACGGATCGTGTCGCGCTGCGTCCAGCCTGATCCGGCGCTGCGCTTTCAGACGACGGCCGAGCTCGTCGCGGCGCTGGATCGTCTCGATCGGAACGGCAAGACGTTGCCGCTCGTGCGGCGCCTGACGCCGCGCATGGTGGCGGCGACCGTCGTGCTCGTGATCGCATTGCTCGGCGGCACGTACGTGGTGACCCGCCGGGCGGTCGAGCCGCCGGCGGTGCACGCGCCGGTCTCGGTGGTGATTGCGGACTTCGAGAACCTCACCGGCGATCCGGCGTTCGACCGGACGCTCGAGCCGGTACTCAGGCGCGGCCTCGAAGGCGCGGGCTTCATCAGCGCCTTCGACCGGAGCGCCATCACCCGCACCCTCGGCGTGGCCCCTCCCGATCGGCTGGACGAACGGGCCGCACGTGAGCTCGCCGTGAAGCAGGGACTGGGCGTCGTCCTCTCGGGCTCGATCGAGCGCCAGGGCAGCGGCTACGGCGTGTCGGTCAAGGCCGTGCAGACCGTGACGGGCAATGTGATCGCCACCGAACAAAGGCGGGCGTCGGGCAAGGACCAGGTCCTGGGAGTGGCGACCAACCTCGTGGCCGCGGTTCGCCAGGCACTCGGTGACGAGGCGTCGGAGTCGGACCAGATGTTCGCCATGGCCAGCCTGTCGGCCACCTCGCTCGACGTCGTGCGCCTCTACGCGGCGGCGCAGGAAGCGTCTTCCAACGGCCGGTTCGAGGAGGCCTTGCAGATCGCTTCGAAGGCCGTGCAGGCCGATCCGACGTTCGGCGTCGGCTACCAGCTCCTCGCGGTGGCGTCTCGCAACTCCGGCAAGCTGCAGGATGCCGAGACATACATCAACCAGGCGCTGCAGTACCTCGACGGCATGACCGAGCGTGAGCGGTACACGACTCGCGGCTTCTACTACAGGTTGACGGGCGACTACCCGCAGTGCGTGAAGGAATACGGCGAGCTGATCGCGCGCTACGCGGCCGACGCGGTCGGGCACAACCAGCGCGCGCTGTGCCTGACGCAGTTGCGGGACATGCGCGGGGCCGTGGACGAGATGCGGCAGGTGGTGGCGCTACTGCCCAAGCGCGTGATCTTCCGCAATAACCTGGCGTTGTACGCGAATTACGCCGGCGATTTCCAGGCCGGCGAAACCGAGGCGCGGGCGATCGAGGGTCCCGACGTCTATGCCACGCTCGCCGTGGCGTTCGCGCAGATGGGACAGGGGCAGTTGCCGCAGGCGATGGGAAGCTACCAGCAAATGGGAGCGATCGACGCGCGGGGCGCATCGATCGCCGCATCGGGCCTCGGCGATCTGGCGACGCTCGAGGGCCGTTTCTCGGATGCCGTGCGCATCTTGGGGCAGGGCGCCGCGCATGACCTTGACCAGAAGAACCCCGATCGCGCCGCTGCGAAGTTCGCCGCGATCGCGCACGTGGAACTGCAGCGGGGGGAGCCTCGCGCCGCCATCGGGGCCGTCGAGAAGGCGCTGGCGAACAGCAAGGCCGTGAAGATTCGGTTCCTGGCGGCGCGCGCGCTCGTCGAGGCGGGGGCCGCCGACCGTGCCCGCGCCCTCGTCGCCGGGCTCGCCGCCGAGCTGCAGGCCGAGCCCCAGGCCTACGCCAAGATCGTCGAGGGCGGGATCGCGCTGAGGAACAAGGACCCGCGCCAGGCCGTCAAGGTCCTGACCGAGGCCAACGCCCTGCTCGACACGTGGATTGGACACTTCGATCTCGGGCGGGCCTATCTGGATGCCGGCCAGTTCATTCAGGCCGATTCCGAGTTCGACCGCTGCCTCAAGCGCAGAGGCGAGGCGCTCTCGCTGTTCCTCGACGAGGAGCCGACCTACGCCTTCCTGCCACCCGTGTACTACCATCAGGGCCGGGTCAGGGAAGCGTTGAAGAGCGCGGGGTTCGCCGACTCCTATCGCGCCTATCTCACCTTCAGAGGCGGGTCGAAGGAAGACCCGCTGCTGCCTGATGTCAGGCGGCTCGCAGCCGCTCGCAACTAACGCGCGTCGAAGCTGTGCAGCGCGTCAGCCTCCGAGGAGCAGACCTCGAGCATCGGAAGGAGCCGCGCCAGCGACAGCGCGTCATGCACCCGCTTGGACGGGTTGAGCAGCTTCACGGCGCCGCCGGTGCCCTTCGCGTTCAGGGAACTCCCGACGAGCACGCCGATGCCGGAGCTGTCCACGTACGAGACGTCGGACATGTTCAGCAGCACCTGCCGGCGTCCCTGCTTCAGCAGGCCGGCCACCGTGTCCTTCAACAGCGCCTCGCCGTCGCCGAGCACCAGCCTGCCACTCAGATCGAGCACCACGACCGAACCGACCGAACGCTCCTGGATCGTCATCGTCCCTCCCTTGCGGATGGGCGCCATGATGTCATGCGCATCGCCGCGCGTGAATTGACGGAATTGTCTGAGGTATTTGAATTGCTACAAATATGTTCAGTATGTTCTGGGCCGGTCATGCCCGCCGGAGGCAATCGGCAGGCAACCGGCATCGAGTCGCTGACACGTGGTCTCAGCGCCCGCCGACGGGTCTCAGGAACGCCACTTGCTTCGCGGATCGACACCCATGTCTGACACCACGACGCAGGGCCATGAGCTGCAGTTGCTCGTCGACGCCCTGCACGCGAAGTACCTGCCGCTGACCGATGGCAGCGTTGCGACCTACATTCCTGAACTCAGTCGAGCCAATCCAGACGATTTTGGCGTATGCCTTGTCACCGCAGACGGCCGCGTCTTCGAAGCAGGCGACTGCGACCGACCCTTCACCATCCAGTCGATCTCGAAGCCGATCGCGTACGGGCTGGCCATCGAGGAACTGGGGCACGACAAGGTGCTCCAGCACGTGGGCGTCGAGCCGAGCGGCGACGCGTTCAACTCGATCGAGCTGCAGAGCGGCACCAACCGGCCGCACAACCCGATGATCAACGCCGGCGCCATCACGGTCACGGCGCTCCTGCACGCGCGCCACGGCGCCCGCACGTTCGAGCACCTCCTCGACGCGTTCAGCACGATTGCCGGGAGAACCCTGGCCGTCGACGAGGCCGTCTACGAGTCCGAGCGGCGCACGGGCCACCGCAACCGGGCCATCGCGCACCTGCTGCTCAACTTCGGCATCGTGCACGACGAGGCGGAAGCGGCACTGGACGTCTACTTCCGGCAGTGCGCCATCCTGGTCACGTGCCGCGACCTGGCGACGATGGGGGCGACTTTCTCGAACATGGGGTGCAACCCGGTGACGGGGAAGGCGGCGTTCAGCATGGGATGCGTGAAGGACGTCCTGTCCGTGATGTTCACGTGCGGGATGTACGACTACTCAGGCCAATGGGCCTTCCGCGTCGGTGTGCCCGCCAAGAGCGGGGTCGGGGGCGGGGTGCTGGCGGTGGTCAACCGCCAGCTGGGTATCGGCACGTATTCGCCGCGCCTCGATCGCTACGGCAACAGCGCCCGGGGTATCGAGGTGTGCACCGAGCTCGCTTCGCGGCTGGGGCTGCACGTGTTCGACTGCCTCAACGTGGGCTCCAGCTTTCTCGACACGATCCTCTGACCGCGCCCTCGTCCCTCAGGGCGCCGGGGCGACCGTGATGTCCACCGTTGCGCTGTCCGTGTACCCGCGCCCGTCGTCCACCGTATATGTGAACGAGTCTGGCCCGGTGTGTCCGGCGGTCGGCGTGTAGGTGAACGTGCCGTCCGCGTTCATCGTCACGGTCCCGTTGGCCGGCTGCGTCACCGAGACGACGCTGATCGAGTCGCCGTCAACGTCGCTGTCGTTGCCGAGCACGCCGGCGTTGACCGTCGCGTAGGTCCACGTCGCGATATCGATGTTCTCCGACGCCCCACCCGTGGCTGCCGTGAATCCCGCGAAGCCGGTAACGTCGCCGAGGATGCCGGGAATGTCGATGGCGTGGGTCATCGTGGGATCCGCCGGCCGTTCCCCCGTGGGACTGATGCGAATCTCGAGGCTCGTGCCGTCATAGTCGATCCAGGCCGTCCAGAGGTCGCCGTTGTCGAAGTCAGGGGAGACGGGCAGAGTCTGGACCGAGGCGACGGTGCCGTTGATGTCGATCCCGAGATGGTTCGAGTCCAGGTCGAGGCCCGGGCCGCTGTTCCAGGTGTCAAATTCCACCGCCACGCTCGGTTGAAGGCGGTCGGTTCCGCCGTCGCCGTATCCCAGATTGGTCCCGCCGATGGTGCCGTAGGCAAGTGCCGACGCGCCGCGGGTATCCGACTGCAGCGTGAACGTGAAACCGTCCGCGCCCTGGGCGCCGTTTCCATCAAACAGGCCGGCAGGGTTCGTGATCCGGAACTGGAAGCTTGTGCTGAAACGGGCGATATTGACCCTGCCCGTGGTGAACGCACTCCCCCGGCTGTCGTACGACCCGGTCGTCACCAGGCGCAGCACCGTGCCGTCCGCCGTGCTCTCGAATGAGGGCCCCGTGTTGTTGATGGCGTTCAGGTGCAGGCCGGCATGTTCGATGTCGCTGAAATTGACGGCCGAATAGCTGTCGTCCTCCGCCACCGGCGCGTCGTTGACCGGGTTGACCGTGATGGACACCATCGCCACCGCGCTCTGGAGCTCATCGGTACAGACACCGGGAGTCGGCGGGTCGCAGTTGTCCGGATCGCCTCGGTCGGTGAGCGTGAGCTGGAAGCTGTCGGGTCCGTTGTAGTCCGGATCCGGCTTGTAGGTGTAGGAGTTTGGAGAATCGCCGACGCTCAATGTCCCATGGTCCGGCGCGTCCGCGATCGTGGCGATGAAGTGCGCCGGGGCGGTTTCGACGTCGCTTCCGGTCAGGGTGATGAGCGTTTCCGTATCCTCATCCGTGCTCACGTCCAGGCTGTCGGCAGCCGGCTGGTCGTTGACCGGCGTGACCGTGAAGCTCGCCGTGGCCGTCGTCGAGATGAAGTCGTCGACGCCAGGCGCGCCCGTCTGTCCGTTGTCCCGCAGCGTATACAGGAAGCTCGCCGGTCCGTTGTAGTCGGCCGTCGGCGTGAACAGCACGCTCGCACCGCTCAGGCTGACGGTGCCGCCCACTGCGTCCCCGACGCCGGTAATCGTCAGCGTCTGGCCGCTCTCGTTGGCCGGGCCGGTCGCGTCGTTGCTCAGCAGGCCTGCAATGCTGATCGTCCGTGCGCCGGAGTCTTCGGCTACGTCGCTCAGGCCGTCGTTGGTGCCCACCGGCGCATCGTTGACCGGGTCGACCGTCATCGTTACCGTGACGATCGCCGAGTTGTCGCTGAGCGCTCGCCCATCGCGCGACCACGTCCCCGCGACAAGCCGGTAGCTGAAGCTGTCGGTTCCGTAGAAGTCCTGGTTCGGGGAGTAGGTGAATGTCCCGTCGGCGCCGAGCACGACCTGCCCGTTCGTCGTCCCAGCGAGGAGGACGGGCCTGAGCGCTGGGCTGTCGGCGTCGTTGTCGTTGGCCAGGACGAACGACCCGTTCTGCAGCGATCCGGAGAACGGCGTGTCCTCGTTCGTCGTGCGCGCGTCGGCAATAGCCACCGGCGGGTCGTTGATGGCGGTGATCGTCGCGTAGTTCGAGGCGCCGCTCTGCGCGCCGTCCTGGAAGGTGGTCGTCACGAAATAGGTGAAGATCTGGCCGTTCGGAAGCTCTTCGGGATCGACGAGGCTGGTCGCCGCCGTCCGGCCCACCTCCACCGGCGTGCTGGCGCCGTCCACCGTGCCGCCGGTCACGCGATAGACCACGTACTCTCTCACGCTGCCGACGTTCGGCCTCTTCCAGTCGAGCGCGACCCTGTGGAACTGTCCCGGCGGAGCGATGGGGCAATTCGCGGTGCCGAGCACGCAGGCCTTCAGCTCGTTCGCGGGCGTGCGCCCGACCGCCTGCACCGCCTCGAGATCCAGTTCGGCCCCGCCGCCGAAGTCGAGCCCGCCGCCGAAGTCGAGGCCGCCGCCGAAGTCGAGGCCGCCACCGAAGTCGAGGCCGCCGCCGAAGTCGAGGCCGCCGCCGAAGTCGAGGCCGCCGCCGAAGTCGAGCCCGCCGCCGAAGTCG
>CANIBQ010000046.1 GCA_947465645.1 Acidobacteriota bacterium | reverse complement strand
GTGGCGGCATCGGCTACATGGGACCGGGCGCCGGCCGGCTGGGGCCGCACCATCACTACATGTTCGAACTGTTTGCCGTGGACGTGAAGCTGAACCTCGGACCGGAGGCGACCCGCGCCGACGTGATGAACGCGATCGACGGACATATCCTCGGCAAGGCGGTGCTTGTCGGCAGGTACCACCTCGGATTGCGCTGACCGTGCTCGATGAAAAACGTCGTTCACGTCCTCGCGCTCTGCCTGCTCGCGGTTCTTCCCGCCGTTGCCCAGAACGCCCCCGCGGCCCCGGCTCGCGGCCCGCAGTCCGCAGGACCTGAAATCGACTACGAGACCGCTCATCTGAGCCGGATTGCAACCGCCGTGCGCACCACCGATCGCATCGTCATCGACGGACGGTTGGACGAGCGGGCATGGGCGCTGGCGCCGCCGGCGAAAGACTTCATCCAGAAAGTGCCGCTCACCAACCGTCCGGAGTCGGAGCGCACCGAGGTCCGGTTCCTGTACGACGAGGACAACCTGTACTTCGGGGTGTTCTGCTTCGACTCAGACCCGTCGAGCATTGCGGTCAACGATCTGGAGAAGGACTTCAACTTCCGCGGCTCCGACAACATTCAGATCGCGTTCGACAGCCTCTACGATCGCCGGTCTGCCTTCTCCTTCCGGACCAACCCCGCCGGCGCCCGCGCCGACGCGCAGGTGATCGACAACGCCATCAACCATGACTGGGACGTGGTGTGGGACGTGCGCACGAGCATCAACGACCAGGGCTGGGTCGCGGAGTTCAGGGTGCCCTTCAAGTCGCTGCGGTTCTCCGGCGCGGCAAAGCAGATCTGGGGCCTGAACATGACCCGCAAGATCATCCGCACCAACGAAGACACGTTCTGGTCACCGCTCCCAGTGCGATACGGCATCTCGCGCACCTCGCTGTACGGCACGCTCGTCGGGCTCGAGAACCTCACCCCCGGACGCAATCTGAAGGTCACGCCGTTTGTCACCGCCGGGTCAACGCAGTACCGACCCGCCGGCAACCCCGCCGGCGCCTTCAATACCGACAACGATTTCGACGGCGGCGTCGATCTCAAGTACAGCGTCACGCCGTCGCTCACGTTCGACGCGACCTACCGGACCGATTTCGCCCAGGTCGAAGTCGACCAGCAGCAGGTGAACCTCACCCGCTTCAGCCTCCTCTTTCCGGAGAAACGCGACTTCTTCCTCGAGAACGCCGGCATCTTCGTGTTCGGCGCCGGCAACAACCTGGTCCCGTTCTTCAGCCGCCGCATCGGCCTGAGCTCCGCGGGCACGCCGGTGCCGATTCTCGGCGCCGGACGCCTGACCGGTCGCACCGGACCCTACGAAGTCGGCGTGCTGACGATGCGCACAGAGGCCGAGGGCGCGACGCCCGCCAACACGTACGCGGTGGGGCGCGTGAAGCGAAGCCTCTGGACCAATTCCTGGATCGGAGCGCTCGGCACCAATCGCGACTCGACGATTGGCGGCGACTTCAACCGCGTGTTCGGCGCCGACGCACACCTGGAGTTCTACCAGCGCCTGCTGGTTGACGCGAACCTTCTCCGCAGCAGCACCCCAGACAGGATCGGACAGGACTCCGCGCGGCAGCTCGAGGTCGCGTGGCGCGACGATGAGGCGACCCTGACGACTGGGTACAACGAGCTGCAGCCGAACTTCAACCCGGAGGTCGGGTTCATCCGGCGCAGCAACAACCGGCGTTACAACGGCACCGCGGCGTGGAACCCGATTATCGACAGCAGCGACGCGATCCGCACGCTGACGTTTGGCACCAGCGTGGACTATTACGAGAACGCCGGAACGGGCGACATCGAGACGCGCGGCACCGGGCTGAACCTGGGCGTGGACTTCGAGAACAACGCGGGAATCAGCCTGGCCGCCACCGAGAATTTCGATCGCCTGGCAGACCCGTTCACCATCTCGCGCGGCGTCTCCATTGCCCCCGGCGACTATTCGTACGTCGATTACTCGCTGCAGGCGAACACCAACCCCGGACGGCGCCTCGGCGCGTCGGGCACGGTCGAGTGGGGCGGGTTCTGGGACGGCGACCGGACGTCGATGCGCGGCGCGGTGGACGTGAAACCGAACCATCACCTGAGCCTGACGTTCAACTACCAGCGCGACGTGGTTGGCCTGCGGGCCGGAAGCTTCACCGCCAACCTGCTGGGCACGCGCGTGCGGTATGCGTTCAGCCCGCGCATGTTTCTCGCCTCGTTCTTTCAGTACAACTCGACAACCCGCCAGGTCAGCTCGAACGTACGGTTCAACCTGATCCACCGGCCACTGAGCGACCTCTTCATCGTCTACAACGACCTGCGCGACACGGGCGGGCGATCGCTCCAGCGCGCGCTCATCCTGAAACTGACCAATCTCGTGGATTTCTGACCGCGCGACGGAGGCGACGGAGGCGGCGGAGGGAACGGGATCACACGGAGGCACGGAGCAACGGAGACCGCCGGTGACGCCCGCCTTCGGCTGCCTTCGGCGGGCGCTGAAGAGCGAAGCGCGTTCACCGGCGGGCCGTCGACCACTCCGTTTCTCCGCTCCTCCGTGTTGAGCCGCTAACTCCGTCCCCTCCGTGCGAATCTACGGTAATCTTCCCCGGTCATAATCCACCCGCAAGGAGCTGCCGTGAAAATTGTGATTTCGGCCCTATGGATGATCTCGCTGCTGGCATCGGGCACGGCGTGGGCGCAGGCGGCCATCTTCCCGCCGAACGCCGCGGGCGTGACGATGGGGCATTGGCACCTGAATTCGAAGGACCCGGAGGCCACGAAGAAGATCCTGGTGGCGATGGGCGGCAACGCGGTCAAGTTCGGCGACCGCGACATCGTGAAGTTTCCTGGCGTGGTCGTCTTCCTGACCCAGGGGGGCAACGCGAAGCCGGCCAGCGGCGGCACCGTGGGCAGCGTGATCAACCACGTCGGCTTCACGGTCACCAACACCGCCGCGGCGGTCGCGGCGTGGAAGGCCGCCGGCGTGCCGGTGCTGCCCGGCGGTAACGGACGCACCGACCAGGCGTTTGTCGAAACCGGCGACGGACTGCGCATCGAGATCCTCGAGAACAAGGACCAGAAGTTCCCGATCCAGCACCATCACGTCCACTTCTTCGTGCCCGAGGCCGAGATCCCGAAGATCCAGGCGTGGTACGCCAGGTTCTTCGGCGCCACGCCGGGCATGCGCGGAATGGACCAGGCGGCCGACATCCCGGGAGCGAACCTGACGTTCAGGAAGACCGATACGCCGGCGGCGCCGACGAGGGGTCGCGTCCTCGATCACATTGGTTTCGACGTCCTCAACCTCGAAGCGTTCTGCAAGCAGCTCGAGGCCGCGGGTATCACGCTGGTGCGGCCGTACACGAAGGACGCCGAGACCGGTGCCGGCCTGGCGAATATCTACGACCCGTGGGGAACCTACATCGAACTCAACGAGCGGCCGACCCCGCTGTAGCAGTCCTGTCGGCGGGTCCAAAAGGACCCGCCCTACGGTATCGCGTAGGCCGGGTCCTTTTGGACCCGGCGAAGTTCTCAGAAATCGATCTGCGCGCTGATCTTGAAGAATCGCGCGATCAGGATCGACTGCGGCGCCTGCCACGGAATCGTCCCGCCAAACACATTGTTCTGCACCAGCACGGGGTTCGAATTCAACGCGTTGAATAAATCGAGGTTGACCGACGAACGGATGCGTCCGAGTCGAAGGATCTTGCCGACGCGGAAATCGAGCCAGGTCGCGCGATCGCCGTAGAGCGTGCCGGGCTCGAGCAGGTTCACCTGGATGTTGGCGGCGTTGGCCGACAACGGCCGGCCGAGGGCGGCAGCCGCGGCGGCGTTGGGCGCCGCCCAGTTTGCAAACATGATCGGGCCGGGCAGGCTCTGGAGCGTGGAGCTGATCTGGACATCGACTTTCGGCACCGTGTAGGCGGCGATCATCTTCACCTGCGTGAGGAATTTCGTCTGCTGCTTGCAGTACTGCAGCGGCGTCCAGACGTTGGCGTTTCCGGTGCCGAACGCCGTCATCCCGAACAGCACTTCGGGCACCTTGGCGGCGATCTCGCAGTTGTCGGTGGACGTGCGGCCGGTGCTGACGCCGCCCTGCAGCAGCATCGAGCCGCTCGGCCGCGCATTGAGGGTGACGTCAAAGCCGTTGAAGTGCTCGGTCTGCTTGCCGTAGTTCCTGGCGTAGGTCACGAAGTTGTCGGTGAGCCCGACCCTGTTCGGGTTGAGGTCGAAGATGCCGCTCACCCCGCTCCCACCACCCGGGAGCCGTGAATCAGTACCCGGCGCCGTCAGCGTGAACGCCGTGTAGTCGGCCGCCGTGGTGCTGCGGTTGTCGGTCAGGAAGAAGTTGCCGAACCAGCGCCGGAAGTACGCGACGTCAACGGCGATGCGCGGCGCGAGTTCGTGCTGCACCCCGGCGGAAAACTCCCAATCGTAGACACGCTTGCCCCAGCCTTCGAGAATGTCCGGGTCGTAGTTCTGGCTGGCGAAGGCGAGACCGAAGGTGTTCTGCGCCATCGGCCCGCACTCGCCGTTGGCGCCCGGCGCCGTCAGATCGCAGTTCGGGACGTAGTCGCGGTTGGCGTCGGCCCAGCTGCGCGTCGTGCTGAGCACGATTCGACCCGCCGGCGCCAGGGCTGCACCGAATGTATTGTCGGCGGCCGAGTTGCCCGAGCCGAGCCCCTGGAGGTACTTGTTCAGCGTCACTTTGACCGCCGTCTTCCCGTCGCCGAACACGTCGTACGCCAGGCCCGTCTTCGGCGTCAGATCCATGTACGAGACACCCTTGGCCGCGGGAAACGACTGGTTGCGCGTCGGCACCAGCGGTCCTGGTCCGAGGGTCTGCGCCGGAAACGAATCCTTGAACCAGTCCCACCGCACGCCGTAGCTGAGGGTCAGGCGATCGATGGTCCACCGGTCCTGGATGTAGGCACCGGAATCCTGATCGGCGACAAACGGCACGTCATAGGGCGTCGCGAACAGCGTGATCTGGTTCGGCACGCCGTTGTTGAAGCGGTAGGCCACCGGCTGCGTGTGATCGAAGAAGCGGTCGTCACGTGTCAGCCGGCCGTACGTGTATCCGAATTTGAACGCGTGGCCGCCAGTGATGTACGACACCGCGTTGCGGATGTAGAGGCTGCCGTAGAGGCTGTTGCGGATGGCGCCCGAAATGGCGCGGTACGTCAGGTTGCCGAGCGCCTGATCGGTCACCGAGATCATGTTCGATGCCGTTTCCGGCATGCCGCCCTGCCCGGTGTACTCGGTGCGGCGCACGAACGCGCCGTCCCAGAGCAGATTGTTGTTGAGTGGGGCCGACCAGTCGCCGAGGACGTTGTACTCGCGCGGAAACCTGCGGCGCACCGCCGCCTCGGGCGCTATGGTGGCGCTGATCGCGCCGGAGCAGAAGCAGGTGTCCTGATGATTGTAGGTGAGGCCCACCTTGAGCTTGCGCATCGCCTGCCACGTCAGGCGCAGTTGGGCATCCTGAAAGACGATGTGATTGTTGGGCCGGCTGGCTGGGTCGGGATCGTAGTTCCAGACGGCGGGGTTGAACGCATTGCGGTTCGCCAGGATCCCCGCCGGGATGTTGTCGGCGACGTTGTAGCGCACCGTCCCGAAGTACCAGAGGGCGTCACGGCGGATCGGCCCGCCGGCGCCGGGGTTGATGTCGAAGATATTGCCGATCGAGCCCGGTGTGCCCAGCCCGCGCGATTTCAGCTCGTCCGAGTAGTTGCTGCCCTGCATCGACTCGTTCGCGAAATTGCCGAAGACCACGCCGCGGAAGCTGTTGCCGCCGTCGCGGGGAACGTAGTTGATGCGCGGCCCCCCCGTCGCCAGCTCCGCGTTCACGGCCGCGGAATCGACGGTGATTTCCTGATACGCCGCCAGGTTGGCGGACTGCGACGAATTCTGGCCCGACCCATTCGCGGTCGCCATCGAGACACCGTTCTGGGTAATCCGGTGGTTGCCGGTGCGGCTGCCGTGGGCGACCAGCGATCCCTGGGTGTCGTTCAACGCGCCGCCGACGTCCTGCTGGCCCGCCGAGACCCCGCCGACGATCGAGACCCCGGGCACCAGCACCGCGATGTTGCGCTCGCTTCGGCCGCTCGGAATCACGTCCAGCACTTCGTGATCGAGCACCCGCTGCCGCGTGGTGCCCTGCACGTCCACGACTGGCGTCGCACCGGTGACGGTGATCGTCTCTTCGACGGCGCCGACCCTCAGTTCGGCGTTCACCGTGGCGGTGAACGAACCCGTCAGCTCGATGCCTTCGCGCTTCGCCGCGCTGAAACCCGCCAGGCTGAATGTGACCGTGTACACGCCCGGACGCAGGTTCTCGATTCGGTACTGTCCCGTCTCGCTGGCCACCGTGGACCGAACCTTCTCGAGCAGCGCCGGACTCGCCGCTTCAACCGTCACGCCGGGCAGCACGGCGCCTGACGTATCTCGGACCACCCCAGTGATTGACGCCTGACCGAATGCTGCGGATGGCAGTAACGCGAGCGCTATGACAGCGAGCCACGCACGTCGTGCATTCATGGAAGCCTCCTAGTCTGACCGCGCGAGTTTCCAGGGCCACGAGCGATGACGCCCGGGACCTCAGATGGGGGTGAGCATCGGGGCGGAGTCTAACCGATCTTTCCGCAGCTCGTCGATTTCTAAAGAGGCCGTCAAGGCACCCGGTTGGTGTAATCTGGCGCGACCGAGGAGGTCAGGCATGAACACACGCATCACTATGCTGGCGGTGGCGGTCGTATCGCTCGCCGTCGGCTATGGGCTGGGCCAGGCGCAGCGACCGACGCTGGCGGCAACCAGCAGTTCAGCGGCGGTCGACCCGCACGCCGCCCACGTTGGCCACGCCGTGCTCGACGAGCACGCCGGCCATGCGGCGGAGGCGGCTGCATCGGCCGTCCAGGCGGTCTCGTCGAACCGCAATATCCCGCCGTCGACGGAGGGTGCGAAGGCACGGCTCGATGCGTCCCCGCGCCACAGCGAGTACGTGAAGATCACCACGGCCGACGGCGCGCCGCTCAACATGTGGGTCGTGTATCCCGAGCGGCGCGACAAGGCGCCGGTGGTGGTGCTGATCCACGGCGCCAGCGCGTTCGACGACTGGATCCGCACCGTGGGCGATCAGCTCGCGTCGGAGGGCTTCATCGCGGTGGTGCCCGACTTCCTGACCGGCAAGGGACCCAACGGCGGCGGGTCGGACGCGTACGCGGGGCCCGACGACCGCGGCAAGGCGATTGCGACGCTGACGCGGCCGGAGATGATCGCGCGGCTGCACGCCGCACGTGAGTACGGCGTGAAGCTGCCGGCAGCGAGCGGCAAGAGCGCGGTGCTCGGCTTCTGCTTCGGCGGCTCGCAGACGTTCATGTACGTCACGCAGCAGCCGAACCTGAACGCCGCCGTCGTGTTCTACGGCAGCGCGCCGGTCCAGCCGGGCACCGCCGCCGCCGGTCCTGGCGCACCGCCGCCCGCGACGTATACGCCGGATCGCTCCATGCTCACCAATATCAAAGCGCCGGTGCTCGGCCTCTACGGCGGCGCCGACGCGCGCATCAACGCCACGGTCCCCGGGACGCAGGCGATGATGAAGGAGCTCGGCAAGCCCTACGAAGTCCATTACTTCGAAGGCGCGGGGCACGCGTTCCTGAGCGGCCAGGGCGGCCAGAACGGCGCCAACCTGAAAGCCAGCGAGCAGTCGTGGCCGCTGGCGGTCTCGTTTCTGAAGCGGCACCTCGGCAACGGCGGGGCCTAGCTAGCGCGCTCTTCACTTTGGCCGGGCCACAGAGTCACAGAGACACAGAGATTTCTAGGCTTTTTCTCTGTGACTCTGTGTCTCTGTGGCCTGTCAACGCGGATCTGACAAGGTAGTACTAGCCCGTTTTTCACGATGACGGGCCGGAGCGGCCGGGCCATATCGATTCGCGGTAGGCCGCGAGCGCGGCGTGCATGACGTGGACGGTCTGATAACGTCTGTCGACGTCTTTTTCGACGGCCGTCAGCAGGATCGATTTGAGATCGCCATCGATGCCTTCGTCGGCTTCGATGCTCCGCGATAACTCTGCATCCCACGTCCATCCATAGCCGGCAATCAAGGTATAGAGAACCGCGCCCAGGGAAAACACATCCGCGCGGCCGTCGGGTGCCCGTTCATGCACCTCCGGGGCGCAGAACCCAAGCGTGGTTGGCGGGTTGTAGACAGCGTCGCTCGAGTGGCGCGCCACTTCATACGACGATTCGAAATCGACAATCCGGACCACGGGCCTGCCCTGCTCGGCGCGGTACAGGATGTTCATCGGGTTGAGGTCGACATGAAAGACCTCGATGCGGTGCAGGTCCTCGAGTGCCGCCGCGACCTCGAGGGCCGTGCTCAAGTGGGCGACCAGACGATGGGGCATCCGCTCGGGCCCGATCGTCGTCGCGAGCGGCCACTCGTCGAAGAGCGACATGATCAGGAAGATGCGTCCATCGGACAGGCGCCCGTGGTCCCACAGCAGGGGGAAGTACCGGGAGTCCGGCAGTCTCCGGTTGATCGTGGACAAGGCGGCGATTTCGTTCGCCAGGTTGTGCTCGTACACGAGTCCCGGCTTGGTAAGCACCTTGATGAGGGCGTTGGCGCGGGTCGCCGTGTCCCGTCCCACGTACAGTTGATGCCTGACGTGCTCGACTGACGCATGGCCGCTTCTGTGCTGTTCGAGGCGCTGAATACTGCCGAAGCGCTTGAACGGCGGCGACTGCAGCTGCCGGTCGAGTCGGTCAGGGGAAGCCACGCGTCTCGGCATCTCCGAGAGCATACTCACGAAGCTGCCCTTTGCGGAGTCTGCCGCGAGGCGACCTGCTGCGCTTTCAGCTATTCTGGTCCGTCGCCGCGGGGGCGTGAGGAGGAATCAGCATGAGGAAGACGATCGATCGTGTTCGGCTGTCGGCGTCGGCAGCCTGTGTGGTGGGTCTCGTCGTCGGCGCGGCCGCCGCGTTGGGCCTGTCGAGCGAGGGATCGGCCGCGCAGACGCGCATCGAGCGCCGCGCGATCCGGCCCGGCACGGGACCGAACACCGGCCTCCCGTATAGCCCGGGCATCCTCGCGGGCGACACGCTGTACATCTCGGGCCATCTCGGGCAGGATCCGGCGGCGCGGCGGGTTGTGCCGGGCGGCATCGAGGCCGAGACGCGGCAGATTATGACCTACATCCGTGGCGTGCTCGAGGAGGCGGGGATGACATTCGAGGATGTCGTCTCGGTGAATGCCTACCTGACGAACCTCGAAGAGTTCCCTCGGTTCAACGAGGTCTACCGAACCTACTTCCCGAAGGATCCGCCGGCGCGGACGACCGTGGGCGTCGCGTCGCTGAACATCGGCGCGCGTGTCGAGTTGACGATGACGGCGGTGAAGCGGCGGTAAGCGTCCGAAGAGCACCACCCCGCAGAAGAGCCTGCGGGGTGGTGTCGGTCATCAGAAGTCGAACTGGAGGACGAACTTGGCGAACCGCGGGGGCAGAATGCCCTGCGGCCGCTGCCAGGTGGCATACGCCGCGCTGTACGCACGGACCGGATTCACGTTCAACAGGTTGTAGACGTCCAGGCTGACCGTCGTGCGCGCACCGCCGAAGCGGAGGATCTTGCCCATCCGCAGGTCCACCTGGTGCACCCGGTCGCCGAACATCGTGCCCGGCTCGACGATCGGCACCGTCACGTTGGTGGCGCCCGAGAGGTTGCGTCCGAGCGAGCGGCTCACCAGGGCATTATTCGCGACGAAGTCCGCGATGATCGGCCGCCCCGCGAGCCCCTGGTATGTAGCGCTCAACTGCATGTCCACAACCGGCACAAGGTAGGTGCTGACGAACTTCACGGTCGTCTGGTACTTCTCCTGGGTACGGCAGAACGGCATCCCCAGCGGATCCATCTCTGGCAGCGCCGCCAGGATCTCGCATTTGTCCCTCGTTCGGCGCCCGGTGTTCGAGCCGCCAGAGAGCGTGAGACCTGGCCGGGGACGTGCGTTGATGGTGATATCGAATCCACTCCACACGTCGCTCTGGTCGCCGTAGTTCTTCGCCTGGCTGATGATCGCGTTGGTCGGCGTGCCGAACTTCGCTGGGCTCAGATCCCTCAGCCCGCTCACCACGTATCCGCCGCCACCGGGAAGCCGCGGATCCACCGGCGCCGTGATACTGAAGGTGTCGAAGTCCGCCGGCCCCACCGCGCGGTCGTCCTGCACGGTGAAGTTGCCGTGCGAGGTGCGCACGTAGGTGAAGTCGAGCGACACCTGCGGGATGATCTCCCGCTGCACACCCGTGGAGAACTGCCAGTAGCTGCCCGGATCGCCGAGATCGACGCCGCCCCGAACGCCCCAGCCACTGAGAATCGCCGGATCGTAGTTAATCCCGGGTCTGCTGAGGCCGAAGTTGGGATCGGACATCGCGCCGCACTCCCCGTTGGCGGCCGGATTCAGGATGTCGCAATCCGGGTTGAAGTCGCGGTCGGCGTCGTTCCACGTGCGGTTGGTCGTGTTGACGAGCCGGAACGCGGGCGTCATCTGGTCGCCGAAGATTCCGCGCGTGACCAGCGCGCTCAGGTACTTGTTGAGGCTCGCCTTGACCGCGGTCTTCCCGTCACCGAAAAGGTCGAATGCCACGCCGCTGCGCGGCGAGATGTCGTGCCACCGCACACCCTCGCTCGCAGGGAAAGTGAAGTTGCGGTTCGGCGCCAGCGGCGCGGGACCGAAAGTCGCCTCCGGGATCGACGTCCGGAAGTAGTCGTAGCGGATGCCGCCCGTCAGCGTCAGCCGGTTCTTCGTCCAGCGGTCCTGGATGAAGATCCCGTTGTCGGCGTCGACGCCGTTCACCACCGGGAACGGGTACGCGTTCAGCGTGATCCGGTTCGGAACGCCGTTGTTGAATCGGTAGTTGAGCGGTGAGTCGATCGCGTAGGTGATCTCCTCCGCCGAGATATGGGTGAAGTTGACCCCGGTTTTCAGCGCGTGGGTGCCGGTGATGTAGGACATCGTCAGGCGACCCTGCGTGACCGCCGTGTCCGAGTTCCGCGCTGCCTGGTGCGTCGCGCGGTAGCGCATGCCGGTGGACTGCTCCTGGACGGACGGGACGTCGGGCCACCGCTGGGGGGGCCGCAGCGAGGTGGTGAAGTGATAGAGCGCGCCGGCTTCGAGCAGCACACGGGAGCTGACCGGTGAGGTCCACGCACCGTGGGACACGTGCTTCGGCCTGGTGTAGGAGAAATTCCCGTAGGCATTCTCCGGAGCGACCAGGGGACTTGGCGGCGTCCGCGAACATTCGCAGCGGCGGGTGTAGTCGAAGCTGAAATCGATCTTGTTGCGCGGCGTTGCCTGGAAACTGACCCGGCCGACGCCGTTTTGCAGCGTGTCGTCGAAGGTGGCCGGGTCCCTGCTGGTGTCCGGCTCGTAGGTCCAGGCTGCTGGGTTGCCTTCGTTCTTGTTGAACAGGACCGGTACGAAGCGCAGGATGCCGGCGCTCCGGCCCGACAAGTAAAACCACAGCCGGTCCCGCTTGATCGGGCCGCCGAAAGACGGGTTGATGTCCCAGTACTGCTTCAGCGCGTCACCCGCGGCCAGTCCGCGATCGCGCAGTTCCTGGCTCACGTTGCTCCCCTGCAGCGCCTGACTGGAGTACGACCCGTAGAAGCGGCTGGTGAAGCTGTTGCCGCCATAGCGGGGAATCAGGTTGATCCGGACGCCCCCCTCCTTCGACTCGGCGCTGATGCCGCCGGTGTCGATGACGACCTCCTCGTACGAGCCCACATTGAAAGTGCCGGTGGCGCCGCCGCCGAAGCCCGACTGGATGCCAATGCCGCCGACGAACATCCGTGTGTCCGACACGCCGTACGCGCCCGGCGACGTGCGGCCAAGGCTGTCGGTGCCGCCCACGTCATCACGGTCCGAGACGACCGCCGGGACGAGCTGCGCCAGCACGGTGGTAGTGCGGCCGGTCGGGAGCAGATCGACCACGTCGTCACCGAGCACCGTCTGGCGCGTGGTGCTCTGCACGTCAACCGTCGGCGCTTCGCCCGAAACAGTCACCGTCTCTTCAAGGCTGCCGACCTGCAGGTCGGCGTTGATCGTGGCGACAAAGCTGCCTGTCAACTGAATGCCTTCACGGCGGACGACCGAGAAGCCGGGCAGCGTGAAGGTGACCGCATAGGCGCCAGGTCGCAGGTTTTCAATACGGTACTGGCCGTTGCCGTCGGTGACGGCCGAGCGGACACGCTCGATCAGCGCCGGGCTGGCCGCCTCGACCGTGACGCCGGGAAGCACCGCGCCGGACGTATCGCGCGCGGCACCGGTGATGGAAGCTTGGGCATACGCCGCGGCGGGAACCGCCGCGAGACAGAGGAACGCGATCAGCGCCAGTCTTACACGGTGACCCATCAAGACCTCCTCATGCTGGACGCACTAACGAAGCATTCGGCGAACACTAAGTTCGCCCTTGTTGAATGTCAAGTGAATTAGCCACGTTTCATAGGCTGTCAGAAACGTCCGGCATAGCGTGAAGGTGCGTGACGGCATAGTCAATACCGTCTCGGCGGGATTCCTACGCTCCTATCCTCGGGCCTCTCCAGACCGTCGGCCTATCCAGCTATCCACACTGATGGCTCCCGGCCCCACCGTCGCCAGAAGCAGGAAGATAAAACAGAACAGGAAGGCGGCCTCCCCGCCGTTGAGAATCGGCCAGAAGTCGCGCGGTGCGTGCGAACGGAAGTAGGCGACCGCCATTTGACCGGACAGCAGGAACGCTACCGGCCGAGTCCACACGCCGAGCGCTATGAGCGGTCCACCAACGATCTCCAGCCAGGCCGCAAACCATGTCAGCTCCGGAAACTCGCGAACACGTCCTTCCAGCATTCCGAATTTCTGGAGACCATGCTGCCAGAACATGAACCCCGCCGCGATGCGAAGGATCGCAAGCGCGTAAGTTGAGGTCGCTTAGTTGACGACCGAAAGGGCAACCTTCGCTTCCGTCCGCTCCCATCGAATCGTCAGGTCGCCACCCGCCTGCGTATCGTTGAGCGCGAGGGTGAGTTGCTCGACCGGCATGCTGGTCGAGCCGACCTGCATGTCGACCCTGGCCAGATCGGTTGCCTGCGAATAATCCGAGCCCCACTGGCCGGTCTGGCGGCTGATGATGAGCCTCCATGCCTTCTCGTCGGGAAGGGTATAGAGCGTGTACGTCCCCGCCGGAACCTGGGTACTTCCTATCCTCAACGCCTTGTCGGTCACCAGCGTCGTCGCCTCGTCCGCGCCGGTGCGCCAGACGGCCCCATAGGGCACGAGCCCTCCCATGATCTTGCGGCCCCGCGCGTACGGGCGCCCATAAGTGATGCTGATCTTCGCGCCGTCGATCGTGGCCGAGACTGTTTCGTGGGGACTGGCGCGTTGGGGCTGGGCGTGCGCCGAGCCGTGGAACGGACTGAGGATGGCAAACAGTGCGAGTAATACTGGCGTCCTGATCATAATGAACTAGGACGTCGGGCGGAAACAAAAGGACGGCGGTCGTTAGAACGCCAGGCGCACGCCGAACTGCATCTCGCGCGGATTCCTGGCGCTCGAGATGCGGCCGAAGTTCGGGTTCCCGAAGATCCGGTTCGGCAGGTTGAAGTTCGCACGATTCAGCAGGTTGAAGGTCTCCCACCTGAACTCGAGCGTCGAACTCCCCCCGACTCGCCACGTCTTCGACAGCACGAAGTCGAGGTTGGCAAAACCCGGGCCGACGACGCTGTTGCGCGGCGCGCTGCCGAAGGTGAAGGGCGCCTGCAGGGCGAAGGCGGAGGTGTCGAACCAGCGCTCAGGCGTACGTTGGCCACCATCCAGGTTCGGCTCGCGCACCTGGTCAGGCCGTTGCGCCGGTCCGGCGCCGATGTTTGCACGGTCCACGCTGAGGTTCACCGTGAACGGCGCGCCGGACTGCGCCACATAGATGGCGTTGGCGCGCCACCCGCCGAACAGAGCCTCGGCGACGCCGCCGGCGCCCTGGAAGAACGGCAACTGGTACACACCGCTCGCGATGAAGTGGTGGGTGTGGTTGAAGCTCGAGAGCGCCCACTCGCCAGTCTCGTCGAAGATGTTCCGCACGTTCTGCGGAAAGTTCGTTTCCGCCTCTGTCGGTCCAGGGCTCGACGCGTCGTCTTTCGAGTCGGACCAGGTGTAGCTGACGTTGTACGCGACGTTGTGGGCGAGCCGGCGCTCGGCCTTGAGCGTGACGCCGTGGTAGATCGACTTGCCGTCGAACCGGATGGAGTTGATGCGGCTCAACTGTGGAATCGGCCTGCGCGACTGAATCGACCCAGGGCCGGGCTCGGGAACGTTGTGCACGGTCGCGTTGTCCGCCCCGAGGGTCCAGGTGCCCATGTACGACGCCTCGACCATCGTGGCGGGAAACAACTCGTATTGGATGCCGCCGCTCCAGGTCTGGCTGTACTCCACGCTGTACGCGAAGTCCATGATGTTGCCGCCGATGGTGCCGGTGGCGTTGTTCGTCAGGATGTTCTGCGTGGTGAGCGCCGGCACGGTCTGGGTGCTCGGGACGTCAACCTGCTTCACGAAGAAGAACGGGAGATTGCGCGCAAACGCGGTCTGCACGCTGTAGGCCCACTGGTTCAGGAAGACGCCGTAGCCGCCACGGATGACCGCGCGAGAGTCGTTCAGGCTCAGCGCGAATCCGGCGCGCGGCGCGAGACGCACGGCGCTCGGATCGAGCAGCCCCCTGCCCCAGCCAGCCTGATTCGACGTGACGTAGGGGATGGGGATGAGCGACAGGAGCGGAGTGGCGCTCGGATGGATGGTGTCGTGCTCGTCGCTGGCCACGACGAACCGCGCGGCGTCCAGATCGATCGAAGAGAGCCGGTTGTCTACGTCGTACATGTGCTGGTTGTACTCGTAGCGCAGGCCGAGGTTGAGCGTGAGGTTGCTGCGCGCCTGCCAGTCGTCCTGCGCGTAGACGTGGAACCAGCTCGTACGGCCATTCTCGTCGCCGCGGCCGATGCCGGACGTCGCCGTCGTGGGGTAGCCGAGGAGGAAGTCGGCGAGGGCGTTGCCGCTGAACTGGCCGGTGTAGCCGAAGGCACCGCGCGCATTGTCGGCCTGCTCCGGCTGGAGCTGCAGATAGTAGTAGTAGCCGCCGAACTTCAACCGGTGCGCGCCTCGGTCGATCGTGACGTTGTCGTAGAGCTCGAAGTGCTGCGTCTTCCGCGTGGTGTTGACGGTGGGATCGCCCATCGTGCTGTAGAGGCCGCCGGTCGAGATCTGCGGAAACCCGGCGTCGCGCGGGTCGCCGGTCACGCCGTGAAGGCCGACACGGCTGGCGAACGGATTGCCGGCGTTGAGGCCGACCTGGCCGCCGGTGACCCGCATCCATGCTCCCCGCACTTCATTCAGCATCGAGTTGCCGAAGATGTGTGTCTGGCTGGCAACCAGGTTCCGTGTATGCGTCGTCAGCGTGCGGCCGAACCCGGGCACGAGCGATTCCTGCAGAGCGCTCGTGCCGAACGGCTGGAGGTCGTCGGCGTCGAAGGTGCTGAAACGCCCAAAGAGCTGGTCGTTGGCCGTGAGGCGGTGGTCGAGACGAACGCTGACCTGGTGCATGTCGCGCGTGGACTGTTCGGTGGCGACAAGATTCTGGAACTGCGCACCTGAGCTCGGCAGCCGAACGTTCTGCATGAAGGCCGCCGCGACAGGGTCAATTCGTCCCGCCGGAATCTGGTTGTTCGGGAACGGCGTGCAAAAGCCCGCCGCTGGGATCGTCAGCGGGTCGCAGATGCTGGCGAGGCCGGCAAAGTTGCCGCTCCGCGCGGCGGCGGTCGGCACGGAGAAGACGCTGGTCTGCGACCGCCGCATCTTCGTCCCTTCGTAGCTGCCGAAGAAGAACGTGCGCTGCTGGACCAGGGGACCACCGATGGCCCCGCCGAACTGATTCTGACGAAGTGGCGGAAGCGGTTGGTTCGCCGGCTGGAAGTAGTTGGGTGAGTCGAACGCCTCGTTGCGGTGGAATTCGAAGGCGCTTCCACGAACGCTGTTCGAGCCGGCCCTGGTCGCCACGTTGATCAGCGCCGATGCCTTGCCGCCGAACTCCGCGGGGTACATCGACTTCTGGATCTTGAACTCCTGAATAGCGTCGACAGACGGGTTGAGCACGAGGTTGTTGAACAATTCGTCGGTCACCTTCGCGCCGTCCACGAGATAGATGTTGTGACCGGACCGTTGTCCGCCAACGTTCGGCAACTGCCCTGCCTGCCCCAGCGCCGAGCCTCGCGTTCCTTCAGGAGGAATGACAACGGCGTCGCTGAGCTGCGCGAGGGCGATGAAGTTGCGCCCGTTCAATGGCAGTTGCACCACCTCGCGGTTTTCGATCACGTCGCTGATCTCCGCGCTGGTCGTCTGCAGCAACGGCGCGCGTGCGCTGACAGACACCGCCTCCGTCAGTCCTTCCACACCCAGGGTGAACTCGAGGCTCAGCGTTCGTCCCAGCTCCAGGACGAGCACCTGATGCTGAGGCGCGAAGCCTGGTGCCATCACCGTCAGCTCCCACTGTCCGATACGGAGCGCGGGAAGGAAGAACCGGCCTTCGTCATCGGTGACGCGTTCAGCCACGGTGCCGCTTTCCGGATGACGGGCAGCGACCGTCGCACCGGAAAGAATTCCTCCGGAGCTATCTCTGACAATGCCGCCGATCTCGCCCGTGTTCGTCTGGGCCGCCGCAGCGACGGCATTCAGCAGGCACGCAAGGATCACCGTGAGAAGACGCATGTGACGGTCCTCAGGCAAGGGCCACGTTATCCCGGTCACATTACTCCAGCGATCTCCTGGGACGTCAACCGACTGACGCGCGCCAGGACCAGGACCGGAATGAGCCCAGCCACGACAATCAGCAGCGCTGCAATCGCTGCGTCCTCATAGGTACCGCGCACTGCTTCTCCATACAGGTGTGTCGCAAGGGTTTCCACGCCAAGAGGACGCAGGAGCAGGGTGGCCGGCAGCTCCTTCATGCAGTCGACGAAGACCAGCAAGGCTGCCGTCGCGAGCGCCGGCCGTGCCAGCGGAAGGTGAATACGGCGCAGCCGGCCGACCGATCCTTCACCAAGCGTGCGCGCGGCATCATCGAGCGAAGGCGACACCCGGTTGAGCCCGGTCTCAAACCCTCCGGCGGCCAGGGCGAGAAACCTGACGACGTACGCATACACGACCGCCGCACCGCTGCCGAGCAGGAAGAGCCCGGTCGAGACACCAAGGACGCGACGGGCGCCAGCATCGGTGACGGCCTCGAGACCGGTGACGACCGGGAGCAACCCGATTGCGAGAACGGTCCCCGGCACGGCATAACCGAGCGATGCCACCCGGGAGAACAGCGCCGCCGTGGCACCCCGGCTCACGCGAGCCGCGTACGCCACGACGACACCGGCGCCGAGCGTCAGCACCGTGGCGACTAACGAGACTGCTATCGTCGCAACGGTCGCGGACACGATGGCCGCTGGCAGGCCCGCGAAACGCAGCCGCGTCAGCGTCTCGTCGATCAAATACAGCGTGGGAATCAGGAAGCCGACCACAATCGGCACCGTGCTCACCACCAGCGCCGTTGCCCCGCGCCACCCGTGCAGTCTGTGAGCCTCGAGAGGCCGCGCGTGCTGGGCGTCATTGGCGTACTGCCGTTGCCGCCTGGCGTGACGCTCCATGACCAGGAGCCCGAGCGCCACGGCGAGCATGGCCAGCGCCATTTGTGTCGCGCCCGCCAGGTCTGAGCGGGTGATCCACGTGCTGTAGATCGACACGGTCAGGGTGCGCACGCCCAGGAACTCCGAGGCCCCGATGTCGTTCACGGTTTCGAGCAGGACCAGGCTGAGCCCAACGACGACCGCCGGCCGCGCGAGCGGCAGGGCGACGCGGAGAAAGACTCCCCGCCGGCCGGTGCCGAGCGTACGCGCGACCTCGATGAGATTAGCCGTCTGCATCAGGAACATGGCGCGAGCGGTGAGATACACGTAGGGATACAGCACGACACTCAGGAGGCCGATGCACCCGGCCATCGATCGAATATCAGGAAGCCGGAGGTCGCGCGGATTCTCGATGCCGAGCAGCGCACGCAGCGCCGTTTGCACGGGGCCCACGGGGTGCAGGATGTCGAGGTACGCGTAGGCGATGATGTAGGTCGGCACCGCCAGCGGCAGCAGCAGCGCCCAGTCGATCACCTTGCGTCCCGGGAAGTCGTAGGCCGTGACCAGCCAGGCCGCGGCCGTGCCGATCCCCGCTGTCAGGAGCCCCACGCCGGCGAGCAGCACCAGCGTGTCCCGCACGGCGACCGGGAGCACGTACGCAATCAGATGCCGCCAGAGGTCGACGGACCCACCCGATGCCGTCAGCGCGAGCGCGGCAATCGGGGCAATGACGAGCAGCGCGACGATCCCGGAGGCCGAGAGCCAGAGGCGGCCGTCAGGCCTCCAGGACATCGTCGGGCCGATCAGCGGTCGAATCCGACCTTGTCCACCAACTTGCTGGCCGTCGCACGATGACGCGCGATGTCGGTCAACGAGAGGGCGTCCACCTTGAGCGGCCCGAGCGCAGCGATGATCGGATGGGCGGCAACGCCGGCCTTGACGGGGTACTCGAAGTCGGCCTCGGCGTAGATCTTCTGCGCCTGGTCGGAGACGAGGTACTCGAGGAAACGAACCGCCGCCGCCCGGTTCGGCGAGTTCTTGGCGACGGCCGCCCCTGACACGTTTACATGCGTCCCGCCACCGGCAAAGGTTGGGAGGATCACCTTGATGGCCGCCCCCCATTTCTCCTGCTCTGGACCGCCGGCGCCACTCCGCATCAGGCCGACATAGTAGGAATTGCCGACGGCCAGATCGCAGATTCCGCCCATGATGTCGCGTGCGCCGTCGCGATCGCCGCCCGTGGCGGCACGCGCGAGGCCGGTCTTCAAGCCGGTCAGCCACGCCTCGGCGCGCGCCTCGCCGTGGTGCGCGATATAGGCGGCGATCAACGCGGTGTTGTACGGATGCTGGCCGGCGCGCGTGCAGACCTTGCCCTTCCAACGGGGATCGGCCAACTGCTCGTATGTGAACGACGATAGCGCGAGATCCTTGTGGACGTAGAGGACGCGGGCGCGCAGGGAGAGCGCGAACCATGATCCGTCGCGTCCCCGGAGATTCGCGGGCACCGCCGCCTCGAGCGTGGCGGAGCGCACCGGCTGCGTCAGCCCCCGATCGACCAGGTCGATGAGCGCTCCGATGTCGACGGTCATGAGGATGTCGGCGGGCGACCGCGTCCCTTCCGCCGCCACCCGCTCGGCAAGGCCGTCGCGGACGAAGATGCTGTTCACCTTGATGCCTGTCGTCTTCGTGAACGACTCCATCAGCGGCTGGATGAGACCGGGCTCACGCGTGGTGTAGAGGTTGATCTCCTGCGCTGACGCAACCGTACCGAAAGCGGCACTGGCCGCGCACGCCAGGACCATCACGACGAATCGCACACATGAACGGGGCATCTGCTGACCTCCCTAATTATGGCAACAACGTGATTCAGTGGTCGTCGTCGGCAACGATGACGACGCCAGAGGCATCGATTTCCAGAAAGACCGTGTGGCCGGGCTCCCACGGCCCACGGCCAAGCGTCCGCAGCGACACCGGCGCGTCGAGGCCGGCGACCGCCAGGGTCGTTCGATCCGTTTCGCCGAGGCACTCGCAGGCCACCACCGTCGCCCGGATACTGGTCGGGCCGGCGGCCACACGCACGTGCTGCGGCCGGATACAGACACGCACCGCCGCATCGTCGGGGAAATGAGGCGCGGCAAACGTCCCGAGCGGAGTATCGACGCGGCCGCAACAGCATCGCGCGGCGAGGTCGTTGACCTCGCTCAGAAACCGCGCGGCGAAGGCGCTCGACGGTCGGCCGTACACCTCCGCCACCGAGCCGCACTGCATGACGCGGCCGCCGCGCAACAGCGTGAGGCGATCCGCGATCCGCATCGCTTCGCTCGGGTCGTGCGTCACGACGATCGTCGTGGTACCCATCTCGCGGAGCACGTCGAGCGTCTCGCGCCGAATCCGATCCCGAAGCTCGCCATCCAGTCCGGAAAAAGGTTCGTCCATCAACAGCACGCGAGGCTTCGGTGCCAGTGCGCGGGCAAGCGCCACGCGTTGACGCTCTCCGCCGGAGAGCATGTGCGGGTAGCTCGCCGCGTACCGCCAGAGGCCGAGGCGTTCCAATAGCCCGCTCACCGTGGCGTCGACATCGGCTCGGTCACGGCCCTTGAGACCGAAGGCCACGTTGGCCGCGACCGTCAGGTGCGGAAAGAGGGCGTAGTCCTGGAAGACCATGCCGACGCGCCGATGTTCGGGCTCCACGAAGACGCCCGGACCAGCCATCTCGGTGCCCGCGATCAGGACCCGCCCCTGGTCTGCACGAGCGATCCCCGCCACGACACGCAGCAATGTCGACTTTCCCGAACCTGACGGCCCGAGCAGGCACATGATTTCTCCGGCCCCGACATCCAGCGATACGTGGTCGAGCGCGGCGACGTCGCCAAAGCTGAGACTGACCCGGTCGATCGCCACCATCGCCGTGAACGCCTGCACGGCGACAACGTGGGCCGAATCGGGGCCGAAAAGTGTAGGACTAGCCAAGGGGTGTCATGGTAACCCTGCGGGCTGCATTCCCTGGGCGATCCAGAGAACACAAATGAGACTCATTCTCACCTGTTTTAGGAGTCTAAATCCGACCTAAACAGTCGGTCAAGCGTATTAGTGCCGTCGTTGGTGGACGGATCTGAAGTCGCCAATCTCGTCGTCAGCGGGTCGCGACGCGGCGGAGCGCACGTGCCTCACCCCCAGATAGAGCAACCAGCCCGCAGGACCAAACATGAACGTCATGAACAGGCACGGGACCAGAAGAAGGTGGGGGATCCGACGCTCGCGCGCGTCAAGAGCTTCCCACGTGCCGACCAACAGATCGAACGCCAGGTAATGCACCCAACCCGCGAGCAGGAGCCAGGGATTCGAGAAGAGCGACCCTACTCCACTCAGCGTCGAGAAGCTGCCATCTGCGCCCCAGAACGTCGTCGCGACGATCGCGATATAGGCAACGGCGAAGAGCGCGGGGACGGCTTTGCCCGTCACGACGTCGGTGACCCATCGCCGTCCCGGGAGCACAGCAAGCAGCAGCCATGAAAGCAGCGCGATCGCATTCGCGACCGCGAACACCTGTTCTGGTGACATAGCGAACCTCAGACAACAACCGATCTGCGCACCTGTTGCAGATGGAGAGCCGAAACCGCCGCAGCGGCGGCGGTGGCCAACGCCCATGCGCCGAGAAGCGCCATCGTGAGCGCGTCAGGATTCAGCACCGACTGCCCGCGAAGCGCCTGCAACAGAAGAATGCCGAACAGCGCCACGTAGCTGGCCGCCGCGGTGATCGTAAGCCGGACGCGCACGAGGTCGCGCACCGTGCGCCGCGCCAGCACCAGCGCGACGATCGGAAGCACCTGCAACGCGTGCAGTCCGATGAAATGCGGCACGCGGAGGTCGCCGTGATCGGTGCTCCAGCCGGTGCCGGGCAACCCCGAGCCGCCGTCCGGCGCGCCCACTGTATGCGCCCCGACGACGGTGATCCGCTCGCCGGCGCGCGCGGCGGCGAGTTGCTGACCCGTTGGCTGCGTCATGAGTCCACCGGTCATCGCCCCGATGATCGTCGTGATCATCCCCAGCCGCAGCGCCCACCCCAACGCGCGATCCGCGAACTGATGTCGCCAGAGTGCCACCCCTACCGCGACCGTGGACAGCGTCTGCACGACGATGGCGGCTCCCATGATGGTGAACACCACGCCGTCGAACACCGTCGCGACGTTGAAGTGGCTGGTGGTGCCGCGGAGCGCCTGGAGGCTGATCAGGACCATCTCCCCCACCAAAGCGACCGCCGTCGTCCACTCGACAATGCGGCGGGTTCGTACCCACTCGGGAATCACGCTGAAGATCCACGCCAGCGTAAAGGTGTAGATCGCGATTGACGTGGCGAACTTGGCTGGCTTGAGCCAGGCCGGCGCGCCGGTGATGATCCGTGGGTCGACGGCCAGGCCGATCACGGCGCCCGCGAGCGCGGCGATCATCAAGAGCCAGGTGGCGGTCAGGGGCGCGCTGCTCTTCCAGAGTCTGTTCAACATGGCGGCGGATGGCTCGTTCTGCACGTAAACGGCCGAACAAGAAGAAGCCCGGCCAGTATGGAGTCGATGAACGCGGCGAGGTGCTGAACGAGTAATCACTCGCGCTGCAAGGTCACCGCCGGCCCTTCTTCGTAGCGCTCCTACGTGTGCCCGGGCTTCGATTCAGTGCGTGTCGAAGATCCGCTGGTACTCGCCGAGCTTCTTGCGGATGGCATCGAGCTCCGCCGGCGTCGGCCGATCGGGATCCGCCGGCGTCGGCAGCATCCCCAGCTTCATGATGCTCGCCATGAGCAGCAGCCGGGCTTTCGTCGCGGTCAGGTTGCTGCCTTCTATCGTCTGATCGCCGGCGCTGGATGCCATGAAGCCCTCGGCATTGCCGCGCGACACCCGGACGACCGGTATGCCGCGCACCGCGGCGCGCTCGAGGCTGCGCTTCAGCGGCTCATTGGCGTTGCCGTACGGCGTGTTCGCCTCGAGCACGAACCCGGCCAGCGGAAAGTCGCGAAGGTCCTTCTCGATCCGCGCGACGACCTCCACTTCGCCGAGTGGATCGTCGCTGTAGTCGTCCGGCGCCCACTTCGCGTGCTTGGCCATCGTCACCTTCGGGATCGCGGTCGGCAGCAGATTGCCCTGGGCGTCCTTGATCGGCACTTCGATGGACGTTATTCGCGTGCCCTCGAGCCTGACACCCTGGACCGAGCGCGGCAGCCTCGTCACGTTGACGTCGGACGTATGCGTGTGTTTTCGGTTTGGCACGAACGCCAGCACGTGCGGGTTGACGCTGGCCACCATGCCGCCGTGGCCGCCGGTCGGCATGTAGCCGCCAGGCCGATCGTCGGTTTTCTGCACTTCCCGTGCGGTGACGACGCGTTGCTCCTGGGTCATGACGGCGCCCACCCGGTCCTTGCCGTCCGGGCCTTTCCAGATACCCGACAGGATGTACTGCACCGAGCTGAGGAGGTTGCGGTCGCCGTCGTTGCCGAGTCCCTGATGCCCCGTCTGCGTGGCGTTGCCGGAGATCGGCACGTCCGTATCGATCAGCAAGTTCAACCAGTACGACGTCTCCTCGGTCGACGAACTGCCTTCCATCCAGATGCCGCCCGCGTACTTGCCGCTGGCCATCGCCTTCTGGACGATGTTGGTGGCCTTGGCTAGTGCGCCGCGGGTTGGCTCTTCGCGCCGCTCGCCGTAGGGGAAGAAGTCGACGCCCCACTTTTCGCGCGGAATGTCACCTTCGCCAACGTCCGTCCGCTTGCTGGCCGGCAGCCCGTCGCGATAGCCGCCAGAGGGCGCCGCCCGGTAGAAATCGAAGTCGGCGTTCTCGCTCAGCGCGTTGTTATAGAAGCGATCGATCTCCTCGAAGATGCGCGCGCCATCCGGGTAAAAGCCGACACGGCACTGCTCTTCGACGTGGGTCGGGGTCGCGCAGTCGCCGTCCCACGCCTGTCCCCCGGTGCGCCGCGCCATGTAGGGCAGCCCGTACAGGCCGTCTTCGGGGCGCAACGTCGCCTCGTAGACCGGGATGTCGCTCGGACTCTGCCGCGTCTTGTTGAACGCACGGGTCTGCGCATTCAGGTAGCCGTCGGGCGGCGCGTAGAGCTGCGGCGTGTCGCTTTCGAGCGGGTGAGCGCTGAACGCCTCGATGTAGACCGTCACCGGCGCGGCCAGGCGCTGCGGCAGTACGGTGTCGAATCGCAACGGCGAGCCATCACGATTGGTCAGCAGCGGCAGCCCGTATTTGGCTCGCGCCTTGTTGCTGGTGACGAGCGGCGGGCCATGCTGAATCGTGGCGTTCGGTCCGGAGAACACCGCGATCCTGGGCTTGGCGCGCTGCGCGTAGCCAATGTTGCCGGCCGCCGCAACGAGACATAACAGCACAACGATCCGCCGACGCCGACCGCGGGCGGCAGAACGGACATCGTTCATCCCAAGTGTCGTTCGCATAAAGGACTCCTTACCAACAAAAGAGACGCGCGAGACGCGGCCGGTTCGGCAACTGTCAGGTGACAACCCGCCTTCAGAAGTCGATCCGTACGTTCAGTCTGGCGAAACGAGCCGAGAGAATTCTCTGCGGCTGCTGCCACGACGCGAAGGCGTTGTTCAGCAGTGTCACCGGATTCGCATTGAGCAGGTTGTAGACGTCGATGCTGGTCGTCGAGCGGAAACGGCCGAACCTGAGGATCTTTCCAAGTCGCACATCGAGCTGGTTTAACCGATCCCCGTACGTGGTCTCCGGCTGGAGAAGGTTCACAGTGACGTTGGCCCCGCCCGAGAGATTCCTGCCGAGAGACGGTGCAACAACGGAATTGGTTGCGGTGTAATTCGCCAGAATTGGCGGGCCCGGCAGGCTCTGAAACGTTGCGCTCGCGAGCACGTCGATACGCGGAATCGTGTAGGTGCCGATGAATTTGGCCTGCGTCAGCCACGTGCCCGTCTGATCGCAATACGTCGAGGCGGTCACGCCCTTCTCGGGCAGCCTCGCAGTGACCTCGCAGTCGTTGAGCGAGCTGCGACCGGTGCTCGTCCCGCCCTGCATCATCAGCCCCTCGGCCAACCGCGCATTGATCACGATGTCGACGCCGTTCCAGTGATTGATCGACTTGCCGTAATTGTCGGCGAAGGTAATGAAATTGTCCGCCCGCCGGCTGAAGGCAGCGGGCTTGAGATCGGTCAGGCCGGAGACGACGTACCCACCCCCGCCCGGAAGACGCGAATCGAGCGGTGCAGTGATGCTGAAGGTGTCGAAATCTGAAGGTGCGACCGCCCGATTGTCAGTGACGACGAGGTTGGTGTAGACCGTGCGGAAGTAAGCGACGTCGAGCGCCACTCGCGGAACGAGCTCGTGCTGCACGCCCGCCGAAAACTGCCAGTTGCTGTCCGGACGCTTGTTCCAGCCGGTGAGCGTCTCCGGATCGTAGCTGGAACCAGGGCGTGTACTCCCGAAGTCGGGATTGGACATGGCGCCGCATTCACCGTTCGCCGACGGCGTAGAAAGATTGCAATCGGGGACAAAGTTGCGGTTCGCGTCGTTCCACGATCGCGTCGTACTGTTGATCAGCCGCGCTGCCGGTCCCATATTCGATGTGAACGCAGCGTGGGTCGTGGTTCCGCCCGCATTGGGCGCACCATAGAAGGCCAGATATTTGTTGACACTCGCCTTGAGTGCCGTCTTGCCGTTTCCCCTGACGTCGTAGACGATGCCGGTTCGGGGTTCGAGATCGTGCCAGCGGACGCCCTTGGTGGCGGGGAACGTGATGTCGCGCGCCGGGGCGAGCGGAGCAGGGCCAACCGGAGTGACCGGAAACGACACGTCGAAATAGTCGTAGCGCAGGCCGCCGGTCACGGTGACTCGTTTGACGCTCCAGCGATCCTGAACAAACATTCCGTGATCGAGTTCGTTGATGAACGTGCGATACGGTGTCGCGCGCAGCGTCAACTGGTTGGGTACCCCGTTGTTGAAGCGGAAGCTCAGTGGAGAGTCGCTGTCGAACACCTCTTGATCCTGGCCTTGAAAACCGAGATTGAACCCGACCTTGAACGAATGCGCACCGGTGATGTACGACAAGGCCACCTTCGACAGCCGCGTCGGGTTCTTCGATGCTGTGAGCGTCGTGCCGGACGCGCGGTAGGTCAGGCCGGTTGACTGTTCCATCACCGAATTCAGCTTCACTCCCCCGGGATCATGTGTGAAATAGATATTGGTCCTGGGGCGGCTGCTCAAGGAGTCGCGCTTGAGATACGCCGCCTCGAGCAGCAGCCGATTCGTCAACGGCGCCGAATAGTCAGCCATGAGCAGCTCAATCGGCTTCACCGGCGCGTAGTTCGAGAGGCTCGCTTCGGGTGAGAATGCCGCGCTCTGGCCCCTCGGGCACTCGCATTGATGCGCGAAATCGTAGCTGACGCTTACCTTGTGCTTGGCGGCCGCCTGCCACGTGAGCCGTCCGTAGACGGCGGTGAAGGTGTTGCTGTTCTGGACCTGCCGCGTATCCGGTTCGTAGATCCAGGAGTTTGGATCGCCTGCGTTCCGGTTGAAGAAAATGGGCGCGAAGTCCGAGGTGTGCAGGTGGCGAAGCGTGCCGAAAAACCAGAGCTTGTCCCGCTTGACCGGACCGCCGTAGGAGGGATTGAGGTCGTAATACGTGTCGAGCTTGTTGGCAACGGCGAGACCACGATCCCTCAGCGAATCGTTGTAGTTGCTGTCCTGCAGCGCCTGGCCGGTAAAGGCACCGTCAAAGTCGCCGCGGAACTCGTTGCCACCGTCGCGCGGGACCATGTTGATCCGGAGGCCGCCTTCTTTCTGCTCCGCCGAAATCGCTCCCGTGTCGACCTGCATTTCCTCATATGCGCCGACGTTGCCGAGACCGGTGTTTCCGCTTCCCTGCGTTGCGTGAATGGAGATGCCGTTGATCTCGGACCGGGAGTCGGCATTGCCATGGACGGTCATCGATCCGGAGGCGGACGACGACTCGCCGGCGAGTCCGCCGACGTCTGCGTTGCCTTTGACCACGCCCGGGAGCAGCCCGGCGAGAATCTGAGGGCTGCGGCTCGAGGGAATCTCGCGAATCAGATCTCGGTTTAGCACCATCTGGCGGGTCGTGTTCTGGACATCCACCACCGGCGTTTCGCCGCTGACAGTAATCGTCTCTTCGAGCGCGCCGACCCGCAGTTCGGCGTTCACCGACGCGGTAAATGTGCCCGTCAGTTCGATTCCCTCACGGCGGACCGTGTTGAATCCGGGCAGGGTAAACGTCACGTTGTAGGCACCGGGCCGCAGATTTTCGATCCGGTATTGCCCGGTTCCATCGGTAACAACCAAACGTACTTTTTCGAGGAGCACAGGACTGGCGGCTTCGACCGTCACGCCGGGCAGGACGGCGCCCGAGGTGTCTTTCACAACGCCGGCAATGGATGCCTGGGCGTAGGCGGAGAGCGCGCTTCCTGCAAGGAACGCCACCGCGAACACCATGACCTGGATGAATCGACGCATGACGTTTTCCCTCCCGGTTCGATGTAGAGGGCGGATATTACACCCGATCCTCCGGGAGTGTCGGGTCGCGTCGGCGCTCGTCAGGGGTACGTCACCACGAGATAACCGGCCTTCGTCACGCCGCCGCTCGGTCCGGGATTGACGACCGTGACCGCGAACGTTCCGACCTGCTTCAATAGCGACGACTTCACCGTCGCCGTGAGCTTCGATTCGCCGACGAACGTCGTCGCCAGATCCGCCGTGTCGAGACGCACGATCGACTGCGGCGTGAACTTGTGTCCGGTCAGCTCAATCCGCAGGTCGCCGCCGCCCTGGCGCGTTGACTTCGGCGTCAGGGTATCGACCTCGGGGTCGCGGTTGTCCATCGGATATTCAGAGAACGGCCGCGGCAGCGGATTCTGGAAATTCGGATCGAGTGTCGTGTCGATCACCTTGCCGTCCATGATCACGGTGCGGATCTTCCGGGTCGCGCGGATGTCGGCCAGCGGATCGCCCTCGATGAGAATCACGTCGGCGACGTTCCCGGGCGCGATTGTGCCGATGTCCTTCTTGTTGAGCAGCTCGGCCGCCCATTTCGTGGAGGAGAGGATCGCCTGCATTGGCGTGAGGCCGGCGTCGACGAGGGCTTCCATCTCCACGTGCATCGCCAGGCCGGCCATGTTGGCCGGACCAGACGACGGCCCGGAATCCGGACCGTTGATGATGCGGCCGCCAGCCTGCGCATACCGCCGGGTGAACTCGTAGGTCTTTCGCAGCCCTTCGGCGGCGCGCGGGTCGATGTCGCCCCCGGTGTCGCGTGCCATGCGCAGCCACACCTCCCGCCGCGCCTTCGGAATGAACCGGTACTCCGGCTGTTCGATCAGGCGCGCGGCTTCGGCATTCCACTGGTTGCGCTTCGGCAGCGCGTTGATCAGCGTTCGTGAGAGCGTGGGATTGTAGTAGACCCCGTTCTTGAGCATCAGGTCGATCAGCGGCTGAAACAACGCCGGGTTCATGTCGGCTTCCGGATTGCGCAGCCGGCCGGCGTCCATCGCCTTCACCTTCTCGGGATCGTCGATCGTCGAGTGCGCGATCGGCGTCGTGTGCTCGATGAATCTCAATCCCGCCGTCACCGCCTCCTTCGCGTCGCGCGAGTGGCCGACGGCTTCGGTGCCGGCGCGACGGGCCTCCTCGACGACCGGCCGCAGCAGCTCGGGGGTGAGGTTCTGGTAGACCTTGAGCGCATCCACGCCGCGCGTCAGCAGGCTGCGCGCGAGGGTGCGGGCCTGGTCAGGGGTATCGACCTGCGTCCGGTAGCCGTCGCGCCGTTCGTCCGCGGCTTCTTCCGGACCGTCGATGATCTCGCCCGTCACGAACATCCGCGGTCCCTTGATCCTGCCTGTCCGCAGTGCGTCGCGCTGTGCGATCACCCAGTCGGTGGGATTGGAGGTGTCGTACACCGTGGTCACGCCGAAGTGCAGGAACAACTGCGGAAAGAAATCGAGCGAATGGATGTGCGCGTCAATCAGTCCGGGCAGGACGGTCATGCCTTCGGCCCTGATGATTCTGGCGTTCTGCGGATAGGTCACGGTGCCGCGCGCACCGGCCGCCTGAATCCGTGCACCGTCGATGACCACGACCGAGTTGGGGATCGGTGGGCCGCCGTTGCCGTCGATGAGCGTGCCGCCTTCGATCACGGTCACCGGATTCTGGGCTGAGACGGTATACGCCGCGAACATCACGCATGCGGCGACCAGAAGAGATTTGTGCACTGTGATTGCCTCGGGATTACAGGGAAACGCGCGCCGACGGCAGATTGTAGCCCCATCGGGAGGCCGCGAGTATCCTCGCGTCTCCCAAGGATCGATACGCAGACGTCACAACATATACTCAGAGACCAATTGAAGGGTGCGGCCCAGGTCGACCCCGGGAGATTTCCTTGGCAGCCTTCGTTCGCCTCGTCCTCAACAATTCGCTGCTGCTCCTCGCGGGAACGATCGCGGCAGTCGTCTGGGCGAACGTTGACCTGACAGGTTACGAACACGCGGCACACCCGCTCCATTTCTGGGTCAATGACGTCGGAATGGTGTTCTTCTTCGCTCTGGCGGCGAAGGAGGTGTTCGAAGCCACCTTACCCGGCGGTCCCCTCGCATCTCCACGTCAGGCCCTCTCGCCCTTGGCGGCAGCGGTCGGGGGCATGACTGCGCCGGCGCTGATCTTCGTCGGCCTTGCTTCGACGTTCGGCCCAGCCGAACTCACGCGCGGATGGGCCATTCCCTGTGCGACCGACATCGCGTTCTCAGCCATGGTCGCGCGCGTCATCTTTCCGAGCGGGCATCCCGCCGTCCCGTTCCTGCTCCTGCTGGCCATTGCCGACGATGCGCTCGGGCTCATCATCCTGGCTGTCTTCTATCCGTCCGCATCGGTCTCGTTCGTCGCGCTGGGCGTGTTGATGACGGCAGCGGTCCTCCTGGCCCTGTGGCTCAGGCGGCGCGGGACGCGCAACTTCTGGGCGTACGTCCTTGGGCCAGGGGCATTGTCGTGGGCCGCCCTGCACTTCGGCGGGTTTCATCCAGCGTTGGCGCTGGTACCCATCGTGCCGCTCATGCCGCACAGCGCACGCGACCTCGGGATCTTCGATCCGCGAGAAGAGGAGCAGCAGGACACGCTGAATCGCTTCGAGCATTGGTGGGCGACGCCGGTGCAGTTCATCCTGCTGCTCTTCGGGTTCGCGAACGCCGGGGTGCCTTTCGCCCAGATCGGCCCTGGCACGTACTACGTGCTGGCCGCACTCCTGGCCGGAAAGCCAATCGGCATCCTGCTGTTCACTGGCATCGCGCGCCTGGTGGGCGGACGTCTTCCCGCGGGGCTGCGCGTAGCCGACGTGGCGGTCGTGGGCATCGTCGCGTCGATTGGCTTTACCGTGTCGCTCTTTTTCGCGACGGCGGCGTTTTCCGAAGGTACTGCGCTGGCTGAGACCAAGATGGGCGCTCTGCTGAGCTTTACCGCGGCGCCCCTGGCACTGGTTGCCGCGCGGATGGCACGGGTGCGAAAGAGTGTGGCCCGGACCCCGACCGTCCTCGCATAATAGGGGATTGCCTAATTCGCTTCGCGCGATACGGGGGAACCAACGGAGCTCGTCACACACGAACTCCAGGGGCGCATCCGGCATTCCGCCGGTAGAGGACTTCCAACCTCGAGCCCGTCAGCTAACCCCGGCGGCACTTGGAGGGCTTCGTGTCCGATCCGGCTGATCCGCCAGTACCCCGTACGCCCTCGGTCGCCCACCCCCACCGGCGGCGCGTGCTGCCTCTCACACTGACTGCGCTTGGCGTCGTCTACGGCGACATCGGGACAAGTCCGTTGTATGCGCTCCGTGAGTGCTTCTTTGGATCGCATTCCGTGCCGCCGACGCATGAGAACGTGCTCGGCGTCCTCTCCCTGATCATCTACTCGCTGGTCCTCGTGATCTCGATCAAGTACGTCGTGATCGTGATGCGCGCGGACAACCAGGGCGAGGGCGGCGTGCTCGCGCTGACCGCCCTGATCCCGAGTCGGGCCGGCGTCGCGGGTGGACCGGCGAGACTGGCGGTCGGACGGCCGCTGCTGATCGCACTCGGCATCTTCGGAACCGCGCTGCTGTACGGCGACGGCATGATCACGCCGGCTATTTCTGTGCTGGGTGCCGTCGAAGGCGTCGAAGTCATCACGCCGCTGTTTCGCCCGTACGTCGTGCCGGCCACCGTGGTGATCCTGATCGGGCTGTTCGCCATTCAGAAGTACGGGACCCACCGTGTGGGCGGGCTGTTCGGTCCGGTGATGGTCGTCTGGTTCCTGACGATTGCAGCGCTGGGCGTCGTCTGGATTGCGGAGGCGCCGGCGGTGCTCGCGGCATTCGATCCGCGGCACGGGGTCACCTTCTTCGCCGTCAACGGCTTTGCCGGATTCGCGGTCCTCGGCGCCGTCTTCCTGGTGGTCACCGGGGGCGAGGCCCTCTACGCGGACATGGGCCACTTCGGCAAACAGCCGATCCGGCTCGCGTGGTTCGCGTTCGTGCTGCCGGCGCTCTTGCTGAACTACCTCGGTCAAGGCGCGTTGCTGCTGACCAATCCGACCGTCACGCATCCATTCTTCCTGCTCGCGCCATCGTGGGCGTTGCCACCGCTCGTCGTGCTCGCCACGGCTGCGGCGATCATCGCGTCACAGGCGTTGATCTCCGGCTCGTTTTCCATCACCCGCCAGGCCATTCAGCTCGGACTCACGCCCCGGCTCGACGTCGAGCACACGTCAGCGCGCGAGATGGGTCAGATCTACGTGCCTCAGTTGAACTGGGCGCTGATGTGCGCCACCGTGCTCATCGTGGTCGGCTTCGGGTCTTCGAGTGCGGTCGCGGCGGCGTACGGCATCGCCGTCACGCTCACCATGGTCATCACCGTGCTGCTGCTCTATGTCGTCATGACCGAACGGTGGCGGTGGCCGAAGCCGGCGGCGATAGCACTGATGGTCCTGTTCCTGACGATCGACCTGGCCTTCTTCGGCGCCAACGCGCTCAAGCTGCTGCAGGGCGGCTGGGTCGCGCTGGCGGTGGCCTTCCTGCTGTTCACGCTGATGACGACATGGAAAACCGGTCGCCGCCTGGTGGCCGAGCGGCTCACGGCGCGTGCCGTTCCCATCGACCAGTTCATCGCAACGGTGACCGCCATGCAACCGGTGCGCGTCTCCGGCACGGCCGTGTTCATGACGGCGCAACCGACGGGCACTCCCCCTGCGCTCGCCCACAACCTTCGCTACAACAAGGTTCTCCACGACCACGTCGTGCTGCTCTCCGTCACCACCGCGCAGCAACCACACGTGGATGAAGAGAATCGGGTGTCGGTGGAACCACTCGGGCACCATTTGTTCAACGTGCGCGTGCAGTACGGCTTCATGGAGGATCCCGATGTGCCCTCCGCCCTGCTGCAGGCCCGCACGCAGGGCCTTCCGCTCGATCCCGATGACGTGACCTATTTTCTCGGTCGCGAGACCATCATCGTCACCCGCCGGAAGGGTATGGCCATCTGGCGTGAGAAGCTGTTCGTGCTGATGTCTCGCAATGCGGTTCGCGCGACGGCCTTCTTCAGGCTGCCGCCCGAGCGCGTCGTGGAACTGGGCGTTCAGGTGGAGATGTAGGTCACGCGGCGTCGCGAAGCATCACGAGGAGCATGCGTGACGCCTCGCGCGCTTCCACGGCGTGCGATACGGACGCGGGCAGCCGCACGATCTGGCCGGAACGTGCCTCAACCGCAGTCGATCCGACGGTCAGTGCGAAGACTCCCTCGAGCACGATCACAAGCGCATCGAACGGCGACGTGTGCTCAGCCAGGCCCTGCCCTGCATCGAACGCGAAGAGCGTGACGTTGCCGCCGCTACGCTTCGCCAGCACGCGGCTGGCGATGCCGTGTTCGGTGGGCGTGATCAACGAATGCAGATCAAGCGCCTGCGCCGCGGGCAAGGTCGGATCGGCCATCGCTGGATTATCGCGCAATGCCAGCATCGGTGCGCCGGCAACAGCAGTCTTCGCGACAGGGCTAGGTTTTCCTGCCTCAACGATACGCGGCTGGCGCCGAGGTCTTCAATCGTTTCGACCCGAAAGTTGCCGAGATCGACTACTTCTATTTCTATGCGTCGCGGCTGCCCGATGAGCCAGCGCAGGCATCGAAAACTTTCCGCCGATAGAAGCAGAGACGGCTACCGTGGGTGATGGTCGAGGTCCAGGCATGGAAGGGCTGAGCTGACCGGAATAGACCCCGAAGCGAAGTGGCGGAGAGAGTGGGATTCGAACCCACGGTAGAGTTTCCCCTACACACGCTTTCCAAGCGTGCTCCTTCAACCACTCGGACATCTCTCCGTCTTTAGAATCAACAACTTGCGAGCGGTCGGTGGATGATTATCGCACACGCCGTGTCCCATCGCTGCCTGAAACTCGAACCTCAGCGAATTCAGTGGGTTGCAGCGAACGAAGCGGAGCAGCAAGCCGCGGATTGTGTAAGACCTCCTAATGTGGCTCGATCACCTACGGGCGTTCGCGAGTCTCCCGACTGCAGGCGACGACGCGCCTCGCGGGCAGCTCGCTACCCGATCGTCTCTGACTTTAGGCTACGCGCTTGATCAGAAGTTGAGACGCACGCTGCGCAACGCCAGCCCTTCACTCCACGGAACACTCCCGCTCGTAGGTGGACCGAGATCGCGTCATGGTCTCGGATCCCGTCACATTCGCGGCGCTCGTCCATCGTCGCGCGCGGACTGAAGTAGGCGTGAGACACCCACGGGCGGGCGCCATGAGCCCATTCCACGTTTAGACCCTCGCACGGCCGGGTGGGTGAACCTGCCTGGGCAGAGCCGCGCGAGAGGGGTATCCTGCACTGGATGACCGCCCTCGATCGCGTCCTGCCGACCCCGCGCAAGCTGGAGCTCTCCTCCGTGGAGCTTGCGCTGACACCTGAGCGTGCGTGGGAACTCGTCCGCCACGAGGACCTCGCGCGCTCGTCGCTGGTCAAGGCGCTTTTCGCATTGCGTACCTTGCCATCGCGCTTCGTCGGCACGGTCGAGAAGGTGGAGCTCCGACTCGATGCGATCGCCTCCAGTCCCGAGCACCCAGGCTTCCAGATCCTGATCGACGAGCCTCGCGAGGTGGTGGTCGGCGCGATCGGCCAGGTGTGGCAGCTCGACATCCCGTTCATGCACGTGGACGGTCCCGCCGCCTACGCTGCGTTCCACCAGGCCGGCTGGGTGAAAGTGGCGTGGGCCCTTCGCGTGCTCCCGCTCGGCGCTCGGGACAGCCGCGTCGAGATCGAGGTGCGTGTCGACGCGACTGACGAGGCGTCGTGGAGACGCTTCGAGCGCTACTGGATCGTGGTCGGTCCGGGCTCGCATTTCATCCGCCGCACGCTCTTCGCCGAGCTGGCCCGGGAGTACGGCACGCCCGACAGCCGGGAAGACGAGCGGCCGCTGCCGGGCGACGCTCTCTTGCCTGACGCCACCGGGACGCTGACCCATGGCATCACCATCGACGCGCCGCCGGCGCGTATCTGGCCGTGGCTCGTGCAGATGGGCGGCGGCCGGGCAGGCTTCTACTCGCTCGACGCGCTCGACAACGCGAACCGGCCCTCGGCGCGCGAGCTCCACCCCACGATGCAGTCGCTCGAGATCGGACAGGTGATCCCCGCGACCCCTGACGGTAGGGACGGCTTCGAGGTGCTCGCGATCGAGCCGGAGCGCGCGCTCGTCCTCGGCGGGCTCTTCGATCCGGAGGCGAAGCAGCAGCGGCCGTTCGCGTCGCCCCGGCCGGCGCACTTCTGGCACGTGACGTGGGCCTTCGCGCTCGAGCCTCGGGACACGGACTGCACGCGTCTCCACGTGCGGGTGCGCGCAGCGTTCTCTCCCGATCAGCGCGTGCATGCGGCGTGGATCACACCGGTGCACTGGCTCATGGAGACCGCGCAGCTCCACAACCTGAAGCGCCGTGCCGAGGGCATGGCGCGCGACGGCTGGCGCGACGTGGCCGAGGGCGCGAGCGGCGCGGCAATCATGGCGGCCGCGATGCTCACGCCGTTTCTCCGGAGCAGTCAGCGACACTGGGGTGTCGACGCGGCCACCGCTGCGCGCACCTATCCCGGCGACGAGCGCATCCCCTCGCCGCGCTCGTTCTGGACGCACGGCATCGAGATCGACGCACCCGTCGAGGCGGTGTGGCCGTGGATCGCGCAGATCGGCGCGGATCGGGGCGGCTTCTACAGCTACCAGTGGCTCGAGAACGTGGTCGGGTGCGACGTGCGCAACGCCGAGCGCGTCCACCCTGAGTGGGAGGTGAAGGCGGGCGACGGCCTCACGCTGCACCCCGACATGCCGCCGCTCGCCGTGGTCGAGGTCGAGCGCGGGCGCTATTGGCTCGCGTTCGGTGCCGCCGATCCCGCCGCGAAGACCGCAGGCAAGAGCTGGGTCGAGGGGAGCTGGCTCTTCTTCCTCGAGCCGCTCGGTCCGGCCCGTTGCCGGTTCATCAGCCGCTACCGCGCGGCGACGTCGGACGACCTGGCGACGACGCTCGCCTACGGCGTCGGAATCGAGCCCATCGGCTTCGCGATGGATCGGCGCATGTTGCTGGGCGTCAAGGAACGGGTCGAGCGGCACGGCTGAGAACGGCGTACGCCGGAGGGCGTCATCAGACGATCGGTTCGGAGCGCTCGGAACCGCGCGACGCGGTCTGCATCCCCAAGGATGTGAGCGCGCTACGTGTGGGAGAGCCACCGCGATCGCCGCGCCCAATCCGACACGGCGCTCACGGCGCAAGGATGCCCAGACCTCGAAGCGTGGGTGCCGACGATCTCAGCTATGCTCCTCACGTTGTGGACTCCATCAATCATGACCGGCGTGGTGGATCCGTTATCCCCGCAAAGCGCCTGACCGGACTTGTTCTGGCACTGGCGGCGTTGGCCGCGCTGTCTGCGGCGGCGCCCTTCGTGTTCACCAGGGGGCCGGGGCCGAGCCACCACACGTCAGTACGCGGACAGGACGTGGTGCTTTACGGGTACGGACCGTACCGGCACATGCCCGCTGACGTCGCGGTGCAGGGGCTCGCCCAGGACGCGGTGACGCTGACCATCGGCGTGCCGTTCTTGCTGGGGTCGCTCCTCTGGGCGCGGCGCGGGTCTCGCGCAGGTCACCTGGCCCTGACCGGTGCCGTCGGGTACGTGCTGGTCCAGTACGTCCTCTACCTGGCGATGGCCATGTACAACCCGCTGTTCCTGCCATGGGTGGCTCTCGTGCTGTTGTCCTTCCAAGCGTTCGCGCGACTCATGCTGGCGCGGCCGCCCGCGGAATTCGCCTGCCGGAGTGACTCGTCAGGCGCCCGTCGCTACGTTGGCTGGTTCCTGCTGGTCAATGGCAGCCTCATCGCCCTCCTGTGGTTGAGCGTCGTCGTCCCTCCATTGCTTTCCGGCACCCTGTATCCAACGGGGCTCGCACACTTCACGACCATGATCGTGCAAGGCTTCGATCTCGCCCTCTTCCTGCCTCCGTCCCTGCTCGCGGGGTTCGGGTATCTGCGACGGCGCTCGCCGAGCGAGTTGCTGGCGCCCGTGTATGCGGTCTTCCTATCGCTCCAGATGCTCGCGCTGCTAGCCAAGATCGTGTGGATGGCCGCCATCGGCGTGTCCGCGGGCCCGGCGCTGGTGATCATTCCCATGCTGATGATCGGCGCGGTCATCGCGGCGGTTCTCACCTTGCGACCACACCAGGGTGCATCGCTGGCATGAGAGAGCCGTGGACGGCGCGCGCCGATCCCGCTGACCCGAGGAATTCCTTTGGGCCACTCGGCGGGTCGCCTCGGAAGTAGACGCCCACCGGCAGTACGCGTCCGGTAACGGGGTAAGATCTGCGCCAACCTTGAGGTGCGGCCCCGCTCGACCGCGTGCGGCCTGGGCGGATCATTGCGAGTCGGATGGAGCCGTCTACTCCAACATTTGCTAGGCACTCATCGCGAAAGCGAGGCAACGCGCAAGGCGCGGGGACAAGACGACACGGTCATGCCACAGCCGGTATCAATCGCTCGAGCATTCCGGGTGTCTGCGATTCTGGTCTCGGTCGGGGCGGTATTGTCGGGGCCAGTGGCCATGCTCGCCGTGTCGAGACTTGCGCCCCAGCCACCGTGGAAGGACGTCCTGACGTTTGCGGACCACTACCGGCCCATCCAGGCCCTCCCGTACGCTCTCGGGTACCTGCTGTTGTCAGGGTTCGTGCTGTTCGCCGCCGCCTGCCATGCAGCGGCATCACGGGAGTTGCGCGTGCGGACCTCGGCATCCTTGATCTTCACCGCTACTTACGCAGCGCTCGTCTTCACGAACTACACAATCCAGCTCGGCTTCATTCCGCGCATGCTGCCGGATCGGCCGCCGTTCCTGACTCACCTCACTATGGCAAATCCCTCGTCGTTCGCGTGGTTTCTCGAGATGTTCGGCTACGCAGCTCTGGGGGCCGCAACGTGGCTTGTCTCTCCCGGGTTCAGGGGCAGTCGGCGCGCAAACCTGGTCCGCTACCTTCTTGTCGCGAACGGCGTGGTCAGTATCGCGGGCGCTGCGTGCACAGCGCTGTTCGACCGGTGGGTGTTCTCGGGAGCGGGGCTCGTGTCGTTCATGGCCTGGAACACGCTGATCCCTGTGTGCTACGGCCTGATCGCTACCGCCCCTGCGAGGGACTTCCTTGGCTGGCAGACGTCAACCGACGACGCCTAGCCAAGCGAGGGAGAGTGAGATGAACTACGAAGAAGTCGCCAGGAGCATCTGGTGCCACACGAAGGCCGCGCCATCCGAGGAGGTGGCGCAGATGAAGGAGATCGTCCGGTACGCGACGCTGGCCCCCTCACGGCCCTGCGTCGTGGCTACCGAAGGCGCAGCGGTGGGCCGCTGCCGCGCTTGGCGTGCCAGACGGCCAGGACGAGCACCACGTCTTCGCGCAGCACATAGTAGACGTGGTATCTCGTGCGGGGAAGCAGGACACGCCGGGTGCCAACGATCGGTGACCGCCGATACGAATGACCGACGTCTGGCGCGTGGCCGATGAGCGAGAAAGCCGCCTCAAGTTCGTCGAGAAACAGGGTGGGCGCCGCAATTCGATGTCGCTGCCACCAGCCATCGATTGCGCGGACGTGATCGTCCGCCTCTGGAGTGGTGCGAACGTCGAGGTTCACCGCCGACGACGCAGCTCATCGATCAGCGCGGACGCCGGGCGCGACCTGCCCGCCTCCGCGGACGACCAGGATGTCAGGAGCGCCTCGCGCAATGCGCGACGCTCTTGATCGGTCAGATCGTCACCGTCATCGTCGACGACCAGTTCCAACTCGGTGCCCTCCGGTAGCTCGGTCGGCTCGTCGAGATGCAGTCGTCCGTTCTCCACACGCGCGCGCAAAGGGGACACGTCATCACTGTACGGCCGCCGACCACGGGCTGGCAAGCCGACCGCGAGGACGGGTACGGACGCACACCGAGCAACACGTCGGAGTACGCCAACAAGTCGATTCAAGAATTGTGTAGAAACTGTGTAAGGCCGACCCGAAAACCCCGGGGAACCGGGACGAACACGGCCTCACACCGACACACACGGAGTGGCGGTAAGTCCTTGATTGGGTTGTGCGTAGAGGTGCGTGGATGTCGCTTGGTGCTGGTCGCCGGAAGCACTTTCCAAGCGTGCTCCTTCAACCACTCGGACATCTCTCCGTCTTTAGAATCAACAACTTGCGAGCGGCAGGACGAAGATTATGACACACGCCGATCCGATTCGCATCTTGTATCCGCATCTCGTTCATCGGTAACGAGTTGAAGGGAACGCGGGCGGCACTCTCGTCGAGAACTGTGTCAGACCTCTAAGTGTCCCGGATCAGTTACAGGCGTCGCGCCGTCGGCGACTGACAGGTCAGCGCGCCTCGCATCGGCGCGACGCATCTGGAGTTGAGAACCGCCGCGCCTTGCCCGAGGCGAGTCCTGGTCACTCGGACCGCCGTCGGTCGGCCAGCCGATCCCGCTTGCCACCTACACATGGATCGGCGATCCTTACACATGGAGGGGCGATGCGAACCAACATTGACATCGACGACGACCTGATGCGCCAGGCGATGCGGGCGAGCGGGGCGACAACCAAACGCGCCGTGGTCGAACAGGGCCTGCGCATGCTGGTCGACGTCCGCGGTCAGCGCGCGATCAGACACCTGCGGGGAAAGGTGAAGTGGACCGGGGATCTGAACGCCAGCCGGCTCGGCCGAACCGGAACGGACCGGTAACCACGTGGTGATCGTCGACACGACGGTCTGGGTCGACTACCTGAACGGCATCAGCACACCCGAAGTCGAGTGGTTCGATCGAGAGTCGGAGCGCCGCCGTCTGGGGTTGCTCGACCTGACGGTGTGCGAGGTGCTCCAGGGCGTCTCGACCGATGCCGCCGCCGCTCGAGTCCTTCGCATACTTCGCCGTTTCCAGATCTTCGACACCGGCGGCATCGCTCTCGCGGAGGCGGCTGCGCGAAACTATCGCGGCTTGCGCGCTCGTGGGCGGACCGTCCGGAAGACAATCGATTGCCTCATCGCGACGTTCTGTCTCGAGCATTCGCATGCGCTGCTCCACTGCGATCGCGATTTCGACCCTTTCGAGGACGTCCTCGGACTGCAGGTCGTTCATCCCGGAGGCTCAGAATAGCCACTGCGCGACTTTTCAGGAGAAGCACCTCGCCCCCGAGCCCGTCGACGAACTCTAGTGCTTGGCTTGGAAGTGCGGGTTCTGAATCAGGCCGATGAACTCGCGATCTGTCGCAATGTGGCGATGTTGGGCGCTCCCGGCCCAGGCAACCCCGACGCTGCGCCGTCTTCCGCGGGTTGAGAAACCAGTTGTGATGCAAGTCGCCTCCTTCGTTCGACTTATCCTGAATGCTCGGCGAGAGCTGGGGCGTCGCGATGGCCGGGACCAGCCCCGCCGCCTGCCACCCTCCTACCCGTTCGCACGGCATCGCGCTGTTTGCGAGCTATCTGCCCGCCCGCCGCGCGTCGCGGATGGATCCGATTGCGGTGCTGCGCGCCGACTAAGTCCGCACGCCACGAAAGCCATACGCTGTTCGGAGGCCGGAATACGCAAGCCAGCCGGCCGGGCCGAACAGGAACGTGAGCAGGAGGCACGGCACGACTGCCAGGTGCGGAATGCCGCGCTCGCGACATCGGGCAGCGACGAGAATCCGCCGGAGCTGCCCTTCCATCGGGTCGCGATAATTCCTACATAGATCGCCGCGAAAAGCGCCGGCATCGCGATCGGCGCCACGACTTCGGAGACCCATCGCTGCCGCGGCAGCACGATCAGAAGCACCCAAGCGCACAGCGCCACGCCGTTCGCGATCGAGAACAGTTGGTCAGGCGTCATAGGTCATCCCAGAACAATCGGCGAGGTCCTCGCATCCGCCGCACGAGACGCAGCAGCCACCGCGACCGCCGTGACAAGCGCCCACGCACCCAACAGCACGACAGTGGACGTGGAGGGGGCGATCACGGGTTCCCCGCGCAGCGCCTGCACGAGTAGGACTGCGAACAGCGCAGTGTAGCTGCCGGCAGCGATCAGCGTG